>JBDVXS010000101.1:0-70339 GCA_039964305.1 Hyphomicrobiales bacterium
GAGCCAGAGCCAGAGCCAGAGCCAGAGCCAGAGCCAGAGCCAGAGCCAGAGCCAGAGCCAGAGCCAGAGCCAGAGCCAGAGCCAGAGCCAGAGCCAGAGCCAGAGAAAACTTCGCTGGATGATGAACCACGTCAAGAGACGACAGAAGAACCTGAGAAAAAATCTTGGTTTCAACGCCTCAAAACAGGTCTGTCAAAATCTTCGCAGTCTTTAACTGGCAACATCACGGCGATCTTCACCCAGCGCAAACTGGATGCGGAAACCGTACAAGATTTGGAAGATGTTCTGATCCAAGCAGACCTCGGCATCGAAACCGCCATGGCGATCACTGATTCATTGTCAGAAAGCCGCTATGGCAAAGACATCTCAGAAGATGAAATCCGCACTGTGCTTGCTGAGGAAGTTGAAAAAGTGCTGGCCCCTGTCGCCAAGCCATTGGAACTCGACCTTGAGAAGAAACCCCACGTCATCCTCGTGGTCGGCGTCAACGGTACGGGTAAAACCACCACCATTGGTAAGCTGACTGCGAAACTCACCCGTGAAGGCGCAAACGTCATGTTGGCCGCAGGCGACACTTTCCGCGCGGCAGCTGTTGAGCAACTTAAGATCTGGGGCAAGCGCACCAATTCACCCGTCGTCGCCCGTGACATTGGGTCTGACGCCGCAGGCCTCGCCTTTGACGCCATGAACGATGCAAAAGAAGCAGGCAGCGATGTGTTGATGATTGACACCGCTGGCCGTCTTCAAAACAGAACCGAGCTGATGGATGAGCTTGAAAAAGTCATTCGCGTCATCAAAAAACAAGACGAGACCGCACCCCACACCGTGCTTTTAACTCTTGATGCAACAACAGGCCAAAACGCCCTGCAACAAGTGGAAATCTTCAAACAAAAAGCAGGCGTCAACGGCTTGGTGATGACGAAACTAGACGGCACCGCTCGCGGCGGCATCTTGGTTGCCATCGCTGCCAAACACCAATTACCCGTTTACTTCATCGGCATTGGTGAAGGCATTGATGATCTTGAACCGTTTGAAGCCGATGAATTTGCAAAAGCGATTGCGGGCTTGGCTTAAGCCTATCTCGCCGTCGCCTTCTCAATCAGCTCTTTAACGCTTGGGAAGATATTTTCAACGATCACCGCAACACCCTTTTGCGTAGGGTGCATGCCATCTGGCTGGTTCAGCGCCCCGTCACCAGCCACGCCCTTCAAAAAAAACGGATAAAAAAGTGTGCCATGTTCTTCGGCCAAATCTGGATAGATTGCGTTGAATTCCTCACCGTATTCTTTCCCCATATTGGGAGAAGCTAACATACCGGCAATCAGTACGGGCAACTTACGTTCTTTCAATCCTGTCACCATCGCATCGAGATTTTCTCGTGTCGATTTCACAGGAAGCCCGCGCAGCATATCGTTTGCACCGAGTTCCAAGATGACGCCATCAGCCTCAGGCCCAACAGACCAATTCAACCGAGAGCGCCCGCCACTCGTGGTATCACCAGACACACCTGCATTGATCAATTCAACATCATATCCTTCTGTGATAAGCTTTGCTTGTAATTGCGGCACAAAACCCTGACCGCGATCCAGCCCAAAACCCGCCGTTAAACTGTCACCAAAGACAACAATTTTTAACGTCTCAGCTTGCGCAAAAGAGGCGGCGCACATAAGGCATACAAAAAATATTGATCGCAGATGATGAAAAATCATTATCACTTTCCCATATGGTGGTTTGGTACTGCACTATTCTATATAAGCACTGATTAGAGGAATACCCATTGTCCGACCAGCCTTCCGTCTCAAATAATTCAATCATCGACCTTGAAAACGTCCACCTCTCCCTCGGGCAAGGTGCTGCCCGTGTCCATATCTTAAAAGGGGTAAGCGTTGCCATTGAACGCGGCGAGGCCGTTGGCCTTGTTGGCCCTTCTGGATCAGGTAAATCGACCCTTCTCATGGTGATGAGTGGATTGGAACGGGCAGATAGCGGTAATGTTTCCATCGTCAATCATGACTTGATGGCGTTGAGCGAAGATGATTTGGCGCGCTTTCGCGGGCGCCATGTGGGCATCGTCTTCCAATCCTTCCACCTCATTGCCAATATGACAGCGCTTGAAAATGTCGCCGTACCGCTGGAACTTGCCGGTGTTGCCAACGCCTTTGCCCGTGCAGAAGAAGAATTAAAATCCGTCGGCCTTGGTGATCGCCTCTCCCATTATCCAGGTGAACTTTCAGGCGGCGAACAACAACGTGTTGCAATTGCCCGCGCCCTTGTTGCTCAACCTGATCTCCTGATTGCCGATGAACCAACGGGCAATCTGGATGAAGACACCGGCGAAGATATTTCAAACCTTCTCTTCAAGCTCCAAAAAGAGCGCGACATGACCTTGTTGCTTGTCACCCACGATCTCAAGCTTGCTGGACGTTGTGATCGTGCAATCGAGATTAGAAGCGGTGAAATTCGTGGTGAAGATGGTGAGAACACCTTGCTTAACCGTGTGGTCAAGTCTGCGAGTGCTGCCGAATGAGCACAATGGATGTAACGACAACCGCTCCTTCAATGAGCCTTCTCAAATCGCTCCGCCTCGCTTTTACCTTCGCTGCCAGAGAAATGCGGGCAGGCGTGCGTGGCTTTATGATCTTCCTCGCCTGCTTATCCCTTGGCGTTGCCGCTATTGCTGGGGTGAATGCGCTTTCTGCATCACTGGTGAACAGTATTTCATCTGAAGGCCAATCCATCCTCGGTGGCGATATTCGCTTCTCGCTCATTCACCGCGAAACCACTGAGCTTGAACAAGCCTATCTCGATAAACTCGGCCCCGTCACCGTCGCCGCCACCATGCGTTCCATGGCGCGACTGCCAGATGGATCAGACCAAGCGTTGACAGAACTCAAAGGCGTGGATGAGAACTACCCGCTTTATGGCGAGATGAAACTCGTCCAAAAAGGCGACATCCATGATCTTTTAAAAGAACAGGATAAAGGCACTTTTGGCGGCGTTGTTGAGCTTGGATTTTTAGCCCGCCTTAATATCGAAGTCGGTGGATTGATCGACCTTGGCGGTATCAAAGTTAAAATTATGGACGTGATTGAGAATGAACCAGACCGTCTTGCAGGCGGCGTTGGTTTTGGCCCGCGTTTGATGATTTCCAATGAAGCCATTCGCGCTTCTGGTCTTGTTCAACCAGGCAGCCTTGTGCGCTGGCACTATAAAGTGAAACTTCAAGACGGCGTTTCTAACGACGACATTCAGGCGGTTCGTGAAGCGGCAGAAACCGAAATGCCGAAAGCAGGATGGCGCATTCGGGCGCGGGACAATGCCTCCCCCGGCCTCTCGCGCAATATTCAACGCTTTGCCCAATTCCTGACCCTTGTGGGATTAACAGCCCTCGTTGTGGGTGGTGTGGGTGTCGCCAATGCAGTCACGGCCTATCTTGATAGTAAGCGTGAAGTGATTGCGACGTTTAAAAGCATTGGAGCCAAAGGCAGCTTTGTCTTCTTTGTCTATGTTATCCAAATCATGATGATTGCGACCATCGCGGTCGCCATCGGCTTGGCGCTTGGTGCGTTCATTCCCTCTGTTGCCGCCTACTTCTTGCAAGGGGCGCTGCCAATTGAAATTGATACCAAGATACCTGCCGCTTCACTCGCTTTGGCTGCTGTCTATGGATATTTAATGGCCTTGGTCTTCGCGCTTTGGCCACTTTCTAAAGCGCGCGATATTCCACCAACTGCGCTGTTTCGCGACCGTGAAGGAACCAGCAAGCTGCCACGCCTGCCCTATCTCTTAGCCTTGGTTGGATGTGTCGCCCTGCTCTTTACCCTCGCCATTGGCTTGTCAGATAATCGGGTTATCGCGACCGCATTTGTTGGTGGCACAGTGGGTGCGTTCGTTTTACTACGCCTCACTGCGATTGGCATCATGGCCATCGCCCGTCGTTTGCCACATGCACGTTCGACAGAATGGCGTCTTGCGATCGGCAACATCCATCGCCCCGGTGCAATTACGCCATCTGTCGTCTTGTCCCTTGGCCTCGGCCTGTCTTTGCTCGTTACAATCGCGCTCATTGACGGTAATTTACGCAACCAGCTCACCTCGTCCCTTGCCGATGAAGCGCCAAGTTTCTTCTTTGTCGATATTCAAAACCACGAAATTGAAACTTTTGAAACGCTGCTTAAAGACAACACACAAGAGGCCACACTACAGCGTGTTCCCATGTTGCGCGGCTTCTTTGTCGATATTGCCGGCAAAAAACCATCAGAAATGACCGTGAACAGCGAAAGCGCTTGGGCGCTGCGTGGTGATCGCGGCATTACTTATTCTGCGACCATTCCAGAAAATTCTGTGCTTGATGAAGGTGAATGGTGGAATGCAGATCATACAGACGGATCACTTGTTTCTTTCGATGAAGAAGTTGCCCGCCACTTCGGTCTCACAATCGGTGACACAATCACGGTCAATGTACTGGGTCGCGAAATTGTCTCCACTGTTGCCAGCACTCGAAAAGTAGAATGGCAATCGCTTGGCATTAATTTCGTGATGGTTTTCTCACCTAACACGTTCGCAGGCGCACCCCACTCGCACCTTGCCACCCTCGCCCTAAAAGATGGCGGCACGGTTGAAAAAGAATTTGAGCTGATGAAAACCGTCGCCAATGCCTTCCCAACAGTGACAACAGTCCGCGTTAAAGACGCGCTTGAACGAGTAGCTGATGTGGTGGGTCAATTGGCTTGGGCCATCCGTGGCGCTTCTGGTGTCACCTTGCTTTCTTCAATCTTAGTACTGGCGGGCGCCCTTGCGGCGGGCCATCGCACGCAAATTTATGATGCAGTGGTTTTAAAAACACTCGGCGCAACGCGGGGGCAGCTTATGAAAGCCTATCTGCTGCAATTCACCCTGCTTGGTCTCATTACAGCCGTGTTTGGCATTCTATCCGGCACACTTGCCTCTTGGTTTGTGGTTGAGAACATTATGGATGGTGATTTCACCTTTTATCCAAGTGCCGCTTTTTCAGCAGCAGCCATTGCGCTGTTCTTATGCATCGCACTCGGTTTTGCAGGCACTTGGCGCATATTGGGACAAAAGGCCGCTCCTTTGTTAAGGAACGCATAAGATACAAGGGCTTTGCGAGGTTAAATAAACCAATTTTGACTACTGTTGGTCCGAAAAGACTTGAGTATTTTGACGAAGAATACCATATTAAACGAGAATATAGGCGAGGAATGATCTTCGCTTAGTCTAGCTTTTTTAAACATTATAGGGTTTTTCGATGGCTGATTTGGAAAGACGCACACAATACGGACAGGCAACTGCGGCTAACGCGGATGTTGATCAGGGTCTGCGTTCATACATGCTTTCTGTCTATAACTACATGGCTCTTGGCCTCGCGCTGACAGGTCTTGCAGCTTATTTCGTGTTCAATCTCGCCACAACAGGCGACGCGACACAGGGCGTTGCTCAAGTGCGTGAAGGTGTTTACCTCACACAATTCGGCGCAACGGTTTGGTCTGGTCCTTTGAAATGGGTCTTCATGCTCGCACCTCTCGGACTGGTTTTCTTCCTGTCCTTCCGCGTTCATAAAATGAGCGTAAGTGCTGCACAGATTACATTTTGGATTTACGCAACACTCGTTGGTGTATCGATTTCAACAGTTTTGTTGATCTACACATCTGAAAGCGTTGTTCGTACATTCTTCATTACATCTGCGGCATTCGCCTCATTGAGCTTGTACGGTTACACAACCAAACGTAGCCTCTCTGGCATGGGTTCATTCTTAATGATGGGCCTCTTCGGCATCATCATCGCAATGGTCGTAAACATCTTCCTTCAATCATCTGCGCTACAGTTTGCAATCTCAGGCCTCGGCGTTTTGATCTTTGCAGGTCTTACAGCTTACGACACACAGCAAATTAAAGAGATGTACTACGAAGGTGACGATTCAACCACTCAAGGCCGCAAAGCCGTAATGGGTGCGCTGCGTCTCTACCTCGACTTCATCAACATGTTCATGTTCTTGCTTCAGTTCTTGGGTAACCGCGAATAGTAGGCGCCTGAATACAAACAGGTCAAAAGAACAAATTTGATGCATTAAGGCGGCTTTTAAGCCGCCTTTTTCTTTGCTAGCATTTCCTCATGGCATTAGTGATCCGCGACACCACAGCTGACGATATTGCGACGATTACAACGATCTATGGCGATCATGTAAACCACGGTCTCGCCTCGTTCGAGTATGAGCCACCGAGTGAGGCTGAGATGACAAACCGCTTTCAAACGCTTTCAAACGGTGGGCACCCTTATCTCGTTGGAGAACTTAACGGTGAGATTATCGGCTATGCCTATGCTGGCGCTTTTCACACTCGCAAAGCCTATGAACGCACCGTTGAAAACTCAGTCTATCTCGCCCCAAAAGCGCAAGGCCAAGGCATTGGCACGCAACTGCTTGATCGATTGATATTGGAATGCCGACGACGGAAATATCGCCAAATGATTGCCGTCATCACCAAACTTGATCCTGCATGGTCGGTAAGGCTGCATGAAAAAGCGGGCTTTGAGCATGTCGGTACATTGAAAGAAGTTGGCTTCAAAAAAGATCAATGGCTAGACGTCATTTATATGCAGCTAGCGCTTTAGTTGCTCTAATCGACAACTCGCAAATGTTTGCGCGGTTCCAACACTTTCAGCACTTGGCGCAGCTCATGGCCACGCTTCAAAATCATACCTGCGGCATTAATCACGCTATAGGCGCCTTGCTTACGGGCAAGCTTTGGGTTCTTCTCTACCTGATAGACAGGCATTTCGCTCGTGCGTTTGAATATGGAAAAAACCGCCCGCTCTTTTTGGAAGTCTAGCGCATAGTCACGCCACTCACCTTCCGCAACACGATATCCATATACCCGTAAAATCTCCGACAATTCTCGACGATCAAAGGCAATTTGTGTCGGTTGTTTTTGATTGGGCTTAGGCGCCACTACAGTGTTTGATAAAGTGATGATATTGGCATCACGCTTATCTCCACCTCGTTCAGAAAATTCGTTATGATCCAAGAACAATTCCTCCGCTGCACTTATGATTGAACGCAGTGACAAAAAGATCAAGCCAAGAAATTAGTTCGCAATGTTGATAAACTCATTTGAATGGCTGAAACGATAACTGGTCAGAAGTTATTTTCGGGCAATATTCCACTTTTTAGCCTTAATTCAGTCAAATAACTGTCACGAATGATGGTCATATTGCCACCACTACCCAAGGTGGCCTGGCTCGACCTGTACTGGTTTTTCAGCCCCCCAGCCTCCCAGGCAGATTTAGCCGGGCCTCTTTTGTGTAGCGTTCATACCCCTTGAACACCTTGGTCAGCCCGTGCTGACCTTTTTTTTGCAAATTTTCCTTATTCCACTTTGAATTTTTCACTCAAAGCCCCTATTTGTTCGCACACCAGCAAATTGAGGTTCAAAATGAGCAAAGAAGATACATCCAACAAAGCAGAACACGTCTTTGAAGCTGAAGTAGCGCAGCTTTTGAAAATGATGGTTCACTCCGTTTATTCAAATAAAGACATTTTCTTGCGCGAGCTCATTTCAAACGCGGCAGATGCCTGCGAGAAAATCCGCTTTTTGGCCATCGATAACCCTGACCTCATTCAGGATGATCCTGATTATAAGATCATGTTGAATTTTGATGAGAAGAACAACGTGCTGATGATCGCTGACAACGGCGTTGGCATGAACAAGGACGAGTTGATCGGCAACCTTGGCACCATCGCCCGCTCAGGGACAAAAGCCTTTCTTGATGGCCTTTCAGAAAAATCAGATGGCAGCGCGTTGATCGGCCAATTTGGTGTTGGCTTTTATTCAGCCTTCATGGTCGCAGACAAGGTAGATGTTATTTCGCGCAAGGCAGGCGAAGAACAAGCCTATATCTGGTCGTCTAATGGCGAGGGCACCTTCTCGGTTGAAGAGATTGATATCCCTGCGGGTAAACGCGGCACGATGGTCAAGCTTCACCTTTCAGAAGATGGCAAAGATTACGCAAGCAACGCGAAGATTGAAGAAATTGTTCGCTCTTATTCATCTCATGTACCCGTGCCTATCCATATCTTCGGAACGGAAACCGTTAAAGATGACGATGATAAAGAAACCGATGAAGCATTCGATCGTGTAATCAGCGACGGCAGCGCCCTTTGGACCAAGTCAAAATCTGATATTACTAACGAAGAATATAACGAGTTTTACGGTCTGGTCTCCGGCAATTTTGACGAGCCAGCAAAGACCATCCACTATCGTGCAGAAGGCCGCCAAGAATATACTGTGCTTGCCTACTTACCGAGCATGAAGCCGTTTGATCTGTTCAATCCTGACCGCAAAGGTCGCATGAAGCTTTATGTGCGCCGTGTGTTTATTTCTGACGAAGTTGAATTACTACCAGCATGGCTTCGCTTCGTGCGTGGTGTGATTGATACGGAAGATCTGCCGCTCAACATTTCGCGCGAACTTTTGCAAGATAATCCGCTGTTAGAGGCAATTAAAACAGGGGTGACAAAACGGATCTTGTCTGAGCTTTCAAAAATGGCTGAGAAAGACAGCGAGAACTTTGAAAAAGTATGGGAAGCCTTCGGCCCCGTCATCAAAGAAGGGCTTTATGAAGACATGGCCCGTCGTGACGACATTTATGGGTTTGTACGATTTAGAACCAGCAAATCAGATGGAAAATGGCGCAGTCTTGCAAGCTATTTGGAAGACATGAAGGAAAACCAGACAACCATCTATTACGCACTGGGCGACAGCGACGACGCGATTAAAGCAAGTCCGCATCTTGAAGGCTATCGCGCCCGCGATGTGGAGGTTTTGTACCTTTCTGATCCTGTGGATGCCTTCTGGGTACGCACGGCTCTCGGCTTCCAAGGCAAGCCATTTAAGTCCATCACACAGGGATCTGATGATCTAGACAACCTAAAGTCTGCTGATGATGAAAGCACCGAAGACGCAAAAGAAAACAAAGCAGAACTCGCCAGTCTTTATACCTTCTTGAAAGAGACATTGGGAGATGATGTGTCCGATGTTCGTGCATCAGCTCGCTTGGCTGAAAGCCCTGTTTGTCTTGTTGCTTCTGACGGGGCAATGGATATGCAGTTGCAGAAGATTTTAAAAGACCAACCAGATGCGGGCTTTAATCCTGCCCCTGTTTTGGAAATCAACGCATCTCACGCCATCATCGAAAAACTGGCAGCTCACCTAGAAAGCGGTAAAGACAAAGCCCTTGCGGAACAAATGGCAACAGTTCTTCATGGCCAAGCAAAAATTATGGATGGCGAACAGCCCAATGATCCAGCAAAATTTGCGGCGGCCCTTGGGGTGTTTATGGCAAAGGCTATTGATTAGGATTTAGGGCTAAATTGAATGCGCCTTCACGACCTCGTTTGAGGTGTGAAGGTGCAGCGATTTAACTACCTTTATTCATCCAAGAAGCAGCACCCAGAATTTTTGCTGGCAGGTTTTGCTCTTTCGTTTGAAGGATAACGGCCAAGCCATTGATCTCGTCTGACATCAGGTCAGGTTTAGCGAATTGCAAGGTCATTGCTTCGCCTTCCCATTTACCGAGCGGACGCATCTCTTTCACGATATTTGTATAGGTGATTTTGCGATTGCGGTTTTCACCACGGCCAATGGACACGGTCCCACTTTTTTGAAGCAAAGCCATCCAAACAGTACCACTGCTGACAGGCGATTTGCCTTCAACATCAATTTTAATATCGGGGCCAGACAAACTGATTTCGATATTTACCGGAAGTGAGCCGCGTTCAACAAGCCTGTTGATATCACGTTCGTTGCTACCAACAGCATGGTCATAACCGTTCACCACCACTTGCGGAGTATAAACTGAACGATCGCCACGGAGCGCCGCATAGCCATATTGGCGATTTGTAAATTTCTTCTGGGCGAACGTATCTTTCCAGCCAAGATAATCCCAATAGGTAACGGGCAAAGTCAGCACAACCAAATCTGGGTCTTGTGCATATTTTTCTGCCAACTCATCAGCAGGCGGGCAAGAAGAACACCCTTGGCTCGTATACAGTTCAATCACACCTTTTGCGCCGGCACGGGCATGATCTACCCCTGAGCTAAGGTTCAACAAGCCAGCTGCTAGAAAACTTATTGATAAAACTAGTCGATTTTTAAATAGACGCTTCATATTGTTCCAAAAGAATTGCCACGAGGAATTACGCGTATCTTACACGATTTCTCTAATTAATATAGATAAAGCTCCCGACTCTAGCGAGTAACGACTCCTTGATGTCGTTCAAAAAACCGTTAGAAAGCGGTGCCTGGCGTGTTGATGAAGGCCACTTCAGCTTCTGTCGATAGTCGATCGAGTGTACCGTTGCGATGCGGGAAGCGGCCATATTTTTTGACAACATCATGGTGTTTAATCGCATAGTTGATGTTTGAAGCCACGCCAAGTTGATTAAAAAGCACAACAGATTGCTCTTGGTCTTCCAATGTTTCAGCATGCATGAACGGCATATAAACAAAAACGCGATAATTAGTTGGCATCGTCTTGTCTGCGCCTGTTGCAATAAGCTCTTTTGCAATTGAAAGCGCCAGCGGATCTGTTTCAAAGGCTTGGGCTGACCCGCGAAACATATTTCTTGAAAATTGGTCAAACACCAAAATTGCAGCAAGCGCACCCAAAGATGTACTGGTGAAGTCAGATACATCGACCGTCAAACGCGCATGAAGTGGGCCAAAGCGATGTTTGATTTCATCATCAAATTTTGGGTCTTTGACAAATTGCTGCCTTGGACTGATTTCCTCAAACCAAAATGAAATAACCTCTTTGGCTGTGGGGTATTTCGTCATTGAAGCCACCTAAAATTGAATGAAAGACAAATGTATATCGCGACTTTATGGAATGCCATGTGGTTTTTGAACTCAATTTAACATGAGTATTTGACACAAGATATAATTCATGCTTTTTAATATGACTAATTAAGTCAAGTTATTGAGGTGTCTCATGGCAGTAAGCGCGGCAGAAAAATACATCAACCGACCTCCTGAAATGCTCGTTCTTCAAGGCTACAGACGTTGGACGCTTGGTTTTGCAACGAAGAATGTGCGGCTTTGGGATGAAGCTTGGAACCTCTTTTGCCTTGAGCTTGGCGCAAAGAATGCGCGTGATTGCATGAGCCATTTGATTACATTCGTCAAAACCCTTGGCACATGCGCCAATTGCCCTTTGAGAACGCTCCCGCTGGAAGATGATGCGCTATGCCGTGATGAATGTTTGGTAATGGGCCTTATCGCCGCCATGCAGCATGGTGACGATGCTGCGGCAGAAATCTGCTTACAGGCACTGAGCTGCCCAACACGCTGCGACGAGGTCGCCTTTGCTGCGCGCGATTTAGCTTTCGCCCTTCAACGCGCGCAGTCTATTTTAAACCCGGTCCCCGCCAACGTCTTAATGGATATCGCCCACCAAGACATGCCAAGCCGAGAAGTGCATTAGGCAGGCCTAAGCAGCACCACCTACAAGATTACGAAGCACATAATGCAAGATGCCGTCATTGCGGTAATATTCCAGCTCATCTTCCGTATCGATGCGAACAAGCAGTTCAACATCTTTCTTAGAGCCGTCTTCAAAGGCAATGGAAGCCGTGAGCGTCATGCGCGGCTTGAGGTCTGTTAGGCCAGAAATTGACACTTGCTCTGTGCCTGTAATGCCAAGCCCTTCCCAACTGTCACCTCCTGTGAAGACAAGCGGCAAGATGCCCATGCCAACAAGGTTAGACCGGTGAATGCGTTCAAAGCTTTCAGCAATCACAGCGCGAACACCCAGAAGACGCGTACCTTTCGCGGCCCAGTCACGGGATGACCCTGTGCCATATTCTTTGCCCGCAAAAACCACCAGCGGCACGCCGTCTGCTTGATACTTCATCGCCGCATCAAATATCGACATGCCTTCGCCTGATGGATGATGCACAGTGACGCCACCCTCTGTGCCTGCCACCATTTGGTTCTTAATGCGGATATTAGCGAAAGTGCCGCGCATCATAACTTGGTGGTTACCACGGCGCGCGCCGTATGAGTTGAAGTCGATAGGGCGCACTTGGTGACCTCGCAAATAATCGCCCGCAGGGCCATCATTTTTAATCGCACCCGCTGGTGAAATATGGTCTGTGGTGATGGAGTCTTTAAAGAGACCAAGAACGCGGGCGCTCTCAATATCTTTTACGGCTTCAGGCTCCATGCCCATGCCGTCAAAGTAAGGTGGGTTTTGCACGTAAGTGGACTGGTTATCCCAGCCATAGGTCATGCCGCCCGACACCTCAATTTCCTGCCAGCCTTTATCGCCTTTAAACACATCACCATAACGGGTACGAAACATTTGCTGTGTCACAACCTTGCGCACAGTCTCAGCGATTTCTTGGTTGGTCGGCCAAAGGTCTTTCAAGAAAACATCATTGCCCTCTTTGTCTTGTCCAAGCGGCTCTGTGGTAATGTTGATATTCATGGAACCTGCCAGCGCATAGGCCACAACAAGCGGCGGCGAAGCAAGGTAATTTGCACGAACATCAGGGTTCACACGGCCTTCAAAGTTGCGGTTGCCAGAAAGGACAGAGGTGACCACAAGGTCGTTCTTATTGACCGTTTCTGAAATTTCTTCATCCAGCGGGCCAGAGTTACCAATACAGGTTGTACATCCGTAACCAACAAGGTCGAAACCAAGCGCATCAAGGTCATCTTGCAGACCCGCCTTGTTCAAATAATCGGTCACCACTTGTGAACCAGGTGCAAGCGACGTTTTCACCCAAGGCTTCACATTCATGCCCTTGGCAACAGCATTGCGAGCAACAAGGCCCGCAGCAACCAGAACATTTGGGTTTGATGTATTCGTGCAAGATGTGATTGCGGCAATCACCACGTCACCATTGCCAAGGTCATGGTTGCGACCCTCAACGGAAACCCGCTTTTCAGTGTCGCTCCCTTTATTGAATTCTTTCGCCATAGTTTCAGCAAAGGCTGTATCTGCCACATCCAACAACACACGGTCTTGCGGGCGCTTGGGACCCGCCAACGCTGGAACGATAGACGACATATCAAGCTCAAGCGTGGTGGTGAAGACAGGGTCAGCCGTGTCATTATCACGCCACATGCCTTGTGCCTTGGAATAGGCTTCAACCAGCGCCACGCGGTCCTCTTCACGGCCTGTGGTTTCAAGATAATCCATGGCTTCGCTATCAACAGGGAAGAAACCACATGTCGCGCCATATTCTGGGGCCATATTGGCGATTGTTGCTTGGTCTTCCAGCGAAAGGTTCGACAAGCCCGGTCCGTAAAATTCAACGAATTTACCGACAACACCAAGTTCGCGCAGCATTTCAACAACCCGCAACACAAGGTCGGTCGCGGTGATGCCTTCACCCATTTCACCCGTTAGCTTGAAGCCAACAACTTCTGGAATCAACATGGAGATTGGTTGGCCAAGCATCGCCGCTTCCGCTTCAATACCGCCAACACCCCAACCAAGAACCGCAAGACCGTTCACCATTGTTGTGTGGCTGTCAGTCCCCACAAGCGTATCAGGATAAGCAATCGTCTCGCCGCCTTCTTCTTTGGTCCAAACCGTTTGCGCGAGATATTCAAGGTTCACTTGGTGACAAATACCAGTACCCGGCGGCACAACGCGGAAATTATCAAACGCTTCCTGACCCCAACGAAGGAATGTATAGCGCTCACCATTGCGTTCATATTCGCGTTCAACATTCTTCTTAAACGCATCCGGCGTGCCGTAATTATCAACCATCACAGAATGGTCGATGACAAGGTCTACAGGCACTTGCGGGTTAATTTGATCCGCCTTACCGCCAAGCGCTACAGACGCATCCCGCATCGCTGCCAAGTCAACAACAGCGGGCACACCCGTAAAATCTTGCATCAAAACCCGTGCGGGACGATAGGCAATTTCTTGGGATGATTTTTTCTCTTTCAACCATTCAGCACAGGCTTTGATGTCGTCAGCGGTAACCGTGCGACCATCTTCAAAACGCAGCAAGTTCTCAAGCACAACTTTGAGCGAAAACGGGAGCGCTGAGATGCCATCAAGGCCATTTGCTTCAGCCTGAGGAAGGGAGAAATAAGTATATTCCTTGCCGTTAACAGTCAGCGTCTTTTTACAATTAAAACTATCGAATGATTGGGCCACGAAAACCTCCGCATGGGTTAAATGAATGGGTCGCCTAAGAACGAGTAATGCTTATAATATAGGTAGTTTTATTGTATTTCGCCATATGCAGTCAGTCACTCGTCGAGCAACCAAAGCATGTGACCACAAGCAATCCGAAGCTGGATAGTTTCGAATTTTGATCTATAAATAAATTGATGAGCACAAATAATTTCACCAAAATCGTCCCAGATGGCGACACCCATGAGCGCGATGTTTGTACGACGTGTGGCTTTGTTGATTATGTAAACCCGAAGATTGTGGTCGGTTCTGTGGTCCGCCATGAGGGCAAAATTTTGCTTTGCAAACGGGCGATTGAGCCGCGTTCTGGGTTTTGGACCTTGCCTGCTGGATATTTAGAACTGAATGAAACACCCGAAGACGGGGCCAAACGCGAGGCGCAGGAAGAAGCTTGCGCGGAGCTGGTTATCGACAGCCTACTTGCCGTTTATGCCGTGCCACATATCTCACAGGTGCAATTGATGTATCGTGCACACCTTGAAAAACCCAACTTTGCTGCCGGGCCAGAAAGTCTTGATGTTCAGCTGTTTGATTGGGATGATATCCCGTGGGAAGACCTTGCCTTCCCGTCCGTACACTGGGCGTTAAAACAAGACTTAATGGTGGAACAAGGCGAGGCGACAGGTCCGTTTAAAAACCCAGAATAAAGCGCTTTATTCCGCGACCTCTTCATCGTCTTCTGGCAAGGCATGGCGCGTGATAATCGGCATTTGCGCCATAGCAAATATCATCGTGATTGGCATAGTGCCCCACACTTTGAACGACACCCAAAAATCAGTCGAAAAATTGCGCCAAACCACTTCGTTCAATACGGCCAAAAAGATAAAGAACAAGCCCCAACGAAGGGTCAAAATACGCCAGCCTTCAGGTGTAATTTTGAAAGCAGATTCAAACACATAAGCAAGCAGTGATTTACCAAAATAAAGCCCTGTCAGTAAAACAACCGCAAACAGCATGTTCACAATGGTCGGCTTCATTTTGATGAACGTGTCGTCCTGCAAATAAAGCGTCAAACCACCAAACACCAAAACCACGGCCAATGTCACCAGCGGCATCATTGGCACAGAGCGGGTGAGTAGCAGGGAGACCGCCAGCGAAATCACCATCGCAATCATAAACAAACCGGTCGCAATAAAGATCGGTCCACCAAATGAAGCAAGGATTGGAAATTGCTCCGCCAGTTGCTCACCTTTGGAATTTGCAAAGAAGAAAACCAGCAACGGTCCTAATTCAAGCGCAAACTTCAAAATCGGGTTGATCTCGTTTTTTTTAGCAACTGTGATTTGTCTATCCACGGCAAAGTCCTAAATTACAATTATGTGATCTGGATATGGGCTTATCTGATGCTATTGTCCAGAGCATTGACGTTTGGTGCATGATTAACATGCATCATTTTTGAATAGTGATAAGTTGTTAACCTTTTACCGCTCTACTTTAACAACAGTAGTATCAGTACAGGGAGGATAACGGCAAACTTGTGAGGTTCACATGGCTAATCTTCTACGGACTACCAAGACCAAACGTCAAATTTCCGTCTTTCTTTCACTTTTTTTGGGCATGCTTTTCCTAAGCTTCAGCCCTTCCCTCTC
The DNA here is from genome assembly GCA_039964305.1 of Hyphomicrobiales bacterium. GTDB lineage: Bacteria > Pseudomonadota > Alphaproteobacteria > Rhizobiales > JACESI01 > JACESI01. The sequence goes on from JBDVXS010000101.1 coordinate 15,825, forward strand.
AACACCTGCGCATGCCTGTCAATTCATCATTCCTGATGCAAATGGCAAAGAAGCACGCGGGCCTTCTTTTGACATGATGGCCACTGGCTTCCTTCAAGGGGCAATTGAATGTGGCGATGAAATTCATCAGCTCCACGTTATGACGATTGATGTTGATTCCCAGCAGGCCCATTTGGGTGTACGCGATGATCCACTTTTCACGCCAGATGTGACGGGTGAACTCAAGTCGCTTTCAGCAGTGCCAGTATCATCAAACACCAATGTTCACATTATGGGACGGGTCAACCAGTTCCCACGTATTGGTGTGCGTCGCGGCTTTGTTCGCTTTGCAACCCTTTGTGATGCGGATGATGTGATGGCGCCACTAAACTGCTCATGGCGCACCGCGCGCATTAAATTTCGCACGACCATCATTGATACCAATGCGGATGAACAGGTGGATCGCTCTTACCATGAGATGAGCGTTTATGACGGCAAAGGCCGTTTGCACATGGTGACCTTCTGGACACCGCATCGTCCGCAGTTAAACACAACGGCGAACGATTGGATTAGTGCGCTTAAGGCCTTTGGTCTTGATTTCGCCCAAGCTGGATAAGCTTTGACCTAGGCTGAAAGCCTCGATGAACCCGACAGTTAAGCTGTCGGGATTTCGCCCATAACTTTTGGTACATGATAGCCTTTTTGAACGGCAGGGCGTTCTAAAAGACGATTATACCACGCTCGTACATTTGGATATTTCGTAATATCAATCTTATGCCATTCATAGCGTGATGCCCACGGCCAACAAGCCATATCAGCAATGCTATAATCGCCGCAGATATAGTCTTGGCCCTCAAGCTGCTTATCCAACACCCCATAAAGGCGCTCAGCCTCTGTGCGGAATCGGTCAGCTGCATATTCTGATTTTCCAGGGTTGAAATGCGAGAAGTGATGGCCTTGGCCAAGCATTGGACCGAAGCCTGCTTTTTGCCACATCAGCCATTCAATCACCCGCCAGCGTGCTTCCCCTTCTTTCGGTAAAAACTTGCCGTATTTGTCAGCCAGATACATCATGATCGCACCTGATTCCATAAGCTTCATGCCGTTATCTTGGTCGACAATTGCCGGAATTTTATTGTTCGGGCTAATTTCAAGAAACGCGGGCTTGAATTGATCATCTTCGCCAATATTGATGGGATGAGCCGTATAAGGCACGCCCAGTTCTTCCAACAAGATGGAAACCTTGCGGCCATTGGGTGTCGTCCAAGTGTATAGATCAATCATAATAAGCTCCGAAATGTATCAAGTCCGACACCTTGTAAACTACCGAAGTGTCAGGACCAACTAATTTAATTTGAATAGCGCAGTGCTAAAGCGTTAAACCGAGCGGAATGCCCTTATAGGTCAATTGGTCTTCTGTCATAGTCGCCAACTGCTCATTAAGTTGCGCGACGCCTGCCTCACCATTTGGCTTTTTGCGAAGTGCACTCACTCGGTCCAAATAAATGCGAACGGTAAAAAGGATATCACCCGATTGCGGCATTTTGCGCAACGTCTGCCGCTCAACGCGCACATAAGGGTCATAGCTTAAATTACGGGCCTTAAACTTTTCAGGCCGCATGGCAGAGACAGAAGGGTGATAAAGCGCATCGTCTTCGTGCAGGCTCCAGTTTTGTCGCCAAACAGGAAATTCCACCTGTAGCTTATTAAAGATGCGGTCAATCATCATGGCATTGCGCGTGTTCGGCCCGAAGGCTGGCACGGGCGCGTGAATTTGATCCATTGGCTTGCCAAACTTTTCCCCCAAAGACCACGATGACGGAAACGATAAAGACGCCGCCACCAATCGCCATCCTTGCGGGCTATGACGCATAACAATTAAGTCGTCTTGAAAAAGACGAGCCGCTGTTAAAAGCGCAGGCTGTGCATTCAGCGAAACCTCACGCTCACCAATCGTCATTACATCGCCTTGCTTTTGATAAAGCGACGGATATTGAGCAAGGAGGCTTGTAACAACCGACTGCAAAATTTCTTCCTGCGAGGCTTGCGTCCCTTCTTCAGCTTGAAACACCAAATCAGGGTGCGCTCCATAAAGCCGAGATTTCTCTTCCAAATAGAACTCAAGCTGGTCGTCCACATCCAACCATTCGCCAAGATCAAGCGGCAAAAGACCGATGGCAAAAGGTTTGTGAAAGTCCGTCATGTGGCGCCCAAAATAAGAAGTTGCGACAATCAGCCTAACAGCGAGCCACCGCCCCTCCAAGTCTTTCGCTTGACTCTTTTTAAACAGTTTGGAATCTATAAGAACAAAATAAGAACATTGAGAAGCAATGACCCAACTCCGCACCGACCTTTTACGTCGATTGAAAACACAAATTGCAGACCTTGAAGGTCAACTGGCAGCGGATAAAACCCTGCCAGATACACAGCTTATGGAGAATTCCATCGGGCGAGATCAATTTTGTTTCGGTATCGAATCGATTGATGAAGCTTTCACCCATAATGCCATGCCGCTGTTTTGCTTAAATGAGATTCGCGCTTCAACCCGCGAGGCTGGTGCGGGCGCTGGGTTTTTATGTGCTTTGTTGGCGCAACTCTCCACACAGCGGCAAGGCCCTTTGATCTGGATTGCAACTCACAAAACCCTTTGCGAAACCGGCCACCTTTATGGGCAGGGTCTGCATGCTCTTGGGCTAGATCCTAGCCGATTGCTGATTGTGCACACCGCAAAAGAAAAAGACGCTTTATGGGCGGCAGAAGAAGCGCTTGGTTTAGGTGAGGCGTTGAGTGTGGTCTTAAACCTGCAAACGACTGCCAAGGGTCTTAGCCTTCCTGCAACCCGCCGCCTTCATTTGCGGGCGGAAGCAAACCACACACCCTGCTTCATGTTGCTTACAGGAAGTGATCCACCAACCCCTTCCATTGCGCTAACACGCTGGCAAATCGAGGCCGCGAATGCTGGCACCTTAAACGGCTTTGAAGAGGGCATAGGTCATCCAGCCTTCACCGCCAATCTCACCAGAAACAGACAAGGCCAAACTGGCAAATTCACGGTTCAATGGAATAATCATCATGCAAAATTTGAAACAACCGATAAGCGAACCAGCGCCGCACCAACCCATGCCGGCCCCACGCAAGAAAGTGGCGAGGCGGTATCTGGCGCTGTGGTTTCCTTATCTCGCCACAGATCGACTGGCGCGGCTTGAAAGGGGCAAGCACTGGCGCATAAAGAGTGATGATGAGGCACCGCGTCTTTTAATTGCCTCTGTTAAATCTGCACAACGCATTGTTGCCGTCAATCAAGCAGCAGAAGCCCTCTCTTTACGCTCTGGCCAAACCCTTGCTGACGCCCGTGCGCAATATCCTGATTTGGACGCAATAGAAGATGACCCGCGCGCCAACTCAGCTCTTTTAGAAACAATCGCAGATTGGGCCAATCGTTATACGCCGCTCGTAGCGCTTGACCGTGAGGCCAGCGCTTTTGATAAATCGCCGCTCTCTTCCCGCCTGTTCAAACATGGCTTAATTTTCGACATCACAGGCTGCGCCCATCTCTTCACGTCCCTGTCTGACCCCACAAAAGACGCAGAAGCCGTGATGGTGGCGGACATCAAACAGAAGCTCAACGCACAAGGTTTCATGGTGCAAACAGGCCTTGCAAGCACGGTTGGCACCGCATGGGCTGTTAGTCGCTTTGCCAATGGGAAAATCATAAAAGCGGGGCAAGAAAAACCAACCCTCAATGCCATGCCCATTGCAGCCCTTCGTTTAGCCCCAACCATTGAAGAGGCCATGCAGCGCGTCGGTTTAAAGCGGATAGAACAAATTATCGACTTGCCCCGCGCCCCACTTGCCAACCGCTTCGGGCTTGACCTCATCCGCAACATCAACCGTGCTTTAGGCGAGGAAGAAGAAAGCATTTCACCGCGCCTGCCTGTGCCGTCTCTCATGGCAGAACGCCGTTTCCATGAGCCAATAAGCCAACCAGCCGATATAGAGGCAACCTTACACAAACTTGCCCAAACACTTGTTGTGACACTGGAGACAAGAGGCGAAGGCGCGCGCGTTGTGGAAGCGGCCTTATTTCAAAGTGATGGTGGCCTCACACGCGCTCAAATTTCAACAGCAAAAAGCCTAACCAATCCCGATGCCATCGTCACCCTATTTCGGGAACGATTGGATGAAAGCTTGGAGCGTTTTTCTACGCGCCGTTTAACAGAAGCCGATGGTTTTGATGTTGTGCGTTTATCTATACTTTTGAGCGAACCGCACAAAGCAGAACAAACCAGCTTTCACCGTGATGAAGCCAATACATTAAACGCAGACCTTGCTCATTTAATCGATAAGCTTGGTGTCAGACTTGGCGTTGAAAATATCATCCGTCTTTCTTCTGGTGATAGTCATCAACCAGAAGAAACCACCACCCGCCAACGCGCCGTTGATGGCGCATCCAACACCCAAGCATGGCCTTCACCCTACAAAGACCAACCCATCACAAGACCTATTCGCCTGTTTGATCAGCCTGAAGAGGTTGAAGCAATTGCTGCCATACCCGAAGGCCCACCACTGCGCTTTCGTTGGCGCCGCATGCTTTACACAGTCAAATGCGTGGAAGGCCCTGAACGCATCAGTGCCCCTTGGTGGCGTGATAAAGGCATTAAACCCCGCTTCACCCGCGATTATTACCGCATTGAAGATGAGAGCGGTCGTCGCTTTTGGCTTTATCGTGATGGCCTTTATGGCGAAGAGCGCGCCGATCCCAAATGGTATGTGCACGGACTGTTTGCTTGATGACCACAAACCTTCCCTTTGCAGAACTTGGCATCACCAGCAATTTCACTTTTTTAAAAGGCGCATCCCACCCAGAAGAAATAGCTGTGCGGGCAACAATGTCGGGTCTTGCTGGTTTTTCAATCTGCGATGAGAATACCTTAGCTGCCAGCGTCCGTGGGCATATCGCTGCCAAAGAAGCAGGCATTGAATACCGCGTTGGTTGCCGTTTGGTTTTTGCAGACGGCACACCAGACCTTTTAATCTGGCCAAAAGACCGCGCTGCTTATGGCCGCCTTTGTCGCTTGCTCTCAACTGGCAGACTTCGCGCACCGCAATCAGATAATGAAACCCGCAAGAACTGCCACCTCATCTTGGCGGACCTTATTGAATGGGCAGAAGGGTCGATCCTCGCAGTGGTGCCAGAAGAACATTCTATTGAGGTGCTCACCAAAACCATCAACGCCCTGTCTGATCTCAACGAACCGATCCGCCTGATTATATCCATGCCCTATGGTGCATCAGATAAGAGGCGGCTTTTTGAGCTGATTAAAATGGCCGGCCAAACCAAGGCCAAAATGATGGCGAGTAATTTGCCGCTTTATCACGCGAAAATGCGGCGTCCTTTGCAAGATACGATCACCGCCATTCGCGAACATGTGCCCCTTACAAAAGCAGGCCGTCTGCTTTCTAAAAACGCCGAACGACATTTGAAAACCGCAAAAGCCATGTCCTTGCTTGCCCGTGAAGTGCCTGAAGCTTTTCATGAGACAATCAAGGTGATGAACGCGATCAATTTCACGCTTGATGAATTGAGCTATAATTACCCGCAGGAAAGTTCTGGCAAAAGCGCCACCCCACAAGAAGAGTTAGAGCGCCTTGCCTATAAAGGGGCGAAAGCCCGTTATCCTGATGGCGTGCCTGATAAGGTAGAGCGTGGGTTAAAGCACGAACTCGCCCTCATTCACCGCCTTCACTACGCGCCCTATTTTCTCACCGTCTACGATATTGTGCGCTTCGCCCGCTCTCAAAAAATCCTCTGCCAAGGGCGCGGGTCTGCGGCGAATTCTGTCACCTGTTATTGCATCGGGATCACCGAGGTTAACCCCGATAAAATTGACGTTTTATTCGAACGCTTCATCTCAGAAGAACGCAAAGAACCACCAGACATTGATGTTGATTTTGAACATGAACGGCGCGAGGAGGTTATTCAGTATATCTACCAAAAATATGGCCGCCACCGCGCAGGGCTTGCGGCCACCGTCATCACCTATCGCGCCCGTTCTGCCATTCGGGAAGTGGGCAAAGCCTTCAGATTGTCAGAAGACGCGGTAAGCAGTTTAAGCACCACCATTTGGGGGCAATCGTCTTCCACCATTAGCAAAGAAGATGCGAGCCGCATTGGCTATAATCCAGATGATCCAATGATCAAAAAAGTCATTGAGATCACAGAAGAGCTCATCGGCTTTCCTCGTCACCTCTCTCAGCACGTGGGCGGGTTTGTCATTACGGATGACAGGTTAGATGAAGTAATCCCGCTTCAAAACGCCACCATGCAAGACCGCACCATTGTGGAGTGGGATAAAGATGATCTCAACCATCTCAATATTTTGAAAATTGATGTGCTGGCGCTCGGCATGCTTTCGTGCCTGCGCAAAGCATTCGATTTATTGCATCGCCATTACGGCCTTGCCTATACATTGGCGACCCAGCCAGCAGAAGACCCCCGCGTTTACAACATGATTTCGCGCGCAGATACATTGGGTGTTTTTCAAATTGAAAGCCGCGCGCAAATGTCCATGCTCCCACGCCTCAAACCGCGCACCTTTTATGACTTGGTGATTGAGGTTGCCATCGTGCGCCCGGGGCCGATACAGGGCGATATGGTTCATCCTTATCTAAGGCGGCGGCAGGGATTGGAGAAAGTTATCTATCCCTCAAAAGAGCTCGAAGATGTGTTGAAGAAAACCCTTGGCGTGCCGCTTTTCCAAGAGCAAGCCATGAAGATTGCAATTGTTGGTGCGGGCTTCTCACCAGGAGAAGCCGATCGCCTTCGCCGCGCCATGGCAACCTTTCGCCGTGTTGGCACCATCAGCTCCTTCCAACAAAAAATGGTCGATGGCATGGTGGCAAAAGGCTATCAGGCCGATTTTGCCGAACGTTGTTTTAAACAGATTGAGGGCTTTGGCGAATATGGTTTTCCAGAAAGCCACGCTGCAAGCTTCGCATTGCTGGTTTATGCTTCTTGTTGGTTTAAATGTTTTTACCCCGATGTCTTCGCCGCAGCGCTGTTAAATTCACAGCCCATGGGCTTTTATGCGCCTGCGCAAATTGTGCGAGACGCCCGCGAGCATGGAGTGGAAGTGCGGCCCGTTGACGTGAATTATTCTGCCTTCGATAACCAGCTCGAAGCCTTGTGTGATGATTGGCCTTTAGAGCGACATCTTCACTCTAGAAATCAGGCTATGAAAGACGACATTCAAACCCGCTACGCCCTGCGTCTCGGCTTTCGGCAGATAAAGGGAATGAGTGTGGCAATGGCGGCTCAATTGGTCGCCTCACGGGGCGAGAGCTACCGTAGTCTTCGAGATTTATGGCTAAGGGGTGGGCTTAGCCGTGCAATTATTGAGCGGCTTGCGGATGCTGATGCTTTTCGTTCAATCGGTCTAGATCGTCGCCGCGCCTTGTGGGATGCCCGTCATTTAGATAGCAGCCCCAAACGTAAAGATGGCAGCATGCACTTACCACTGTTTGATCGCGTGGACTTGCCAATCTTACAAAATGAACCAGACATTGAGCTGCCCGAAATGCCGCTTGGTGAGCATGTGATCAACGACTACCGCTATTTAAGCCTCTCATTAAAAGCACACCCCGTTTCCTTTCTGCGTGAACAACTCAGTCAGGCAAAGGCGCGGCCGACAGCAGACCTTGAGGTGATACAAAACAATCAATTTGTGAGTGTGGCGGGCTTGGTATTAGTGCGGCAACGACCAGGTTCCGCCAAGGGCGTGATTTTTGCCACCATCGAAGATGAAACCGGAATTGCCAATATTATTGTATGGCCCAAAACCTTCCAGAAATATCGACCTATCATGATGGGTGCCCGCTTCATCAAGGTGTCAGGCAAGTTGCAAAAAGCAGATGGTGTCATCCATATTGTCGCCCATCATATCGAAGATTGGACGGACCATTTGGCATTGCTGTCTGAAGACATCTACCACGTTGATATTTTGGACCGCGCTGATGAAGTGAAACGGCCCGTCGATGACATTGGCACCAAAATCGCCAGCCGCGCCAAACGAGGTCGACGCAGTGCTATTCCTCCCATCGAGACTGATTATATTGAGGCCTATATCAATGCACGGGTGGAAGCATTAGCTGCGACCAGTGAAGAAGGCGTTGAGGCAACAAAAAACGTACTACCTAAGGGGCGGAATTTTCATTAGATTAGGAAAAACGCAAACAACCATTCGAACTTTTCAATGCCAATGAATTATCAAATTGCCATTGCAGGTGCTGGAATAGCCGGCTTATCTGCTGCGCTATTTTTAGAGCGACAGGGCCATGATGTAGTCCTCTACGATCAGTTTGATAAACCTAAACCAATTGGATCGGGGCTGGTTCTTCAACCAACGGGCTATTCCGTTCTGGCAACCCTTGGGCTTGACGGTCAGATCCAGCAATACGGCAATAAAATTCTCAACTTGAACGGCACAATTTCGCGCAATCAACGCAAAGTACTTGATGCCAGTTACAACACATACAGCCCAAAACGCGCAGGGTTTGCGATCCAAAGAGCGGCGCTCTTCGATGTGCTTTATCAAGCCGTATTAAACACCTCTGTTCGTTTAGAGCCATCTACGAAAATAATGGGAACCTCACAAAAATCCTATACCAAGGTTTCATTGGTTGACGATAAGGGGCAAGAAACCGCTCCCTTTGATTTCATTATTGATGCGCTCGGCTCCCAGTCACCCCTATCACCAATAAAGGGAAAGGCGCTCTATTATGGTGCTTTATGGGCAAACCTAGATTGGGTTGAAGACGCACCATTTGCAACCGATCAACTCCAACAACGATACCGAAAAGCCACTCACATGGTGGGTATTTTACCGACTGGTAGCACCCCACAAAATTCAAAATTTTCGACGGCATTTTTTTGGAGTTTGCCGAAAGCAAATTATGATGATTGGTTATCTACACCAATAGATAACTGGAAAGACGAAGTTCTTGCCTTATGGCCTGAGACAGTGGTCTTTCTCGGCCAGCTTAATGGACACGATGATTTGGTAATGGCCCGCTATCATCATCGAACGCTTAGGCATCCTGTCAGTAATCGGGTGGTTCATCTCGGCGATAGCTATCACGCCGCCAGCCCGCAACTTGGACAAGGAGCCAACATGGCTTTGCTTGATGCCTTTGCGCTCAATCAAGCACTCACACAGCGTGAAGGGCTTGATGCCGCATTACAAGAATATGCGCGTTTGCGCCGTGTTCATATTTTGATTTATCAACTCATCAGCAAATTGTTCACGCCCGTATACCAATCAGACAGTGACGTTTTACCCTTTGTTCGCGATGAGATACTGGCGCCAGTAATGAGCATCAAACCAATGCAAATGATCCTCAGTTCTATCGTGTCGGGCACGGTGGGAAATCCATTTAAAGCTTTGGGTCTCACAGAAACCTTCGTTCTTGAAAAAATACTCAATAAAAAAGGGCCGTAAGGCCCTTTTAAATTCGTTATGTCACAGCGATTAGATCGCGAGATATTCGTGACGGAGTTCTTCGTTGTCGAGAACTTCTTTCGCTGTTCCTTCAAACACGATGTTACCCGTGTCGAGAATAAGCGCACGGTCAGCAAGTTTAAGCGCTGCCACAGCATTTTGTTCAACGATGATTGTTGTAATGCCAAGCTCACGAACACCTTGAAGGATGCGTTCGATCTCTTGAACGATCACAGGTGCAAGGCCCTCATAAGGCTCATCAAGAAGAAGAAGCTTCAGGTCCCGAGACAAAGCGCGGGCAACGGCCAACATTTGTTGCTCACCACCAGACATAGTGATTGCTTCTTGGCTACGACGTTCTGCAAGACGTGGGAAGTGCTCATAAACCTTCTCAATTTCCCAACCGATGTTGCCATCAACCTGAGATAGAATAAGATTTTCTTCAACCGTAAGGCCGCCAATAATACGACGATCTTCTGGCACCAATTGAATGCCAGCTTGCGACGCTTGGTAAGACTTCATCTCATGAACAGCTTGTCCGTTGAGATAAATTTCACCTTGGCGAAGGGCTGGATCATCAAGACGCGAGATTGTGCGTAGCGTTGATGTTTTGCCCGCACCGTTACGGCCGAGAAGGGCAAGAATTTCGCCCTCTTTAACGTCAAAGGAAACACCTTGCACAATGTAGCTCTCACCATAGTAAGAGTGCACATCGCGCATGGAGAAGTAAGGCATATCGCTTGCAGAAGCGACTTGTTCTTTTGTTGGTTCTGCGTTCATTAGTGCGCCCCTCCAAGATATGCTTCTTGCACTTTAGGATTGCCGCGCACTTCTTCAGGCGTGCCTTCAGCAATAATTTGACCTTGTGCCAGCACTGAAATTTTATCAGCAAGCGAGAAAACAACGTGCATGTCGTGCTCAATAATAACCTTCGTCATGCCGCGTTCTTTTAGTTTTTTCAAAAGATCGATTGTGCGGTTTGTATCGTGACGGGCCATACCAGCGGTTGGCTCATCAAGAAGAAGAAGACGTGGTTGTTGAATCAAGCCCATTGCAAGTTCCAAACGACGCTTGTTACCGCGCGAAAGGCTTGCTGCTTCATTGTTACGCTCTTCATACAAGTTCACATCTTCAAGAATGTGTTCTGCTTGTTCGCGCAGTTCAACTTCCTTGCTGAGGTTCTTCCATGCGCTGAAGTTAAACGCACCATCGCGTTTTGCCATCGCAGGAATAATCACATTTTCCAGAAGATTAAGCTCTGGAAAGATTTCCGGTGTTTGGAAAACCCGTGCAACACCAAGCTGATTGATTTCGTGTGGCTGGTGATTGTCGAGGATTTCTCCATCAAAAATCACGTGGCCAACATCTGGCTTAATCCGACCCACACACACGTTAAGCAGTGTGGACTTACCAGCGCCGTTCGGGCCGATAATCGCGTGAACTGTGCCTTCTTCAATTTGAAGATCAACATCCTTCAACGCATGCAGACCACCAAAACGCTTACTAACATCAGCAACGTTCAATACAATATTATCAGTTGACATAGTGCTTTACTCCGCCGGTTGGACTTCGCCGGCAGACGGCTCGTCATTTGTTTGTTTTTTGCGGAACAAGGCACCAATACGACGGAACCCTTCCATGATACCACCTGGCAAGAAGATCACGATCAACATGAACATCAAACCGAGTGTCAGTTCCCAACCGCCACCAAAGAAGAGGCTAGAGATTTCCACCATGATGTGCTGAAGCGTCTCTGGCAAGAATGACCAGAATGCTTCCAACGTTGGCACGTTCACGGATGAGAAAATCTGCTCGAGATACTTAATCACACCAGCACCGATAAGCGGGCCAACCAATGTACCAACACCACCGAGGATGGTCATAAGAACAACCTCACCAGACGCTGTCCACTGCATTCGCTCGGCACCAGCCAGCGGGTCAGTAATAGCAAGCATTGTGCCTGCAAGACCAGCATACATTGCAGAGATAACAAACGCTGCAAGTGTGTAAGGACGTGTGTTCAAGCCAGTGTAGCTCATGCGGTTTTGGTTTGATTTAACCGCACGCAGCATCAAGCCGAATGGTGAACGGAAGATACGCACGGAGATGTAGAACATAATGATCAAGATCACCGCACAGATGTAGAAGCCTTCCCAGCCGCTGACTTTCATGCCGAACAGATTGGTCACTGGTGCGCCAAATTCTTGCACACCGAACAATTGGTCGATGTAACGCACATCCGCATCAAGCAAGCTTGTGGTTTCACCTTCTTTCAAGAGTGCCCGAATTTGCAGTCCTGTCTCACCATTAGTGATCGGTGTCAAAACCGAATAGGCGAGATTGAAAGACATTTGCGCAAAAGCGAGCGTCAAGATTGAGAAGTAGATGCCTGAGCGACGCAATGAAACGTAGCCAATGATCAGGCCAAAGATACCCGCAATGATAACGCCTAAGATAATGGCCGGTACAATGTTCATCGTGAACAGTTTGAAAGACCAAACGGCTGCATAAGAACCTATGCCGAGAAACGCTGCGTGTCCGAAAGACAGGTAGCCTGTCAAACCAAACAGAATGTTGAAACCAATCGCGAAGACGCCAAAGATTGCAAATTTTTGAAGCAAATCTGGATAACCAGCGCCGAGTGGAGCCATCCACCAAGGCATTGCGAGGATCGCAATGGCAAAGATGATGATGAGATAGAGATCGTTCGTTTTTTTCATGACTAGTCCTCCATCACGCCCTTGCGACCAAACAGACCACGAGGTCGTGTCAAAATCACAATAACAGCGATGAGATAAATGATGATCTGGTCAATACCAGGTAGGATTGATTTGACTTCGTTCATCGAGGCAAAAGATTGCAAGATACCGAGCAGGAAGCCAGCAGCAACCGCGCCGCCGAGAGAGCCCATGCCGCCAACAACAACAACCACGAAGGAAAGAACAAGGAAGTCCATGCCCATTCGATAATCAGGCGGAAGGATCGGCGTATACATAACACCGGCAAGACCTGCCACCACCGCAGCAATACCGAAGACAACTGTAAAGCGGCGATCAATATCGATACCTAAGATACCGACAGTTTCGCGGTCATTCATGCCAGCACGAACAACCATGCCGTAGGTTGTAAATTGCAGGAATGAGAACACTGCTAGAATTATTGTTCCGGCAAAGAAGAAGTAGATAAGCCGCCAGTACGGATAAATCACACCTTCAAGGCCAAAGATTGCACCAACGTTCAAGCTACCATTTACAATGGCAGGAGCGTTTTGCGGAATTGGGTTAGCGCCATAATAGTGTTTGACGATTTCTTGCAAACAAATCGCAAGACCAAATGTCACTAGGATCTGCTCAGCATGGGGGCGCTTGTAGAACATGGAAATAAGTCCGCGTTCCATGATGACACCAACAAGGAGCATAAAGGGTATGGCAACGATTATGGAGAACGGAACGGAATAGTCGATCAGGAATGTACCAAAATCGCCGAGATACAGTTCAGCATATGACGTTCTAATTTCAGCACGCGTGCCCCATGGTGTAAGATTGTTCTCATCAAGAACCACCTTTTCCAAAGACAAAAACTTATTGAACGTTACCGCACAAAAGGCGCCAAGCATAAACAATACACCGTGGGCGAAATTCACCACACCTAGTGTACCGAAAACGAGCGTCAGACCCAGCGCAATCAACGCATAAGCCCCGCCCTTATCTAACCCGTTTAAGAGCTGGAGAAGGATCACATCCATCTTATCATTACCTTAATTGTTAAATGCCGGAATTACATTTTCTGTGTGCCGGAAATGAACCGCCGCGTATAAACGCGGCGGTCAATCTTATTAATTTTCAACGAAACGTTGCTTATGCACCGTCGTTGTATGGACCAAGTTCGCCACCAAGAATCTTGGCATCGTACTCAACTTGTGCACGTGGAGTAACTTCAACAACTTCAAGAAGGTCGAATTTAGATGCTGGGTTTTCTTTACCCTGCACGACAAGAACGTCTTTAAAGCACTGGTGATCTTCAGCACGGTACTCAGTAGGACCGTTACCCATACCATCAAACTTGAAGCCTTCAAGTTGTGCACCAACAGCAGATGGCTTGAATGAGCCAGCGCGCTGACATGCATCAGCATAAAGAACTGTTTGTGTGTAGCATGTGTGTGCAGCCTGTGATGGCGGGAAGCCATACTTAGCACCAAACGCTTTAACGAATGCTTTTGAGCCTTCGTCTTGCAATGACCAGTTCCAGTTTGTTGAACCGTAGATGCCTTTGATGTTGTCACCAGCACCTTGAGCCATCAAGCGTGAGAACAATGGAACAACGATTTGGAAATCCTTGCCATTTACTTGCTTGTCACGAAGACCAAACTGAACAGCTTGTGTCAGTGAGTTCACCATGTCTTTGCCGTAGTGGTTCAACACGAGAACGTCAGCACCAGAGTTTAGAACTGGAGTGATGTACTGTGAGAAGTCACCTGCACCTAGTGGTGTACGAACTGCAGCTGATGTTTCCCAGCCGAGACCTTCAGTGTACTTCTGGATTGAACCTTCTTGTGACCAACCCCAAGTGTAGTCAGCTGTAAGGTGATAAGCTTTACGCTCAGAACCGAAAGCATTCTTAAGCACTGGAGCAAGAGCAGCACCTGTCATTTCTGTGTTGAAGAAGTGACGGAAGCCGTTTGCACGACGGTCTTTACCAGTTGTATCGTTTGAGTGTGTCAAACCAGCCATAAAGATAACGCCAGCTTCTTGGCAGAGACCTTGAACAGCAATCGCAACACCTGAAGAAGAACCGCCTGTGATCATCACAGCGCCTTCTTTTTCGATCATGCGCTTCGCAGAAGCACGTGCCGCATCAGATTTTGTTTGTGTGTCACCAGTAACGAAAGCAACTTTCTTACCGTTAACGCCACCTGTCAGCGCTTTTGAGCTGAATGTGTCGAGCATACCGCCGCCACCAGCGTTGATGTGTTCAACAGCTAGTTGGTAAGCGCGAAGTTCATCAGCACCTTCATCAGCGTATGCACCTGTTTGTGGTACGTTAAAGCCAAGCGTTACAGTATCGCCTTTTGGCTCATTTGTGTATGCATTTGCCGTGTTTGAGAAAAACATTGGTGTTGCAAGTGCTGTACCAGCAGCTGCACCTGTCTTCAAAACCGAACGACGGCTTACAGTAGAGCGATTTTCACTCATAGGGTATCCTCCCGAATACGTGGCGTTCCTCATGAACCCCACTAACGACCCGTGAAGAGAATTAGAGAATGCAAAACGGCATTCCCATAGCCGCGTATGCACGCAATTCTCCCACGATTGCCATACGGTAGAATCCAAATTGGCATAACGACAATACGACTTTTTGTGAATGTGCGCTGCAACATAAAATTAAACTGTGTCAAAACAATATGTTAACTGAAAAAAGAAGTGCGCAGTAAACAAGGGTTGAGTGGACAATTTGTGGAGTCTGGGGAGATTCGAGCATTTTACTATGTTTTTAGGCACCAGAGTCTGCCAAAACAAGCGAGATAAAATTGCCGCAAAGTTTTTTGTTTCTATACAAACGAAAAAAGCAAAACATAATAAAAATCAAAGGATTCTTAGATGAATAATGCAACCTTCCTTTATTCTTTTCTCGCTGTATTAGCAGGGGTTGCCGTTCCTATTTTGGCTTCCATCAATTCGGCTTTTGGTCAGACCATTGGAAATGTTCATTGGGCGTCACTTACCCTTTGCGTGGTGGCTTTCATCACTATTCTCGTCGTGACAATCTCCAGTGGCGTTGCAACGCCGAGCCTTGCAACATTTCAGCAAGCAAGCTGGTGGCACTTTTTTGGTGGGAGTTTTTTTGCCGTCTATGTCGTGCTCATTACCTTTGTTGCCCCAAAGATTGGTCTCGGCAATGCGATTATTTTTGTGGTGGTCGCCCAGATTTTCACAGCCGTCACCATTGACCATTTCGGTCTGATGGGCGCCGCAGTCCAACAGCTTGATTGGAAACGAGCCCTTGGCATTGTTTTCTTAATCGTTGGCGTCGCCCTTGCGCGGTCTGTTCCAACGAATGCAGGTTAGCGAACCTGCAAGGTCGGAATAATCAGCTAAAATGCCCGACCAAATTGCGCCAAATGAAACTTACAAATTTCATTTTGATAACCAGATTTAGGAATACGCCTGTTCAAATGATTGGATAAATTTAGGTTTTCGACAATTTTCACATCGAAATTGATTGAATCGCAATCATTTTCAACGCATATATTCGTCAGCCTATACTTTGATATGTGGGAGAGATTGGTGGCCAATTTATTGTCTGCCAACGCCGAAGGAGCAACGCCCCGGAAACTCTCAGGCAAAAGGACCGCATATCGCATTAGGCATCTGGAGAGCGGCGAGTGACATTCACTCACCCACCGAAGGCGAAAACTAAGTAGCTCGTTTAAAGACTACTCAGTCAAACGCTCAGGTCCCGTGACAGAGGGGTTCGCTGGTCAACACAAGTTGGCCAAACGGATCAACTTTGCGAGGAAGGACCTAAGATGTCTCAAAAGATGCAAAAAATTGCTGTGATTGGTGCAGGTATCACTGGCATTACCACAGCCTATTCACTTATCAACCGCGGCTTCGATGTCACTGTTTTTGACAAAAATCGCTATGCAGCTATGGAAACCAGCTTTGCCAACGGCGGGCAGCTCTCTGCATCAAATGCGGAAGTTTGGACGAAATTTTCAACCATCTTGAAAGGCATTAAATGGATGTTCGAGCCAGGCGCACCCCTGCTCGTGAACCCAAAACCAAGCTTTCATAAATATTCATGGATGGCCGAATTCATGGCCGCTATTCCGCAGTATGAAAAAAACACTATCGAAACGGTGCGCCTTGCCATTGCAGCGCGCGAGCATTTGAAGAGCCATGCAGAACGCGAGGGCTTCGATTTTAATTGCGAAGATCGTGGCATTTTGCATGTCTATACAGACAAAAAAGAATTCAAAGTTGCTGAGCAAGTGAACAAGCTCTTAGACGCAGGCGGCCTTGAACGTCACTCTGTCTCACCATCAGAAATTCGCGATATTGAACCGGCCATCAAAACCGAGCTTCACGCAGGTATGTATACCAAGAGCGATTTCACCGGCGATATCCATCGATACACGCGCGGTCTTTCGAAAGCTTGTGAGAAGCGTGGGGCAATTTTCCACTATAATGCAGAAGTAACCAACACCATGCCGCAAAACCATGGTGTGTCGATTGATTGGAAAAGCGACGAAGGCGAGGTTCAATCTGACGCCTTTGATGGCGTCGTGGTTTGCGCCGGTGTGCAAAGCCGCTCCATCGCAACCATGTTGGGAGATCGCGTCAATGTATATCCCGTCAAAGGCTATTCAATCACCGTCAATCTAAACGACAAGAAAAGCCAAGACGCGGCCCCTTGGGTAAGCTTACTGGATGATGAGGCGAAACTCGTCTTAAGCCGCCTTGGCGATGACCGCCTGAGAATTGCAGGGACCGCAGAGTTTAACGGCTATAACTACGACATTCGTGATGACCGCATTAAACCCATTACCAAATGGTGTGAGCGTTTCTTCCCTGATGTTTCAACAGAATATGCCGTGCCTTGGGCAGGTCTTAGACCAATGATGCCAAACATGATGCCGAAGGTTGAGCCGGGCAAACATAAGGGCGTGTTTTATAATACGGGCCACGGCCATCTGGGCTGGACCCTATCGGCAGCAACCTCGGAACTTGTTGCCGAACAAGTGCTAACAACAGCACGATCCAATAGCGCAGCTGCAACAGGCTAATTGCTCGTTTGCAAAGATTGAAAGAAACGAAGGCTCAGCGCACAAAGCTGGGCCTTTATCTTTGGTATTTAATGAAGGGTGTGAGCTTCGCCACGCGATCGTATAAATGCCGTGCGGTTTGGTTGAAATCCTGCGTCAGCCAATAGACCGACGACGTACCATTCTCATCGGCAGCTTTATAAACCGCTTCAATCAACGCCCGCCCCGCTCCCGTTCCACGAACGGTTGGATCGGTATAGAGGTCTTGCAAATAACACACATCTTCAAGCCGCCAATTATGGGCGTGATAGATGTAGTGAACCAACCCAATCGCTTTGCCATCTTTTAAGGCAAGCAACCCTTGTTGTGTTTTATGGTCGGGATCGATCAGGCGTGCAAAGGTTGTTTGATAAACCTCTTCCGCCACGGTGGATTCGTAATATTCAAGATAAGCACACCACAAGGCGCGCCAATCTTTTTCATCACTCTTGATGATTGGCCGCAGTTCTAAACTCATCGCTTATACTTTCAAAAGGGGGCGATGCCTTTAGAACTTTCCAACGAGGTTCAAGAAGACACCTTGATCATCCTGTGTAACATCAGAAACATCATCTGAGAAACGACCAAAGTTATAACCAACACCAAATTTCAAGTTTTTGCCAACATGACGATAAACGGCAGCTAAGGCACCATAATCAGTAGAGTCTACTTCTGGTGTGACGAGTACGCGACCCTCAAGGGTGAAATCCCAATTGTTCACGACATGAAAATCAGCCCGTAAGATACCAAGGTGAGCCGATGATTTAACGAAATTTTCGGCGGCTCTCGTGGCAGATACTTCACCGATGCGGAAACCGTATTTACCGCCAATGCTGAGCCTTTTGGTTAAGTCATAAACTGCATCTGCATTGAAGATATGACTTCGCTGAGCAGGACCGAGCGTGTTGCCTTGAACCGTCACTTGATCAGGCCCCGGCAACTCAAACAAATAATTATATTTGAACAAGGCATTCAGCTTGTCATTTTTGACAGGGCGATAGGCATAACCAATGCTTGCCTCAATATAATCACCATCTAGGAAGGACGCTTGATTGGATTCTGAGATGACTGCATCAGCGTTCAACAAAAGACGCCAATTTTTGTTTTGCTTATAGCTCAAATTACCGGTCACAAGATACGTATTGCGATCAAGGCCGACCGTGCTTGAATTTTCAAACCGAAGTTCAGACTTCACCTTGAAGCTCAAATTTTCTTTGTCTTTATATCCCACACCAGCAGAAACAGCCACACGACGCAAAGAGCCTGCTATGTCATCACGCACATTGCCGTATTCAAGATTGCCGTCATAGGTCCAGAAACTATTCGGTTTAAACGATACCCCATAGGTAGAGGTCAGGTTACGCGCATCATCATCAAGGTCGTAAGAATTTTCCAAAGTAACAGACCAAAGGTCGTCAATTCTGTGGCGTCCGCCTGTTACGAAAGAGCCAAGAGATGGTCCATTGAAAGGCGATGAATTGCGCAGGCCGCTATCGGTATTCAATCGGTAACCTGCATAATATTGCCGTTCATTGCTTGGCTCATAAGTAAGGCCAAGCTCGCCGCCGGGACCACTTGTGCCATAGGAAGCTTCACCCTTTACCGCGATATGATCTGTCAAACCAACTTCCGCGCCGACACCAAAACGATCGTTACGATCAATGGACCCACTACGCGCTACAGTTGCTTGGCCAAACAGCCACGCTTTTCTGGTTTTAGTAAATTGACGGGTTAAGCGCGCCGCGAGGTCACCGCGGGCACCATTACCTGTCGTTGCTGTCGGATTATCAACATCAAAGAAGCGACCGCCAATTTCTAATTCAGTTTTCTCACCTAGACGTTTCGCAATGCTCAAATCAGCTTCTAAATTGGTGCGATTGTTTGCATCATCAAACCGTTCAATCCCAGCTTGGAGTTTGAATTCTTCTGACAATTCAATATTCGCAAAGGCACCAGCAATCCGCTGAGTAACATTGGTCTCGGTATCAAGCGAAGAAAAGCCAGCGCCACGTCGCTCAAAATAAGCACCAACTTTGCCTTTTGTACTGTCTGAAAAATCAGAAAGATCTATGTGAGCCTCAGTCCGATAAGCAAGTGCTTTTCTATTCGCCGTGCCTGCTGTGGCAACGTTATTTATAGTAAGGCCGCCATTGATGGAATTTGAGGTTCCAAACCCAGCCCCACGGCTTTGTGCCACTTCGCCGCGCACATATGAGTTTTCACCCAAGCGCACTTTGACGTCAGCCTCTAAAAGCCTTTGGTCAGCAGCACCCGTTTCTTCTTTAATGCCTGTTACACCAACTTGAACCTTATCAGAGATCCATGCCTGCGCGCGGCCACCGTAAGAAAAGCCATCCACATCAGTCAGGGCTGGCGTATATTCGTATTGCACCACCAAATTGACAGTGTCATCACCAAGCGCACTTTCTGAGACCAAGGCACTACCACGAGCGGTAGAATTCAACGGTGATTTCAAAATGACCACACCTTGAATGTAATCAAATTCATAGTCCTCACCAAAACGAAGAACTTGCCTTGAACGAACGATGTTCGACACTGGGTCGCGCACTTCGATGGTTATGATTTCTGAACCAGAGGTTACGTCCTGCTGTGTGAGAAAGTAGACTGACCCGCCGGTACCACGAAGAACGTCACGCTGTGGCAAGGTATCTGGCTGGGCGCCATAGGCGTTTACTTCTGCAACGGGTTCACCAAAGCTTGTCGTCTTTTCTGTTTTCAAAACAGCCTGCGCGCCATAAAGGCCACGTTCCAACCGAGCAAACTCAGTGCCCGTGATTTTCGTCTTGTAGTTGCCCCACAAAACATGACTTTCACCACGTTCTAGGCGGACATAGAACTTACCCTGTGTTGGCGCATCTTCCACAATGGTCGAATCGTCACCATAAACAGGGTAGTAATCATCAGGATCAATACGGCGTAAAAGAGCACGCGGGTCTTTTTCACCGAGGTTTGAGAAGAGGTTTTCATGGTCTTCTTCCTGCGTATCAGCCGCAGCAGTGAGAAGGTATTTACCTTTGATCTTGCCCTTCAAATAAAACGCAAGACGACCTCTTGAAAAGTTTCGATCAAATTCACCTGGAGCCGTTTCAACAAGCGACGAAGACCCAATACGTCTTCCAAACGTTAAATCAGCAAGCCCGACGTAAAAGAACTCATTGTCTGGAATATTGATCTCACGATCAAACGCCAAATTGCCATCTTTCAAACCATTGACGTCAACTTCAACAACATGGTCGCCCGGTGGTAAGATACGTTGAATGACGAATTTATTTTCGTCATCCGTCACAATAGATTCGCCCAGTGTTTCCACTGAATAGCCAGCTGGAACATTACGCCCAAAAATCGTTACAGCACCGCCATGAATTGGGATGTTGCGAATGTGGGCACGATCACTTCCGTTCTCAGCCGCCGTTCGCGTTTCTTCGTGTGTGATAACGTCTTTATCCGCCGCTCTGTTCGATGAAGACACCAACATCAAGGGTGCAGTTTCATCAAAGCGACCCTTCGCATCATAGGCGCGCAGCACATAGGAATAGCGACCCGTTGCATCCGCTGGTATTGTCCAGCTTGCTTTGCCGCCATTAACAGATACGACCTTCAAAGGCTTGGATGAATTAAAGCCCCCTTGTAACCCTGCGCGCGGTTCATCGCCCAAGTTGTAAATCAACACTTCCGAACGCTCAATGAAACGTGGGTAATTGGTGAATTGAACAAATTCAATTGTCGCACCAGGTGCATAGACACGCTTTTGATCAGCCGTTGCAACGTTCAAGCGCGGCTCAACACCAAGGCCATCAAACTTCACTTGAATATCAACCGCCTCAAGCGCTACATCTTCTGCACGTTGCCGATCTGGTTTGGTCTTTGGCTGCGAAGGCGGCTTAATACCACCGCCTGAAACAGGTTCACCATCAACTGAGATCGAGAAGCCTAGACCATCATCAAGTGCTGCGACACCTGCATCAGTTCCTTCGTTCGCATGACCATCATTAAGGGTCGCAAACTGTACTGAAAGACCCAAAACGATTGCAATTGCGGTTGTTAGACGCAACTCGCGCGATGTAAGGCTAACTTTATTTAAAGCCCCTAAAGTCACTTTATTTCCCCACGTCATTTCGCTAACACCCGTGCATCAATGTCCAGCTTGTAGTCGCCTGCTCGCTTCCATCTTTTCTTGATCATTTTGGAAAGTGCGCGGGTTCGTTCCCGACCTATTTTCTTGCCTTCACCCGATTCCCAATAATCCAAGCGGAGCACTGATTTTCCTTTGTTCAGCGTTGCAATGATTTTTGGGATCGCCTTTTTAAGAGCGCGGGATGGCTTGCCACCGTTAAAGGCGTTGGCATTTAAGTTGATGCGAACAACACGCAGCAAAGAGGCGCCGAAGTTCAGCTTGGTCAGCTTGCCTCTCGTCAACCGAACAACCCGTGGGTTTTCAGTGACAATATGATAGCCGGTAGGCAATGTTCGCTCATCCAACTTCAAGATGAAGTTAGAGCCGATATCGGCATCTGGTATAGACGCGCATGGCACATGGAAGCGGCCAAATTTATCAGTGGTGATAAGCTCGCCTCTAACCGTTGCTAAGCGCACACCTGCTAGGCCTTTTTCGCCTTCGTCGTGATGCTTGTTCTTATTTTTGTCATCAAACACCCGCCCGATGATTTCGCCACAATCGAAAACATGCTCAACTTCACGCGTGACAATCGCAATACCAACATTGGATATGCGCGCGCCTGTTGTTGGGTCTTCTGCCGTCGCTAGGTTTTCAAATTCAACCGCTGTCGCTGCTGCGCTGATTGCCACATTAAAGGTATAAGTTACCCGCGAATTTGCCGCGATGTTTTGGTTCGGGAAGACAAGTCGACGACCCGTTGAAAGCGGCTCCGTTGCCACGCCTTCTATTTGCGCTGAACCTGGCCGGTAAGTAAGGCCTGGCGGCAAAGTATCAACCACATCGATACCACTAACATCGAGCGTATCTGGGTTTATAACTACCACCGTATAGGGAAGAATTTCACCAAGACGCACAATGTTACGCGCAGCAGTTTTTTCTACGATGAGGAGGGCGCGATCAGAATCTACTGGTAGGGTAACATTGGCATTGCCAGAGGCATTCGGTATAGCGCTCCCATCAAGGGGGGATGCGCCTCCAGCTTGACCAATATTGACAAAATCACCTGCAACGGCTGCATCCACCTGCACCCGAAGGTCAACGCTCACAATTTCCCCAGGCTGCAAGATGCCGCCATTGGTCAGCAACCGCTGATCCGTTGACCCGTTGAAACGAGAGTTTGCAGTTGCACCAAAGGTTGATGGTGCTTCAAACAAAGTTGTGCTCACAACTGAGTAGTTTCCTGCACCAAAGACGCTATCTAGATCATCAATAAGCGTGACATCATTGACTTGGGTCGATCCTGTGCTTTCACCCGTGATACGGAATGTCAATTCACCATCGCGATTTGGAAGAAGCACGGGACGACCAACAAGCGTTTTGGTCGCCGATACCTCAGGCACACCGCAGAACTGCAATGGGATGTTATTGTTGAAAATATTTGGATCGCCCGGCGCAATATCGAATTGAAAATGGAATGGATTGGCTGCTGCCGACCCATCTGCCAAGACACCCGTTGCGGCCACTTCACCTGAACCCAACACGGCTGGGTTTGCAGGAAGGAAAGAGGTCGCATCAACAACCGGGCTCGGCAAACGATCTGCACTTGGAACGCCCGTTGTTGGATAGGTAACATTCAATGTGTAGCGACCAGCAGCCGAAACAGTGAATTGATAAAATCCGTTAGAACCATCTTCAATAATTGAGATGTTATTGGACACACCAACACCTGTTTGTGTCCCCGCTGGACCGGTGACCGAAATCAAGCCGCCTGTCAAAATTGCTGATGTATCCTGACAATAAAAATAGCCAGTTGGATCATAATCGCTGGCATCAGGAATACCATCGCCATCACGATCAGCCGTTGCCGATTCAAATCCAGTTGGCGAACCATCTCCATCAGGATCGTCAAGGAGGCTGACAACCGTTGGTTCATCGCCATCATTACCCGTAATCCCGTCTGAATTTGTGATTGCTGGATTTGCCACACCAACAACAGCACCATTGACCACATTCAATGCAGGTTCAGAGCCAGCGTCAGATGTATCCGTTACAGGCGGTTGCCCAACAATCGGTGACGCGGGAATTGGCGTCCCGTCTAAGGCTGAAGCCACCGCGGTAGATGTTGCTGAAGCGGAGTTTGAAACAAACCCAGCTTCCTCATCTGTTGCCGTTAGAACATAAGTCGCCGTTGCAACCTCAACAGGGCCTTCACTGATCGCCAAATCACCGTCAAAACCCGCCGTAGGTTGGACTAGATTGGAAGCACCCGTAAGGGCTGCAAAGCCATCATCCGTGACAGAAATGCCTGCAAGAGCGGCATTACCTGTATTGCGCGCAGTGAAGACAAAATTGATTGTATCGCCCGCATCACCGTGCACACCATTACCGTTTGTATCGTCGATGTTAGCGACAGATTTAATCAGTTCAATGGCAGGCACTAAAATTGGAAGCGTCAAAACTGTTGGTTCATCGCCATCATTACCAGCGGTTCCATCTGTATTGGTTCCGCTCGGATCTGAGACACTCGTTGGTGTACCGTTGGTGCTGTTAAAAGCGGGTTCAGAGCCTGCATCCGACGTATCGGTTACAGCTGGAAGATTGGCACCACCTACACCGGGAAGCGGGGTTAGCGGATCCGGCACACCACCGACACCTGTCGCGACCGCCGTCGCACTGGCTGTTGCAGTGTTGGATATAGTGCCTGCTGCTATATCGGCTGGTGCGAGGATATAAGTCGCTGTCGCAACCTGAACTGGGCCTTCGCCAATAGCAAGATCGCCATCAAATCCAGTAGCTGGTTGGGAGAGATTAGAGGCACCTGTAAGGGCGGCAAATCCATCATCTGAAACCGAGATGCCAGCAAGGGCTGTATTGCCAGTGTTCTCAGCGGTGAAGACGAAGTTCACCGTATCACCGACATCACCAAACATGCCATTGCCATTGGTGTCATCAATAGAGGAAACAGACTTTACTAATTCAACTGATGGATTTGGGGCTGGAAGCGTTAGAACCGTGGGTTCATCACCGTCATTGCCAGCCGTTCCATCCGTATCCGCAGCACTCGGATCTGAAACAGGCGTCGTCGTTCCATTTGTGCTGTTAAAGTCTGGCTCCGTACCTGTATCAGATGTATCTGTTGCAGCAGGTAAATTGGCACCCCCAGCATCAGTCAAGGGCGTTGACGGATCAGGGTCTCCACCCGCAGTCGTGGCAACTGGCGTTGATGTAACCGTGGCAGTATTTGATACTGAACCAGCTGCCACATCGTCTTGCGCCAGCACATATGTCGCGGTCGCAACCTGAACTGGGCCTTCACCGATAGCAAGGTCACCGTCAAAGCCTGCTGCAGGCTGAACGAGATTAGAAGCGCCTGTAAGTCCAGCAAAGCCATCATCCGTAACGGAGATACCTGCAAGGGCTGAACCACCTGTATTTTCAGCTGTGAAGACGAAGTTGACTGTATCGCCAAAATCACCAAAGACGCCATTTCCATTGGTGTCATCGACAGAAGAAACAGATTTTACTAGCTCAATGGCCGCCTCATCATCATTTTCAATCGTGTGCGTTGATTGGCTTAATACCGGTGCACCCGTGCAAGACACATCTCCCAAGGCCAAACTGGTGACAGGATTACCAGCTGTATCCGTAATGGAACCAAAATTGAGCACCAATGTCTCATCTGGTTCAATGCTTGGATCAACTGTAATCGTGAACGGCACATCAAAACGGGAAGAAGCAAGTGCTGCGTCGTAGTTGCCTGCTGGAATGGTCAAAAATGCCGCTGTTTGCGTGTAGTCTTCGCCCCCGCCAACTGCTGTACTGCTAGGATCTACGTCTATTTGAATCCTAATATCACTTACGACCAAACCTGCCACAACAACCTGTGGCAGTTGTGTTGTTGAATCTTCAGCAACAGACGTCGAATTAGAAGCAAATTGCGCGATTGGCACCAAAGGCACTTGGATCGCATCAAGAAAGTTACCAGTTGAGCCTGCGTTGGTTGAGCGAAATTGAAGCCGCTGAATACCAGTTGGTCCAGCATAAATTGCATTGTCTGAATTTACTGCCCATGGATTTAGGTTATTGAAACCATTGCCGGAAGATCGGCTAGGAGAAACCGAACTCGAATCAAGAAACTGATGCGTGGTCAGACCATCAGTACTAACGATCTCCAAAACCGTTGTTTGTGGATCTACATTGCCATTTCTCGCCGCATGGCTGAATGTCCAAGTAAGCGGCTCATTGTTGATCAAGCAAATTTCTTGAAACAAGCCAACATTAGTCCGAGGATTCAGTTCAACAAGGTATTGGCCGTCAAAAGCGTCTCTATCTTGGAAGCCATCTTCCCAAATTTCGATGTCACTCGTACCATCCGCCGCTTGCGATCTCCAACCAGTAACATTGCTATCATCTGTTATGATAAAAGAATTGTTGTTTGGGAGTGTTGGTCCCTCTTCAAAACTTGGATTAATAATTGATCGCTGTTGCGCGTGCGCCTCAATGCCAAAGCCACCACTCATGACCGTCATTGACATCAATGCCGCTACATATGTTCGGCGAGGTGCAGCAGCTATCGCTTTCACTAGACGCTGCGCATTTTCCCTGTCACTCGTATTGCGTTCGAATTTCAATTCATCGCTAAATGAAGCTTCAACTCTGTTGTCCAAGAGACCCTCGCCACTTTAAATGCCTGAGTGTTAGCCGCCGTTCATCGAGGTTTAGACATAGCTTCTCTGAGCCGGTCCATGACATGATGAACAGGCGAAAAGGTCGTGTTTAACCTAAGTGCTAACCAACAACTTCAGTTCAAATTTTTAAGAAACGCATTACGCAACAAATACCGATGGTTGGAACTGTATGGCCACTTTTTGGGAATACACTCCCAAATTGCATTACGAGCAAGTTGCAACTCTATATTTTTAACCCGTTATAGTTAACCAAATATGTACATTTACTTTTGCAATAACCGACGCCTCAACAAAATGTGAGAAAACACCATTTTGCTGCATGCTATTGATTCAATAGGAAATTATTCGGACTCTAGCGATGAATAGCAGGCAGAGTAGAGCCTAATCCACCTCGGTTTGGTTCTCAATCTTTAAGGTTAGCCCGTTCTTCGGCATTCGTTTAAAGGATGGAGCTGTTTTTAATGCATTGTTGTCCAGAGCGTCTTATCTGCACCTAGAACTTTCCATTACGCTTTCTAATCGTGGCCATGAAATAATCCTCACTGTGACCGTGGTGTGACAGAGCGAATTATTTAAGCTTTATTAGAAAGGGAAACATCCGATATGATCTAACGATATCAGATGCTAAATATGGAGCGGGCGATGAGATTCGAACTCACGACCTAAACCTTGGCAAGGTTTCGCTCTACCCCTGAGCTACGCCCGCATCCATGTAGAAGCCCGCTGGGTATAACGTGACCTCTGAGCCGCTTATATGACGAAAGACGTTTGGAATTGCAACAGGTTTTTTCAAAATCTTGCTCCTGAATTTTTTTCGTCCTAAGAAGCACACGAGATAATATGAATTTTGAGCAGAAAAGAGCTAAGCCCGTGATAACCACACGCGAAGCATTATTGACCAAGTTAGATGAATTTGGCATTGCCACAACAACCTATGACCATGAAGCCGTTTTTACGGTTGATGAGAGCGAAAAGCTCCATGATCAAATTCCAGGTGGCCATACGAAGAACCTTTTTGTTAAAGACAAAAAGGGCAAAATGTTTCTGCTCGTCGTGGGCGCTCATGCGACGATCGACATGAAAACGCTTCACAAAAAGCTTGAGTGCGCACGCCTCAGTTTTGGCAAACCTGATCTGTTGCAAGAAAAACTTGGCATTACGCCAGGATCAGTCAACGCTTTTTGCATCATAAATGATGAGAGCGATGAGGTTTCGATCCTATTTGACGAAAGCCTTATGCAACACAACGAAATCGCCTGCCATCCCATGACAAACACGGCGACAACGGTTATTGCTCGGGATGATTTAGAAAAATTTGTAAAAGCAACCAATCACGAAGTGACCATTATGGCGCTTGCAGAACCGGCTGGAGAATAAAATGAGCGATATGATGTCAACGGGAACAAGCTATTCTACTGGCGGCGGCACAGGCGGTTTAATCAAGGACACAACAACGCAAGATTTTGCAATCGACGTGATTGAGGAATCAAACAAGCAACCCGTTCTGATTGATTTTTGGGCGCCATGGTGCGGGCCTTGCAAACAATTGACCCCAGTCATCGAAAAAGCCGTCAATGACGCTGGTGGCGCTGTAAAGCTCGTTAAAATGAATATTGACGAGCATCCAGAAATTTCTGGCCAAATGGGCGTTAAATCCATTCCAGCAGTTGTCGCCTTCAGTAATGGTAGACCTGTTGATGGATTCATGGGCGTGCAAGGCGAAAAAGAAATCAAAGAATTTATTGGCCGGATCGCAGGGCCCGTTGCACCAAACAATGAAGAACTAATGGTAGAAGAAGCAGAAAAGCTCTTGGAGGCAGAAGACTTCCAAGGCGCGGCTGGATATTTTAGCGCCGCTCTACAAGCGGATCAGGCGAACGTTACCGCCATCGCAGGTCTTGCAAAATGCGCTATCGGTCTTGGTGATGCAGCCCAAGCAGCAGAAATTTTGAAAATGACGCCGGAAGATAAATTGGAAGACCCAGTTATAAAAGGCATCACTGCTCAACTGGCGCTTTTAGAAAAAGCAGCTGACATGGGTGACCTTGAGCCGCTCATGGCGAAGATTGAGGCGGATGAAAATGATCATCAGGCCCGTTTTGATCTTGCAATTGCGCTTAATGCCTCAGGAAAAAGACAAGAAGCGGCCTCGTCACTACTTGAAATTATCGCCCGCGACCGTACTTGGAATGATGACGGGGCTCGTTTGGAGCTTCTAACATTTTTCGAAGCGTGGGGACCAACTGATGATGCGACCAAGTTTGCGCGGAGAAAATTGTCATCCATCCTATTTTCTTAAGTCCTCATTTTAAGGCCTAGAAAATGGGCTTTTCGGAGAGATGAGCATGGACTCTAACAAGAACAAATATGAGACGGTCGCCGATCTTCCAACATCGCTTCCAGTTTTTCCACTAACGGCAGCCCTATTGCTGCCCAATGGAAATCTACCGCTCAATATTTTCGAGCCGCGCTATCTTGCGATGATTGATGCCGCATTGGCTGGAGACCGAATGATCGGCATGATTCAACCAGCGATCGAAGGGCAGGCGTCAACGGATAATGGTCTTTGCCAAATTGGCTGTGCAGGTCGTCTCGTCTCGTTTAGCGAAACATCAGATGGACGATATATGATTGGCCTTGTGGGGATTTGCAGGTTTTCGGTTCAATCCGAACTTGAAACGACAACGCCCTTTAGACAAGTGATGGCTGATTGGTCAGACTTTGAACATGATTTGAAACCTGACCTTAGTAATAGTCAAATTGATCGTGATTTATTGCTAAAAACATTCCGCGCGTATCTTGATCAAAATGATATGGAAGCGGATTGGGATAGTATCGAAGAAGCAGATACAGGGTTACTGGTGAATGCCCTTTCAATGATGAGTCCTTATGGCGCCGCAGAAAAACAAGCCTTCTTAGAGGCAAAAAATTTAAAACAACGCGCTGATACTTTGGTCGCAATTACTGAAATGTCCCTAGCAAGGCAAGATACTGAGAGTGGCGTGACACTTCAATAAAGTTTCATTCGCAATAGAGGCAGCATGTCAGACGATAAGGCAGAAACAACAAACCAAAAACCAGCGACAAGTTTGGACCGAAAACTGTTGGAAATCCTCGTTTGTCCAATGACAAAAGGGCCGCTTACTTATGATAGCGAAACGCAGGAATTAATCAGTAAAACGGCAAAACTTGCTTATCCTATACGCGGTGGAATACCGATAATGTTGCCTGAAGAAGCACGTGAACTGGATATATAAGCTCTAAATTTCTTCTAATTTTACAATAAGTATTATATTTCACAGAAATGTTTATAGCGGTTTAGCGCAAGACTTCATAAGTTATTGACTTAAATTATAACATAGCGTTGGATGGTGCCTTGCCTAGAAGGTCGGATAAACGAGAAAAATTACTAGATGCTGCAGCAGAGGCTTTTTGGATCAACGGATACGGCTCGACGAGCTTAGCAGATATTGCTAAAAATTCCGGTGTACCATTGGGCAACATCTATTATTATTTCAAAACTAAATCTGCTATTGCAGAAGGTGTGGCTGAGATTTTCGTTGCAGAAACTCAGCAATCGTTAAATGAAATCAATAAGAAGCATAAGCATCCCGTGGATCGCCTTGTTGCCTTTATTGGCCTTTTGCGTGAAAGCGCCGAAAGCCGGGCAAAACTTGGATGTCCTCTCGCTAATGGTATTCGTGATTTTTCAGATTGTGTTCCAACAGCATTGAAGCGAACCAATGAAGTTTTCGATACGCTTGTGGGTTGGTTGAGCCAAGTTCTTGCAGATGCAAAGGACAAAAACGCTAACCGTCACGCTCGTGCGATTATCACCCGTTGGCAAGGGTCTATTGTTTTGTCTCATGGTTCAAGCAGCAAGCAATTCTTGATGGAAGCGCTCGATGAGTTAGAACATGACGTCATTGCTTGGACGAAACAGCTCGAACCGGCTTGATCAATCGATCGCTGAAATTGTTATAACGGCTCACCCACCAATAAACGGGGTTGGTTGCTTGCAACCGTTCCCGCTGCTTGGCCGATAAAAAATTGCTTTAATTGCGGAATGCGGTCAACCACACCAAGCCCCACACTGCGGGCCAAGCGCAAAGCGTCGCTACGGTTTGAAAACAGACGGTTCAAAACGTCAGTGGTAAAACCCATCAACCACGTATCAAAGCGCCGCCATTGCTGATAGCGCTCCAAAACATCCAGTGTTCCAAAATCCTGGCCCAAACGGTCCGCTTCAACAATCACCTCGCTCAACGCCGCAACATCACGGAAGCCAAGATTAAGGCCCTGCCCCGCGATGGGGTGAATACCATGGGCAGCATCGCCCACAAGGGCAAAACGGTTAGAAACAAACTCTTTTGCTAGGGTCAGGCTAATTGGATAAGCACGCTTGGAACCAACAACTTCAAGCTCACCAAGCTGATGGCCAAAACGACGCTCTAATTCCAGCTCGAAAACAAACTCATCGCCTTGAACAAGCTTCTCCGCATCGCGGGTCTTCTCAGTCCAAACCAGTGAAGAACGATTGTCTGTCAAAGGCAAAATGGCGAAGGGGCCTGATGGTAAGAAGTGCTCAACCGCGCGCCCATCATGCGGCTTTTCGTGAGCCACGGTTGTCACGATGCCAGACTGACCATAATCCCAATGAATGGTTTTAATGCCAGCAATTGAACGCAAACCAGATTTCACGCCGTCTGCGGCAACAAGCAGGCCAGCCTCTACGTCGTTGCCAGATTTTAAAGACATGCGCATTGATGCGGGTTGCTCCTCAAAATCAATGACACTTTCATGGTAGCGAATATCAACACCCAAAGCCTGCGCCCGCGCTTCAAGGGCTGCGACCATCGCGCCATTAGGCACCATGTGCGCAAATGGCTGACCATCTTCGACCTTTTGATCAAAGGTCAAATAAACGGGACGAACTGCATCGCCAGTTTTTGAATCAGTCACAATCATATCGTTGATCGGCTGGGCCTGATCTTTTAATTGCTCCCATACACCAAGCTGGTCGAGCATTTTTTGTGCGGCAAGTGCGATTGCAGAAGCGCGTAGATCGAGCATCTTACGCTCACTCAAAGGTGGCGCTGGGTCAACAAGCAAGATGGAAAGATGGGGCGCTGCCAATTTAATCGACAAAGCCGTCGACATGCCAACATATCCACCGCCAGCAATTACAATATCGAATTTTTCCATCACACTCTTTCCAATCAGGATGATTTCTTCGTCTCTTATATAGGTCTGTTATTCTTCTGCCAATCATCACATTTTGCGGTAACGTCTTGTGGTATTTTGTCGCTGCGCCGCTTGACGCAAACGTGAGAATACGATTTGGCTAGATTTCAACCTCAGGGCTTGGGGCTTAGAATACAGGAGCGGGTGCATGTCATACGGCGTTGACGATCTTCTTGAAATTTTGAATTTAGAACAACTTGAACATAATCTGTTTAGAGGCAAGAGCCCAAAAGTTGGTTGGCAGCGTGTGTTTGGTGGGCAAGTAATCGGCCAAGCCTTGGTTGCAGCTTCCCGCACTGTAGAAGACCGAAACGCCCATTCGCTGCATTGCTATTTCATGCGGCCTGGTGATCCTAACGTTCCCATTATCTATGACGTTGATAAAATTCGCGATGGCAAAAGCTTCACGACCCGCCGCGTGGTTGCCATTCAACATGGCAAACCGATTTTCTCACTCTCAGCCTCTTTCCAAATTGAAGAAGAAGGTTTTGACCACCAAATAGAGATGCCTGACGTGCCTCAGCCAGAGGAGCTTTTAAGCGAAAAAGAGATGATCGAGACCTATATGGATCTCGCGCCCAAAAATGTAAAAGATTATTGGAGCAGACCGCGACCTATTGAAGTGCGCTTCACATCTTTGAAGCATTACATTTCCAAGGAAAAGCTAGAACCTAAACAACATGTCTGGATTAAAGCCACGTCACCCGTGCCAGATGACCACCTGCGCTCCTCATCCGTATTGGCCTATCTTTCAGATATGACATTGCTTGATACGTCATTATTTGCTCACGGCACCAGCATCTTCAACCGCAACCTTCAAGTCGCCAGTCTTGACCATGCCATGTGGTTCCATCGCAAAGCTGATTTTTCTGATTGGATTTTATATACCCAAGACAGCCCCAGCGCCATGGGTGCCAGAGGCTTTACGCGGGGGTCACTTTATACCCGCAACGGCACCTTAATTGCCTCCGTGGCTCAAGAAGGGCTTATCCGCCAGCGATAGACTTAGGCACTAATTTTAAGCAGTGCCACCAACTCCAACACACAGATGCACAATTATTAGGCTGTGCTTTTTATACTGCCTATTTTTTAGCCGATTTATTTAGCTATACGACAAAGTTTTTCCCAGCAGGTTAATTTTTCCTATATTTTTCAATGAATTAAAGAAAAGTTAAAAACTGGCACAATCCTTGTAATGCATATCCTATCGCTCGGGATGAACCTGAGTATGTATCTACTCTCAAGCAAGGGGGTCGCAAAGGAAGTCTCAATTCTTCCGCGTTTGCGGCTAAAGCAGGATAGGCAAATGAAAATTATCATGGCCATTGTCAAACCATTCAAGCTGGATGATGTACGCGAAGCGCTTACAGGTATCGGCGTTCAAGGTCTGACAGTAAGCGAAGTTAAGGGCTACGGGCGTCAAAAGGGTCACACTGAAATTTATCGTGGCACAGAATACGCCGTCAGTTTCCTTCCAAAAATTAAAGTTGAGGTCGCCGTAAACGACGAGCTTGCTGACCAAGTGGTCACAACCATCTCGGAAGCTGCGCAAACCGGTCAAATCGGCGACGGCAAAGTCTTCGTCTACGACCTTGAATCAGCTGTTCGCATTCGTACCGGCGAAACCGGCAGCGACGCACTTTAAACCAAACAGTATCTCGTAAATCACGGTTAAAAACCAAGGTAATTACCATGACATTCAAACCTCTTAGCGCTAAATCTCTACCGATCGCGCTTGTCTTGTCGGCTGTATCTATGCCGGCGCTCGCACAAGATGCAGCACCCGCTGTGACTCCTGAAGTCGCATATATCTTCAACACGCTTTTGTTCTTAATTGGCGGCTTTCTCGTCATGTTCATGGCAGCTGGCTTTGCCATGCTTGAAGCAGGCCTTGTTCGTTCAAAGAACGTTTCAATGCAGTGCCTTAAAAACATCGGCCTATATTCCATCGCCGGCATCATGTTCTGGTTGATCGGCTATGAACTGCTTTATACAGACGTTGCTAAAACAGGCGGCTTTTTGGGTATTCCTTCTTTCACTGGCTACAGCATTGATGCTGTCGGCGGCAGTGATCTTGATACAGGTTATTCAAAAGCATCTGATTGGTTCTTCCAAATGGTGTTTGTTGCAGCCACTGCGTCTATCGTTTCTGGCGCCGTTGCCGAACGTGTAAAAATCTGGCCTTTCTTGATCTTTACAGCCGTTCTAACTGGTGTGCTTTACCCAATCACTGGCTCATGGCAGTGGGGCGGCGGCTGGTTGTCTGAAATGGGCTTCTCAGATTTCGCTGGTTCAACAATCGTTCACTCAGTCGGTGGCTGGGCAGCTCTCGCTGGTGTATTGATCATCGGTCCACGTCTCGGCAAATACGGCAAAGACGGTTCTGTTGGTGTAATGCCAGGTTCAAACATCCCACTTGCAACATTGGGCACATTCATCTTGTGGCTCGGTTGGTTCGGCTTTAATGGCGGCTCACAGCTTGCAATGGGTTCACTTGGCGATGTTTCTGACGTGTCACGCATCTTCGTCAACACAAACCTTGCTGCGGCTGGTGGTGTTGTTGCTGCAATGATCCTTACGCAGGTAATGTTCGGTAAAATGGATGTCACAATGGCACTCAATGGTGCGCTTGCTGGTCTTGTATCAATTACAGCTGAACCACTTGCTCCATCGCCAATCCTATCAATCATCATCGGTGCTGTTGGTGGTGCGTTGGTTGTGTTCACTGTTCCACTTCTCGATAAATTTAAAATCGATGACGTGGTTGGTGCGATCCCAGTCCACTTGGTTGCTGGTATCTGGGGCACATTGATCGTTCCTCTATCAAACACAGAAGCAAGCTTTGGTACACAAATCGTAGGCATCGTTGCTTACGGCACCTTCACTTTCATTGCTTCCTTCATTCTTTGGACGATCTTGAAAGTAGTGATGGGTGTTCGTGCTTCTGACGAAGATCAAATGATTGGTCTTGATAAAGCAGAAATCGGTGTTGAAGCTTATCCTGAGTTTAATTCCGCAACATAATTTTCCGGCGTGGTGAGTTAAACTGTTCCATATAACTCACTACACAACCCAGAAAACTTAACCCGGCTTACGAGCCGGGTTTTTTTGTCGCCAATGCTTCGTGGTTAATGAGGGCTTAACCTGCGCGCTTTATAGTGATTCTCAATAAGACGCGTTTAGTAGAGAATT
Organism: Hyphomicrobiales bacterium; assembly: GCA_039964305.1. GTDB lineage: Bacteria > Pseudomonadota > Alphaproteobacteria > Rhizobiales > JACESI01 > JACESI01. Next base: position 50,367 of record JBDVXS010000101.1, read on the forward strand.
GAGCATGACAGATACGGCAGATTTTCACGGCCTCGGTGACGAAGATCGTGGTGGCCCTCTCATAAACCGGACAAAGAGCCGACTGATTGGCCTTGGCATTATTGCAGCAAGCCTTGCTGCGTGCTTGGCGCTTGCCACATGGAATGTCGACGACCCAAGCCTTACCCATGCAACTGACCGCTCAGTTTCAAATTGGCTTGGTTTCCCTGGCGCTGCCATTTCTGACCTTCTCGTCCAATTCTTTGGCTTCACGTCATCCATCCTTGTTCTTTTGCCTGCAATTTGGGGATGGCAGTTTTTCCGTTTCAAAACATCCTACGTAGGTGCGGCACAAATTCTGGGCTTTTTCGGCATTGTTATTCTCTCCTGTGCCGTTGCTGCTTGTATGCCCGTTCCCTCTAGTTGGCCTTTGCCAACGGGCCTTGGTGGCCTTGTTGGAAATGGCATTATTGCATTGCCTGCATTCTTGTTAGGTGACAGCTTCAGTGGCTTTTTCGCCGTTGTCGTCGCAATCATTTTGGCAATTCCACTTCCATTTTTAGCGAAATTTGTTTTTGCAAATAATACCGTTGAATTTGAAGACGAAATTTCAGAACCCACCGCCCGCCGTCCAATGATTGGCGATGAGGGGGAGCAAGATGACGCCAATGAACCGCGTGAAGGATGGCTATTGCCAACCGCGCTGGGTGCTGCTGCTCATTTGGGCTACTCAGCAAAAGCAAAACTAAAAAATCTAACCTCATCAAAACGTGCCCGCATTCTGCGCGAACCTGTTCCACAGCATGATTTGACGATGGAAGGGCCTGTTGGCAGAAAAACTGGCTTTGCTGGTGCTGTTCAAACTTTGGTCAATTTCAAAAAGAAATTGATTGATGAGCCAGCAGACAACGATGGCTTAGGCGATTATTTGGAGCCAACGCCGTCAGAATACGACATGGTAGAGCAACCGATGGAACCAACCGTTTCATTGCAGCCAGCCCCTGCTATGCAACCAGTAGCACCGCAACCAGCGGCTGATTTGGTTGAAGCAGAGCAATATCCAACAGATATTACTGCACCGCGTGCAACAGTTGAACGTGTTCAAACACCCGCTCCCGCACCAACACCTGCACCGTCCGCGCCGACCGGTCTTCGCGTCGCCCAGCCAACACCACCGGCAAAACCAAGCCGCCGTGCCATTAAAGAAGCACAGCCACCGTTGCCGACCTTCAAAGATCCATCAGAATTTGAATTGCCGCCCCTACATCTCTTGTCTGAAGCGCCTGAAAATCATGGTGAGCATGCCCTTTCAAACGATGATTTGGCTGCAAATGCTCAATTGCTCGAAGGTGTCTTAGAAGACTTTGGCGTAAAAGGTGAAATCGTTCACGTCCGTCCTGGCCCTGTTGTCACCCTTTACGAATTAGAACCAGCACCAGGTATTAAGTCATCCCGCGTCATTGGCCTTGCTGATGATATTGCCCGCTCCATGAGCGCGATCGCAGCCCGTGTTGCGGTCATTCCCGGCAAAAATGCGATTGGTATAGAACTTCCAAATGCCTCACGCGAAACCATCTATCTGCATGAGAGCATCGCGTCAAAAACCTTTGATTCGAATAAAGGCAAACTTCCAATCTGCCTTGGTAAAACCATTGGCGGCGAAGGCGTTATTGCTGATCTGGCCAAAATGCCTCACCTACTCGTTGCTGGTACGACCGGCTCTGGTAAGTCCGTTGCAATCAACACAATGATCTTATCCTTGTTGTTCCGCATGACGCCGGAAGAATGCAAAATGATCATGATCGATCCAAAAATGCTGGAGCTCTCCGTTTATGACGGTATTCCGCATCTTCTTACTCCAGTGGTAACCGATCCGAAGAAAGCCGTCGTCGCGCTCAAATGGACCGTGCGCGAGATGGAAGACCGTTATCGCAAAATGTCTAAAGTGGGCGTTCGTAACATCGACGGTTTCAACACCCGTGTAAAACAAGCGGCTGAAAAAGGTGAGCCAATCGTGCGCACCATTCAAACCGGTTACGATCAGGAAACTGGCGAAGCAATTTATGAGCGCGAAGAGCTTGATCTTGCGCCACTCCCATTCATCGTCGTTATCATCGACGAGATGGCTGACCTCATGATGGTGGCTGGTAAAGATATTGAAGGCGCAATCCAACGGTTGGCACAAATGGCCCGTGCTGCTGGTATTCACGTTATCATGGCAACTCAGCGCCCATCAGTTGATGTGATCACTGGGACAATTAAAGCCAACTTCCCAACACGTATTTCATTCCAAGTAACATCGAAAATCGATAGCCGGACCATTCTTGGCGAACAAGGTGCTGAACAACTGCTTGGTATGGGTGACATGCTTTATATGGCAGCGGGTGGCCGCACTCAGCGTGTGCACGGCCCGTTTGTTGATGATTCGGAAGTTGAAGACATTGTCATGCACCTCAAAGATCAAGGCATCCCGCAATATGTGGGTGCCGTGACAGAAGAGGTCGATGAGGATGAAGGCGATACGGCTGCCAATGACACTGGCGGCAACGTAGACAGTGATGATCCTTACGATAAAGCGGTTGCGGTTGTGCTTCGAGATAAGAAAGCATCCACCAGTTACATCCAACGCCGCCTTGGTATCGGATATAATCGTGCGGCCTCAATTATTGAGCGCATGGAAGAAGAAGGTGTGGTCGGTCCAGCCAATCATGCCGGCAAACGTGAAATTTTAGTCGGTAGTGATCCCGATGAAGATTTCGCTTTTAGAGAATAAAGCAAAGAATTTGCTCTTTTGTAAATGAGTAACTGCTGCAAAAATGGCGCGAATCTGTCATTCATGCTGCAGTCAGACAGAGTGGTTTAAAAGAATATGCGCAAGTTCAACAGACTTTCGCCTCTTTTTGCCACTTTACTTGATGCATCTACGAATGTGGGAAATTCCATTAATGAGACACAACCATAATCAACGCACTGAACAGCAAAAAGCCCTAGCACTCGCAAAAGCTGAGACACACAACAATTATTTTGTTGCTGGCGTCATTCTGTTTCTTTCTGTGTTCATCTTCTCCTTTATCTTTGCAGCCAGCGCCAATGCCGCCCTGACGAAAGATCAAAAGAACGTGCTTAAAAGCATTAGCAAGCAGATGAATGGCTATAAGACGATGGCTGGTAAGTTTGTTCAAACCGGACCAAATGGAAATGCTGTAAAAGGTAATTTTTATATGCATCGCCCAGGCTTGATGCGCTTCAAATATAATAAGCCTGCTACAATCGATATTATTGCTGATGGCCGCAGTGTTGCTGTCATCAACACAAAGCTTGAAACTCAAGACCTGCTACCATTGAAGAAAACGCCACTGCGTTATTTGCTTCGCCGCAAATTGAACCTCAACAAAGTCAAAGGCATCAAGAATGTCGGCTTGCTTGGTAATTCAATTGTTGTGATTATCGAAGACCCAGAAGCTTTTAATGAAAGCCAACTGCGCCTCTTCTTCACAAAAGACACCTATGAGCTGGAGCAATGGATTGTGACTGACGCTCAAGGGCTCGATACATCGGTGCAAATTTTTGACACCGAAAAGGGACAAAAGCTGAAGTCCAGTCTCTTTAAAATCAAATATCCAGGTAATTAAACCCTGATTGATTTAATGAATTAAAAGCCGGTGCATTTGCATCGGCTTTTTTGTTTGGGATAGCGCCTATCAGTACATCGTCTTTGAGCATACATTACGCTATGGTCAGTCAAATTTTGATTGGAACCATCTCTTCATGTCAGTCTTTAAAATTATCAGCTGGAACATCAATTCAGTTCGCTTGCGCATCAAACTGGTTGAAAAACTTCTAGAAGCAGAAAATCCTGATGTTTTGTGCCTTCAAGAAACCAAGTGTCAAAACAATCAGTTTCCCGATTCAGCCTTCAAGAAAATGGGTTATCCCTATATCGCGAAACATGGCCAAAAGGGCTATCACGGCGTCGCTACCGTTTCCCGCATCCCGTTCACGGATAGCTTCTCTCGTGATTTTTGTGAAATGGGAGACGCGCGCCACATAGCAACCGATTACAAAATTGGCCCTGGTATACGTGTTCACAATTTTTATGTCCCCGCAGGTGGTGATGAGGCAGATACCGAAAAAAATGTGAAGTTCGACCACAAAATGAAATTCGTTTCGGAAATGAATCAATGGATTGGTGGCGAAGAATCAGAGCGGCCCGCTATTTTGGTCGGTGATCTTAATATTGCGCCTTATGAAAGCGATGTTTGGGATCACAAAAAGCTTTTAAAGGTTGTTAGCCACACCCCAGTTGAAACGGAAGCACTTGAAGCTGTTCGGCAAAAGGGCAATTGGATCGATACACAACGCCATTTAATGCCGGAACCGGAACAATTATTTACATGGTGGAGTTACCGATCGAAAGATTGGGAAGCCGCAAACAAAGGCCGCAGGCTTGACCATATCTGGGCAACGGAAGCCCTTGATGGAACCATCGCATCCACCAAAGTCATAAAACATGCTCGTGGTTGGGAGCGCCCATCAGACCACGCGCCAATCGTGACAGAATTTAAATTCTAAAAAGGTTGTGTGGGTCTTACTGGATGAAATCCAACCGTGCGGCGACACCATTAAGCGTGCCAACTGTGCGGTTTATTTCTTCACGCAGATAGTCTTGCAAACGTTCTGCATGACCTGGATAATTCTCCAGCACTTTACGAAAAACCGCACGGTCCAAGAGTTGATATTCAACATTACCGACAGCCTTAGCTGTAATCGGCCGCTTACCACTGGTGATTAAAGCATAAGGGTCGATGACGGCACCGGGTTTCAATCTCACCCGCTCAACCATCTCACCCTTTGAAAGAGCCAAAAGGCTCAACTCGCCGCTTTCCAAAAATAGGGCACCCGTAGCAACATCACCTTCCATGAAAAGGTTCGTACCATCTGGTGCGGTCATGCTTTGGCTATTAAAAATGATATGATGAAGCGCAATGTCATCCAATACCGCAAAAAGCGGGACAGATTTTAGTCGTTCAATTTTCTCGTCTAACATTGCCCCACCCCAAAACATATGATGGCCAACCAAGAATTGGTCAGCCATCATAAACTGATTCTATGGGTTTAGTTTATAACCACCACTCTCCGTCACAAGCAATTCCGCATTGGACGGGTCACGTTCGATTTTTTGGCGCAGACGGTAAATATGAGTCTCAAGTGTGTGTGTCGTGACACCTGAGTTGTAGCCCCAAACTTCTTCCAAAAGAATATCGCGTGTCACTGGCTTGTCACCAACACGGTAGAGATATTTCAAAATCGAGGTTTCTTTTTCAGTCAAACGAACTTTTGCGCCCGTTTCATCTGAAAGAACTTTTGCGCTTGGACGGAATACATACGGCCCAATGGTAAAGGTCGCATCTTCACTTTGCTCATGCTGACGAAGTTGTGCGCGGATACGAGCAAGAAGAACGGCAAAGCGGAAAGGCTTGGTCACGTAATCATTCGCGCCCGCTTCAAGACCCAAAATCGTATCTGAATCTGTATCGTGGCCCGTTAACATGATGATTGGCGCTTTAAATCCACCTTTGCGGAGAATTTTAACAGCTTCGCGACCATCCATATCTGGTAAGCCCACATCCATGATGAGCAAATCACAATGACCTTCGCGGGCTGCTTTCACGCCTTTGGTGGCATTTTCTTGATGCTCAATGTCAAACTCTTCATAAAGACTAAGCTGTTCAACCAACGCTTCGCAAAGGTCCGCATCGTCATCAACAATAATAATTTTCCGCGCAGTCATAGTATTATCCTTCTTTTGCCAAGCATACGTGCTTTTTAATTCCAATTTAGAATCGAGCAAGATAGCATTAGTATCGCTATTTTGATCGTCCAGTAAACTAGGTCCATCACAGATATATGAGGTTCTGACATGAACATTGTGTTTGTTAGAAGAAACTGGAAATCACTTTCCCGTGGCAATTTCGTGATGGGAAATGGAAATAGCCAGATCATCGCCCCTTGCGCTTTAGGTCGCTCTGGCATGACCAGCCGAAAAATTGAGGGAGATGGAGGAACACCGATTGGATGTTTTGGTGTGCTCAATGTCTATTATCGACCAGACCGTGTTGCCCGACCTATAACGACACTACCTGTCCATGAAATCACATCTGAATTGGGTTGGAGTGATGGGAGAAATGATAGGAATTATAATAGGTTAGTCAAATTGCCCTACCCAACATCCCACGAAACTCTAACGCGTGATGATCACCTTTATGATTATATGGTGGTGCTGGATTATAATATTTCTACCCGCAAGCGCGGAGGTGGAAGTGCTATTTTCTTCCATTTGGCCCACTCAGATTATAGGCCAACTGAAGGGTGTGTTGCGGTTGAAAAATCTGTGATGGAGATGTTTTTAAAAAGGGCAAATACACAGACAAAATTCGTTATTCACCAATAAATAACGACAAAACAAACTTATCCCCGTCCACCAAAGATTGCACTTCCAACACGAACATGGGTTGCACCATGCTTTATTGCCTCTTCATAATCTGACGACATACCCATTGAGAGGTGGAGGAGTTGATGCTTTTTCGCCAGCTCCCGCAATAGCGTAAAGTGAGGGATGGGATCTTCATCAAAAGGTGGAATACACATAAGGCCGGTCACATCGAGACCAATTTTTTGAACACAGTTTGCAATGAAAGCATCCGCTTCTTTTGGCAACACACCCGCTTTTTGCGGTTCTGACCCCGTATTCACCTGAATAAAAACGGGTATGCGGCGCTCTTGCTTCTTCATTTCAGCCGACAACGCTTTTGCGATTTTCTCACGATCTACTGTATGAATAACATCAAACAAAGCCACAGCATCCGCCGCTTTATTTGATTGGAGTGGACCAATAAGATGGAGCTCAGTGTCTGGGTATGCTTCTTTTAATGCTGGCCACTTACCCTGACTTTCTTGAACACGGTTTTCACCAAACACACGATGACCTGCTTCAAGAGTTGGAAGAATATGCTCTGCATCAAACGTTTTAGACACAGCAATCAACACAGATTCATCTGAAGTTGACGCCACGTTTGCAATCGCTTCTTTGACCATTTTCAGTCTTGCCTTGATGCTTTCCATCTCACCTTGTCCTTTAGCCCTCAATTTCAACATCATAAACCAACCAAACCAAGGCGTATCAAACCTTGTAAGGTTGACCAGCGCGGTTAATTCTGGTGTTTGTCACATCAACAAACAAATCACCTTTTTCAAGAGCACGTCGTATTCAAAATGGCAACCGAACGCTACAATCCCCGTGAAACTGAACCACGTTGGCAATCCTACTGGTCTGATAAGAAAATTTTCGAGACCGACAACGACGATCCACGCGAAAAATACTATGTGCTGGAAATGTTTCCGTATCCATCTGGCCGCATTCATATGGGCCACGTGCGCAATTATACCATGGGTGATGTGGTTGCACGGTTCAAACGCGCGAAAGGGTTTAACGTTCTGCACCCAATGGGGTGGGACGCTTTTGGTATGCCGGCTGAAAACGCAGCCATGCAAAACAACACGCACCCAAAAGCCTGGACCTATGAAAACATCGCGACGATGCGCGATCAGCTTAAAAGCATGGGACTTTCTCTTGATTGGTCCCGCGAATTTGCGACCTGCGATGTAGATTACTATCACCGCCAGCAAATGCTATTTCTCGATTTCCTCGATAAGGATCTCGTCTATCGCAAAGAAAGTAAAGTCAATTGGGACCCTGTCGATCAGACGGTTCTTGCCAATGAACAAGTGATCGATGGCTGCGGTTGGCGCTCTGGCGCGCCTGTTGAGCAGCGTAATCTCACTCAGTGGTTCTTTAAAATCACCGACTTCAGCCAAGACTTGCTGGATGAGCTTGATAATCTTGATGGCTGGCCTGAAAAAGTCCGTCTAATGCAGCGAAATTGGATTGGACGTTCTGAAGGGCTTCGAATTCATTTTGAATTTGCAGATGCCGCCTCAGTTGAAAGCGAAACGCTAGAAGTTTTCACAACACGGCCAGATACCCTTTATGGTGCGAGCTTCATGGCTGTTGCCGCTGAACACCCGCTTGCACTTAAAGCAGCTGAGACTAATCCTGAATTGGCCGCCTTCATTGATGAATGTCGGAAATTGGGAACAAGTGTTGCAGCGCTTGAGACGGCGGAGAAAAAGGGTATTGCAACAGGCTTTAAGGTCAAACATCCGCTTGTTGAAGGTGAAGAGCTTCCCATTTATGTAGCGAACTTCATTTTGATGGATTACGGCACGGGCGCAATTTTTGGCTGTCCTGCCCATGACCAACGAGATTTAGATTTCGCACGCACTTACGGCTTGCCTGTGAAACCTGTTGTTTTGCCAAAGGGCGAAGATGCAGCTTCTTTTGAAATTGATACCACCGCGAATACAGATGATGGGGTTTTGTTTAATTCTGAATTCTTGGACGGTCTAAGCATTGATGAAGCAAAAGATGCTGTCGCTGATAAACTTGAAAACATAACTGTCGGCGGTGTTGCTCAAGGAATGCGGCAGGTGAATTTCAGATTGCGTGACTGGGGTATTTCCCGCCAGCGCTATTGGGGTTGCCCAATCCCTGTTGTTCATTGTGATGATTGTGGCGTGGTTCCCGTTAAAGCAACCGACCTCCCAATTGAGCTTCCAGATGACATCAATTTTGACAAGCCTGGTAACCCACTTGATCGTCACCCAACGTGGCGAGCTGTCGCATGTCCTTCTTGCGGAAAACCAGCAAAGCGTGAAACCGATACGATGGATACATTCGTCGATTCGTCATGGTATTTCGCCCGCTTCACAGATCCAAAGGCTGACACACCAACCACGCCACAAGTCGCAAGTGACTGGCTCCCTGTGGACCAATATATCGGCGGCATTGAGCATGCGATTTTGCATCTGCTTTATTCGAGATTTTTCGCCCGCGCCATGGGCGTTGCTGGTCACTTGAATGCTGACGAGCCATTCAAAGGTTTGTTCACTCAAGGCATGGTGACCCACGAAACATATAAAGCGGACGACGGCAAATGGATTAGTCCTGCTGAATTGCGCTTTGAAGAAGAAGGCGGTTCCCGCAAAGCTTACCTTTTAGATGGCGGCAGTGAAGTGAAGATTGGTGGCATTGAGAAGATGTCCAAATCAAAACGCAACACAGTCGACCCGACTGATATTTTGGAAACCTACGGTGCGGACACAGCGCGTTGGTTTATGTTGTCAGACACACCACCAGAGCGCGATCTTGAATGGACTGCAGCTGGCGCGGATGGTGCCTTCAGATTTGTTCAGCGAATTTATCGCCTTTTTGCAGAATTCAAATCGCAAGGTTTAGATCCGAATGCTGCTATTCCCGCAACACTTGATGGACAAGCTTTAGAGCTTAGAAAGCTCGCCCATAAAACGGTCTCACTGATTGAACAAGACATCGAAAAACTCGGGTTCAACCGCGCTGTTGCTCGTGTTTATGAGCTTGTTAATTTGATGGCAAAGGTGAAACTGAACGATAAAAGTGACGATGCGATCAAGGCTGTTTTTGCTGAAGCTTTGTCTTACCTCGCTATATTGATCAATCCTATGATCCCACACTTGGCGGAAGAGTGCTGGATTATGCTTGGTAATGAAACCAGCCTTTCAAACACTGATTGGCCTCAGTTCGATCCGGCGCTTTTGGTTGAGAATGAAATTCTCATGCCAGTTCAAATCAATGGTAAAAAACGAGCAGAACTCACTATTCCTGCTGACGCAGACCAGAAATCCATAGAAGATGCAGTGATGAAGCTTGATGCCGTACAAAATGCTTTGAACGGTGGAACGCCTAAGAAATTGATTATTGTGCCAAAACGCATTATCAATGTTGTTGTGTAGCCAGAGAATTAGAGGTTAACTCTTTGATTAATAAGAAGATTTTAAAATTATCTGGCTTTGCTGTCTGTGCATTGTGGCTGGCTGGTTGCCAAGTTCAACCGCTGCATTCCACGGCTGCGCTTTCGGATGGCTCAGCAATAAGCTCTGCCCTAGCCTCAATTAATGTTGCCGAGCCTAAAACACGGCTCGATCAACTTGTCCGCAATGAGCTCCTGTTTTCTTTAAGTGGTGGAACCAGCCCAACTGGTGATTTGCCGTTTGAACTAACAATGAGAACCAACAAAAAAGTGCGTTCTGTCGGGATCAGTGATGTGGATTTTGGTCCTCGGGCCTTCTTCGTCGACATCTCAACTGACTATGTGTTGAAAGATCGTCGCAAGGCTGCGCCGATTGCGCAAGGAACCGAACAAGGCACGGCCTCATATGACCGGGTCGACCAAGAATTTACCAATGTCCGTTCTGAGCGCGATGCAGAAATACGCGCGGCAAAAGCAACCGCATTGAGACTGCGTCAAGCTTTGGCTATTGCTCTTCAAAGAGCGCGATAAGATGGTGTTCACCCGTGCAGCTTAAAGCCAATGAAGTTGAACGATACATCAAAAACAAAGCGGGTTTTCACCCAGTTATTTTGATCTACGGTCCTGATCAAGGCTTGGTCTCGGAGAGAACGGATGCGATCAGCCGCTCAGCCCTTGAGGGCAATGATGATCCTCTTTCCAAACTGACCTTAGAATCAGATGACATCGCCAATGACCCTGGCCGATTGATTGACGAAGCAAACGCTGTCGCCCTGTTTGGCGGTGATAAAGTCATTCGCATCAGATTGAACGGCACGCGCCAAATCACCAAGTCTATTACGGCGGTATTGGAAGAAGGCAGTGGTCAATCATTGGTGTTGATTGAGGGGGGTGATCTTAAAAAATCAAACCCTGTTCGCTCGCTGATTGAAAAATCAAAAACCGCAATTGCGATCCCTTGTTATGCAGACGATAGCCGCAGCCTGAATATGTTGCTGCAAGAAGAATTACAGGCAAACAATGTGCGCATTTCACAAGATGCACAGGCTTTGCTTTTGTCTCTCATTGGTCAAAACCGACAAACCAGTCGCAATGAAATCCAAAAACTTTGCCTTTATGCTCACGAGAAAGGCGAAATCTCCATTGATGACGTGGAACTTTTAATTGGAGACGCCTCCGCTTCATTAGTTGATGACACAATTGATTGGGTCTTATCCGGCAACCTTCAAGTCGGCCTGAATAATTTTGAAAACAGTCTCGTCATGGGACATAATTCATTCCAAACGATCAACGCTCTTCAACGTCACCTCACCAGATTACAACTTTTAGGTCACGACATTGCCAATGGCGCATCTGTTCGTGATGTGGTTGATCGCGCGCGCCCACCTATCCATTTCAAACGGAAGCAAGCCGTTTCAAAACAACTTACGATTTGGCGCGGGGAAATGGTGAAAAAGGCGCTTGGCTATGTGCAAGCCGCTATCGCTGAGAGCCGCGAAAAATCATCGCTTTCTGATACAGTGTTCCGCGCTCTACTTTTAAAGCTGGGTGATGCCGCAAAAAAGCGGGCTAATCGCTAGCCCGCTCCTTTATCAGTTTGTTTTTTAGCTGTTAGTTTTTTAAAAGCGCAATCAAACCATCAAGCTGTTCAAGCGACTTAAAGCGGATACGCATATCACCTTTTTCGCCGTCACCCTTCATATCGACCGATACGACTAAGCCGAGGTGATCCGTCAAACTCTTTTCAAGAGCCAAGGTATCGGCATCTTTTTGCGGTTTCGCGCTATTTGAGGGCGTACGGCCAGATGACTTCGCGGTTAGCGCCTCAGCATTTCTCACTGTCAGACCGTCTTCGACGATTTGTTTTGCGAGAAGCTCAGGATTATCGGCTGTAATCAACGTACGTGCATGACCCGCCGTGAGCTTTCCTTCAGCAATATAAGTTTTCACACTTTCAGGCAGCTTCAAAAGCCTCGTCATGTTCGCCACATGGGAACGGCTTTTGCCAATCACATCAGCAAGCTCTGTCTGACTATAATCGTAATCTTTAGCCAGTTGGTCGTAACCAAGGGCTTCTTCAATCGCATTAAGATCAGCCCGCTGAACGTTCTCAATGATTGCGATTTCAAGCGCTTCTTTGTCGGACACCTTGTGGATAAGTACGGGGATTTCGTGGAGACCCGCCATTTGCGCTGCACGCCAACGACGTTCACCCGCGATGATTTCAAAACGATTTTCATCGCCAACAGGGTCTGGACGAACAATAACCGGCTGAAAAATACCACGCTCTCTTATCGAGGTCGCAAGATCTTTTAATTCTTCTTGAGCAAAGATTTTACGAGGATTGTTTTTGCTTGGGGTAAGAAACTCAATTGGCACCCGACGCTGATTGCGCGCGGCTTCAATTGTTGCATTTTCCTCGCCACCCATTTCACCAATGAGAGCGGCTAAACCACGGCCTAATCGTTTCTGACCCGAATCTTTCTTCTGCGCTGAATCTGACATTCTATTTCTTTCTTATGAATCAATTAGTTAGAGAATTTATGGGGCTATGCCGCACACAATTTTCTCTCTCGCTGAATAACCTCAGAGGCAAGCTTCAGATAAGCCTGGCTTCCAGAACACTTAAAGTCATAAAGCAAGGCCGGCTTACCGTAGGACGGCGCCTCAGAAACACGAACATTTCTCGGAATCACTGTTTTATAAACCTTGTCACCCATATAATCGCGAACATCGGCCACAACCTGACCAGAAAGATTGTTGCGAGCATCATACATTGTCAAAACAATGCCATGGATCGTGAGTTCGGGATTAACGGTCTGCTTAACCTGCTCTACCGTTTTCAAAAGTTGGCTCAAACCTTCAAGTGCGAAGAATTCACACTGCAACGGCACCAAAATCGACTGGGACGCAGCAAGCGCGTTGATCGTCAACAAATTCAATGACGGAGGACAATCGATAAGAAGATAGTCGAAAGGCACACCTTCCGTATCAATAACACCACTTTCGACACTTTTTCGAATACGAAAGGCTCGATCCTCAGCGCTGGCAATTTCCATTTCGACGCCCAACAGGTCGAGCGTTGACGGCGCAACAGAAAGGCGCGGCACATCAGTATTCACAACAACCTCAGAAAGACTGTGGTTTCCAACCAAAACATCATAGGTTGAACGTTCACGCTTCGCGCGGTCCAAACCCACACCAGTACTCGCGTTACCCTGCGGATCCATATCCACAATCAGAACACGTTCACCAATTGCTGCAAGGGCGGTGCCCAAGTTTATAGCAGTCGTGGTCTTACCAACACCGCCTTTTTGATTAGCGACGGTTATAACACGTGGTTTTTTGCCGTGAATGGAAGACATGCATCGATCCTTTACAACTACATACTCAAGAGGTCTTGCGCCTTATGGCTCTAACTTCCACAATCACACCATCATTAGGGTGGTTATCAGGAAGAGCCTGTACATGTTTTATCAAATCAAAATCAAATGTGTTAGCAGCTTCTGAGATCTCCCCATTGATATCCCGACCTTTATGAAAAAAACAGGCAGAACCCTTTGCCACATAATTTTCACTAAACATCAAAAGATTTTTCAATGCGGTCACCGCTCGAGCAGAGATAAAATCTGGATGAAAATCAGATTTCTCTATAAATTCCTCGATTCTCAAGGGATGCACCACGGCATTGATGCCCGTTTCGCGAATAACAGTGCGAAGAAATGCCACTTTGCGCTTGTTACTTTCCACCAAATGGACAACTGATAAGGGATCGTCAGGATTAAGCTGCTTCTGCAAAATAGCCGTAACAAGTCCTGGAAACCCCGCCCCACTGCCGAAATCTAACCAACCACCTTTTGGGCCATTGATTTTAATCAGCGCTGAGCTATCACAAATATGCCTAACCCAAAAATGGGAGAGTGTTTCACGTGAAACAAGGTTTTGCGCCGGCTGCCATTTCAAAACCAGAGAACGGTAGTGTTCAACTCGCTCAATTGTTTCGTTTCCGACTCCAAATTCATTTATCAGAAACTGGCGCCCAATTTTAACATCATTATTCATAATTAAGCAGCTGCACGCCTCTTTATGAAAGCCAACAACAACGACACAGCCGCTGGCGTCACACCATCAATACGAGCTGCTTGAGCAATTGTTTGCGGTTGAACTGCTTTCAGCTTCTGAACAACTTCATTCGATAAACCTGCAATGTCGTCAAACGCCAGTCCGTCTGGAAGCTTCATCGCTTCATCGCGCTTTAATGCAATAACATCCGCTTTTTGTCTTTCAATATAAACGGCATATTTGGCGTCTATCTCAAGCTGTTCCTGAATCTCGGCATCATATTGATTAAATTCAGACCAATGCTCTTTGATCGTCTCTATCGTGACATCGGGGAAAGACAGAATATCAAACAAACGGCGACGCACACCATCTTGATTGATTTTAAATCCCTTTGCCTTCGCCTCATTCGGTGTCAGCGTAATCTCTTTTGCACGACCAATAATCGCCGTGAGCGCTCTTTTCTTATCTTGATACAGTTCAGAACGCTCAGTTGATACGCAGCCGAATCGATTGCCAATCTCTGTAAGCCTTTGATCCGCGTTATCCGCCCGAATGGATAAACGATACTCAGCCCGTGACGTGAACATCCGATAAGGCTCACTAACCCCCTTCGTCACTAAGTCGTCAATCAGCACACCAATATAAGCATCCGAACGATCAAGAGCCAAAGCATCCAAATCACTACAGCTGCGAGCAGCATTCAAACCAGCCATCAAACCCTGAGCGCCCGCTTCTTCATATCCAGTTGTGCCATTGATCTGACCAGCGAAATAGAGCTGAGCAACACGTTTAGTTTCAAGTGAAGACTTCAATTCCCGCGGATCAATGTAATCATACTCAATCGCATAGCCAGGTTGAAGAATTGTGACATTTTCCAAACCAGGGATTGTTTTAATAAATGCGGCTTGTACATCCTCAGGAAGAGATGTCGAAATCCCATTTGGATAAACCGTTGGGTCATCCAAGCCTTCTGGCTCCAAGAATATCTGATGGCGATCGCGATCCTTAAACCGGACAATCTTATCTTCCACAGATGGACAATAGCGCGGGCCTACACCATCAATCTGGCCCGAATACATGGCTGACTTGCCAATGTTATCAGCGATAATTTGATGCGTTTTCTCGTTTGTATAAGTGATGTGACAATCGATCTGTGGCACATCGATCTTTTTGTTCATAAAGGAAAAAGGCGTCGGTGGATTATCCGCCTGTTGTGCTTCCAGATTGGTATAATTGATTGTGCGGCTATCAAGACGAGCTGGTGTTCCAGTTTTAAGACGCCCAACTGCAAAGCCTGTATTATAGAGCGTTTGAGCCAAACCGATACTCGGCTTTTCACCCATTCGGCCAGCAGCAATCTTCTTGTCACCGATATGGATCAAGCCGTTGAGAAATGTCCCCGTGGTCAACACCACTGCGCCAGCGGTCAAAACATTGCCATCAGCAAGGACGACGCCAGTTACACGGTCTTCTTCGATCACTAGATCTTCAACACCACCTTCTACCAGCTCAAGACCAACGATTTCTTTAAGTTCTGCCTGCATGGCTTCACGGTAAAGCTTCCGATCAGCCTGAGTACGTGGTCCACGGACGGCGGGGCCTTTACGACGGTTCAACATTCTAAATTGAATTCCAGCCTTATCAGTCACACGACCCATCAAGCCATCCAACGCGTCAATCTCTCGCACAAGGTGGCCTTTACCCAGACCACCAATCGCTGGATTACACGACATAACGCCAATCTGTGAGAGTTTGTGAGAAACCAATGCAGTACGTGCGCCAAACCGAGCAGAAGCCGCAGCAGCTTCACAGCCTGCGTGTCCACCACCAATGACAATGACATCATAGTTTTTTTGCATCATACCAAACCTATAGAACTGATAAGGCTGGTTTAGTGCATATCGAGGGAGGCTTCAATGATTCTTTGTCGCAACATGTTTCACGTGAAACAAACATGGTTACTTGCCAATACAGAACTCTCTGAAGATCACATCCAAAAGATCGTCGACATCAACACGGCCCGTCACCTTAGCCAAGACATCCGCTGCCTTTCGCAATTCTTCCGCCCGCAGCTCAAGCTCTGGCCGTTCAATCAACGCAGCCTTTAAACAATCCACGCAGCCTTGGAGGGCCACGCGATGCCGCTCGCGAATGGCAATCAAAGACTCGCCACTACCAATCAGCGCTTTAGCCTTCTTTTGCAGAACCAAAAGCAACTCATCAATACCATCAAAGGAGGTGCTTGAAATCAGAATATCAAATCGGGTGCGAATCGATTGGGCTTCATCAAAAGATAATTTGTCAGCCTTCGTTCCAATCGTCAAAACTTCAGCATTTGTCGCTTTCAAAACGCTTAAGTCTTCAGCCTCAACATCGCCGATTTGCTCACAATCAACCAAATACAAAACAAGATCTGCTTCCGCTAACCGGGTTCTTGCTCGCTCAACACCGATCTTTTCTACTTCATCATCGGTCTCTCGCAATCCTGCCGTATCAGATAACTTCACAGCGACACCACTGAGATCAAGATTTACATCCAAAACATCACGTGTCGTTCCAGACTGCGCGCTGACAATTGCCACATCTCGTTTTGATATAACATTGAGAAGGCTCGATTTCCCAGCATTGGGCTTCCCAGCTAAGACTATATTGACCCCATCTCGGATACGTTCGGCGAACTTAGAACGATCAACAGCGTTTTCCATCTCCGCTACTAAGGCCTGCACCCGCATCCAAACTTGATCCGAAACTGATCCAGGCACATCATCCTCATCAGGAAAATCAAATTCAGCTTCCAAAAAAGAACGGAGGCGAATCAATTCAGAGCGCCAACCGTCATACGTATCAGCAAGTCCCCCCGTGGTTTGATAAAGAGCGAGCTGTCGCTGGCTTTCTGTCTCCGCATTGATCAGATCAGACAGACCCTCAACAGCGACCAGATTTATACGATCCTCATAAAAAGCCCGTTTGGTAAACTCGCCAGGTTCCGCCAAACGCAAACCATCCATCAAAGAGAGTTCTCTTAGAACCGCTTCCACAACAGCCCGTCCACCATGGCAATGAAGCTCTACAACATCCTCACCCGTAAAACTGGCGGGTGCACTAAAATAAAGGATAAGGGCTTCATCAAGCAAAGAGCCATCAACGGAACTATAGAGCTTACGAACCACAGCCTTTCGTGGCTCTGGTAGCTCTACCTTCATCGTTTCGAGGGCGAATCGACAGTGCGGTCCAGAAAGGCGGATCACAGCGACTCCAGCGGGCGGTAACCCACTGGATAAAGCATATATAGTATCAGATGAACCAAGGTCATACATAATATGGAAACTCGGTTAGTTTAAGATATTACGGATACGAATCGAGTCCTTTGATGAATCGCAACCTTACGTATTCATCGATTCAAAGAACTCATCATTGTCTTTTGTCTGACGCAGCTTATCAATCAAGAACTCAATCGCATCAACCGACCCCATTGGGTTTAAGATGCGACGCAGCACATACATTTTCTTAAGCTGATCCTTATCAACCAGAAGTTCCTCTTTACGCGTACCAGAGCGCTGAATATCAATCGCTGGGAAGATACGCTTATCAGAAGCTTTACGATCAAGGATGATCTCGGAGTTACCAGTACCTTTGAATTCTTCAAAGATCACTTCATCCATACGGCTACCCGTTTCGATAAGAGCTGTTGCGATAATCGTAAGCGAGCCTCCTTCTTCGATATTTCGAGCCGCACCAAAGAAACGCTTCGGGCGTTGTAGGGCGTTTGCATCAACACCACCGGTTAGCACTTTACCAGAGGAAGGAACCACGGTGTTGTAAGCACGACCAAGGCGCGTAATTGAATCAAGAAGAATAACCACGTCACGGCCATGCTCCACCAAACGCTTGGCTTTCTCAATAACCATCTCAGCCACCTGAACGTGACGCTGCGCTGGCTCATCGAAGGTTGAAGAAACAACCTCACCGTTCACTGTCCGCTGCATATCCGTCACTTCTTCAGGACGTTCGTCAATCAACAAAACGATCAAATAGCACTCAGGATGATTTGCCGTAATTGACTTAGCAACATTCTGCAAGAAGACAGTTTTACCTGTTCTTGGCGGTGCTGTAATCAATCCACGTTGGCCCTTACCGAGCGGTGCTGCAATATCAATAACACGAGCAGAAAGGTCTTTTACTGTCGGGTCGACCACTTCCATCTTCAAGCGTTCTTCTGGATAAAGCGGCGTCAGGTTATCAAAATGAACTTTGTGACGGGTTGCTTCAGGGTCTTCAAAATTAAGCGTGTTCACTTTCAACAATGCGAAATAACGCTCACCCTCTTTTGGACTTCTAATTTCGCCTTCAACCGTATCGCCAGTTCTCAAAGAGAATTTGCGGATTTGTGTTGGTGAAACATAAATATCGTCTGGACCTGGAAGATAATTGGCATCCGGCGATCGCAAAAAAGCAAAGCCATCTTGAAGCACTTCCACAACGCCTTGGCCGATAATATCGATATCTTCTTCAGCAAGTTGTTTTAGAATCGCAAACATAAGCTCCTGCTTACGCATCGTGCTTGCACCTTCAACATTATGCTCTTCGGCAAATGACAAAAGTTCTGTCGGCGACTTTTCTTTAAGCTCTTGAAGCTTCATCTCGCGCATGGCGGACACCTATATTTTCAAATTGGGATTGCTCAAATGAGCAAGAAAGACTGCAAAAATATGCAAATCTTAGAAAGGAGAGGTCTATCGCCTACATCATGGCTGTAAGAATTTCAAGGAAAAACTCATTGCATGAAGACGTGCCGCTACAACTAGAAGGGTTTTACAACCACCAAAATAACAATCAAAACCATCAAGATCGTCGGCATCTCATTTGCAAAACGGAAGAATTTAGCAGGACGCTTATTCTCATCTCTTTCAAAATCTTTTCTCCATTTCGCACAAAACATATGAAAAGCAGACATCAAGATCACAAGAAATATTTTCGCGTGTATCCAGCCCTGTTCATGATGGCTTCCTAAAACCATCAGCCAAATCCCAAATCCCCACGTCGCAATCATTGCCGGCGTCATAATCGCCTTTAATAACCGACGCTCCATCACCTTGAATGTTTCTGATTGAACAGATCCGACCTCAGCGTCCACGTGATAAACAAACAACCGAGGCAGATAAAAAATGGCTGCCATCCATGAGATGATAGAAATAATATGTGCGACAAGAACCCATTGGTACATCGGTGAACTTCCTTAGCCTTTAAATGAGCGAACGGTTTCAATCATCAGTTCAACATTCGCAATTGGTGTCGGCGGCGTAATCCCGTGACCTAAATTGAAAATATGAGGACCAGATTTAAGCTCCTCGCAAATGAGCTGTGTTTGATCTTTTAACTGCGAACCACCGCCAATGAGCATTAGAGGATCAAGATTTCCCTGAACACAGGTCTTCGTTTGAATTTCATCACGCACATAAGAAAGCGGCACTGTCCAATCAACGCCAACAGCATTGATATCTGTTTCATCAATAAACTTCGGCAGTTTAACGCCAGCAGCTTTCGGAAAACCAATAAACCTTGTTCCAGGCTTTTCTCGTCTCACATTTTCAATAATCTTTTGAAGGGGACGAATACTGAACTGCTCAAAATCTTTTTCGCCTAACACACCAGCCCACGTATCAAACACTTGCAAACAATTGGCTCCAGCATTCACTTGCTCGATTAAATACCGGCTCGACGCTTCCACCAACATATCAATCAGTTTTTGAAACGCTTCTGGTTCCTTCATAGCAAAAATACGAGCAGGCGCTTGGTCAGGTGTCCCGTGGCCAGCAATCATATAGGTCGCAACAGTCCAAGGAGCGCCACAAAACCCGATAAGAGCCGTTTCACTTGGTAATTCTGATCGAAGACCACTCACAGTTTCAAAAACAGGCTGAAGATGCTCTAAAACGCGATCAAGGCTTAATTGATCAAGGCTGTCCTTAGAGATTGGCTCTAAAACAGGACCACGGCCTTCTTCAAAACGCACATCTTGTCCAAGAG
>JBDVXS010000102.1:0-21718 GCA_039964305.1 Hyphomicrobiales bacterium
CACGAATGTTTGATAAGTGATGAACGCGAATTAGTGCCGTATGAGACGGATGCATTCACTTCTTACAGACGTGTTCCAATGGCTGTGGTCTTACCTGAGACCACTGAACAGACCGCCGCCGTCCTTAAATATTGCGTTGAACAGGGCGTGCCAGTGGTGCCGCGTGGGGCAGGTACATCGCTTGCTGGTGGTGCGATCCCGCAAGAAGATGCGGTTGTGATCGGTGTTTCAAAAATGAATCAAGTACTCGATGTTGATTTCGCCAACAGAACAGCACGGGTGCAGGCAGGTGTTACCAATCTTCGCGTGTCAGAGCATGTGGGGCCAGATGGTTTCTTTTATGCACCTGATCCGTCTTCACAACTTGCTTGCACAATTGCGGGCAATATCGGCATGAATTCTGGTGGTGCGCACTGCTTGAAATATGGTGTTACGACAAACAATCTAATGGGCATTAAAATGGTAATGCTAGACGGCACAATTGTTGATATCGGCGGTGAAGCGCTGGATGCACCCGGTTATGATTTGCTCGGGTTGATGTGCGGGTCTGAAGGCCAACTTGGTATTGTTACAGAAGCGGTTGTAAGGATCTTGCCAAAGGCGGAAGGGGCGCGTCCTGTTCTGTTTGGATTTGATGACCCGACGGTCGCAGGCGCTTGTGTTGCTGACATTATTGCAGAGGGCATTGTGCCTGTAGCGATTGAATATATGGACAAAGAGGCAATTCATATCTGCGAAGAGTTTGCCCATGCTGGCTACCCGCTGGAGGTGGAAGCGCTTTTGATCGTCGAGGTTGAAGGCTCTGAAGTTGAAATGGATGCGATGCTGGCCCGCATTATTGAGATTGCCAAACGGAATAATGTTGCAACCATCAAAGAAAGCCAATCTGCCATGGAAGCAGCGGCGATTTGGAAAGGGCGCAAGTCTGCCTTTGGTGCGACGGGTCGTGTGGCGGATTATATTTGCATGGACGGCACAGTGCCGCTTTCAAAGCTTGATCACGTGTTGAAAGAGACATCGAAAATCATCGATCATTATGGCTTGCGTGTTGCCAATGTTTTCCACGCTGGTGATGGCAATATGCACCCCTTAATTTTGCACAATGTGAATGACCCTGAAGAGCGGATGAAGGCGCAACTTGCTGGCGACGACATCTTGAAACTTTGCGTGGATGTGGGTGGCTGTTTAACAGGCGAGCATGGTGTTGGTATTGAAAAACGCGACTTGATGCTGCATCAGTTCGATCAAGTTGATTTGGATCAACAAATGGATGTTCGCGCTGTGTTTGACCCGCAATGGCTGATGAACCCTGCAAAGGTTTTCCCGCTTGATGCGCGCGGTGATGGCAACGATAAAAAGAAGAAAGCTGCGGCATGACAACTCACGCACCAAAGACAGAAGCAGAAGCAGCCGACGTTATCTTAAAAGCCAGTAAGGCGGGGACGTCTCTGCGCATTCAAGGCGGCGGCACACGTTCTTCTATTGGCCAAAATATCGCCGCAGACGACGTGCTTTCGACTGAAAACTTATCTGGCATCACGCTTTATGAACCCGGTGAGATGGTTTTGGCTGCAAAGGCTGGAACGCCCTTATCCGAGATCCAAAAGGCTTTGGCTGATAACAACCAAATGCTGACCTTTGAACCAATGGACCATAGTGCTTTGTTAGGGACAAAAGGCACACCGACAATTGGGGCCGTGGTGGCGGGGAATATTTCAGGTCCGCGCCGTATTTATGGTGGTGCTGCCCGTGACAGCTTAATTGGTGTTCGCTTCGTCAATGGCAAAGGTGAGATCATTAAAAATGGTGGGCGCGTTATGAAAAACGTGACGGGCCTTGACCTTGTTAAGCTACAGGCGGGTGCATGGGGCACGCTGGGTCTTTTGACCGAAGTTACATTTAAGCTGCTACCCGCATCAGACCGCACGGCAACTTTGATGTTTAAAGGCCTTGATGATGAAACAGCAATTAAGGCGCTTTGTGCGGCAGCAGGCACACCGTTTGAAGCAACAGGACTTGCCCATTTGCCAGATTGTATTGGCACTGAGGGACCACGCACGCTGGTGCGGGTTGAAGGATTTGATGAGCAAGTAAGCTATCGCTTAGACGAACTTCAAAAAGCGCTTTCAAACTACGGCGAGGCCAGCATCATTGAGGGCAAAGAACAAGCCGCTCTTTGGGCGAGTGTTCGCGATGTCACTTTCTTGAGTGAGCCAAAAGAAAAGGCTGTGTGGAAATTATCCGTGCGTCCAACATCAGCGCCCAACACCATTGCCGTAATTGAGCAGGCGATTGATTGCACCTATTATTTTGATTGGTCAGGTGGCTTAGTTTGGCTGGCTGTTGATGAAGAAGATGATGCAGGCGAAGAAACTATTCGAAATGCCGCCAATGCGGCAGAAGGATACGCAACACTCATTCGAGGGTCGGAAGAATTACGATCGCGCATTGATGTGTTTGAACCTCAGCCAGAACCATTAAAAGTGGTATCGAGCGGCATTAAGAAAAGTTTTGACCCCGCCGGCGTTATCAACGCTGGTTTGATGGTTGCAGAAGGATAGGGACTGAGACATGCAAACGAATTTTAGTCCTGAACAATTAAAAGACAGCCACACCGCACATTCTGAAAAGATTTTGCGAAGCTGTGTTCATTGTGGGTTTTGTACGGCGACATGCCCGACTTACCTCACCTTAGGTGATGAACTCGATAGCCCGCGCGGTCGCATTTACCTGATTAAGGAAATGCTGGAAAACGATCGTGACGCAGATGCTAAAACCGTCCAACATATTGACCGCTGCCTTTCGTGCCTTTCATGCATGACAACATGCCCATCTGGCGTGCACTACATGCATTTGGTTGATCACGCCCGTGCGCACATCGAAAAGACGTATAAGCGCCCGTTTATGGATCGGATGATCCGCACAATCTTGTCGTCTGTTTTGCCCTATCCAAGTCGGTTTAGAACAGCGACCAAGCTTGCGAAACTGGGTAAGCCTTTTGCGGGCTTGATGAAGTCCATACCAATGACGGAACGTTTTGGTGCAATGCTTGACCTTGCTCCAGCATCGTTGCCTGAAAAAACGGACGCTGTTGGCCCCAAGGTTTATGCAGCAGAAGGCCAAAAGCGCGGACGCGTTGCCATCTTGTCTGGCTGCGCTCAACCTGTTTTGCAACCCGGTATCAATGATGCGACAATCTCTTTGTTGAAGCGCTTGGACATCGAAGTGGTGTTGCCAAAAGGCGAGGGCTGTTGCGGAGCGCTTGTGCATCATATGGGAAAAGAAGACGCTGCCCTTGTTTCAGCCCGCCAAAATGTTGATGCATGGACGGCTGAAATTGATGGCGAAGGATTGGACGCGATTGTAATCACCGCCTCTGGCTGTGGCACGACAATTAAAGATTACGGCCACATGCTTCGTGAGGATGCGGCCTATGCCGAAAAAGCAGCGAAGGTTTCAGCCCTTGCAAAAGACATTGTCGAATATCTCAGCGAGACAGAACTTGCTGCACCATCTTTCAAGCCAGATGTGAAGCTTGCTTATCATTCTGCTTGTTCAATGCAGCATGGGCAGAAGATCACGATGCAGCCAAAGAACTTGCTGCGTGCTGCGGGTTTTGCTGTGTCGGATGTGCCAGAGGGGCATTTGTGTTGTGGCTCTGCTGGTACCTACAACATCATGCAGCCAGAAATTGCTGGCAAATTGCGCGACCGAAAAATCAAGAATATCAAAAGTACCAAGCCAGATATTATCGCGGCGGGTAACATTGGTTGCATCACGCAAATTGCTAAAGGCATGGCGGATGATGGTGCGGATATTCCAATCGTGCACACGATCGAGCTGCTGAATTGGGTCTACGGCGGTGAGGTGCCTGCGCTTGTTGCAAAAAATGGCTTAGATAAGCGCATCACAACAGTTGCAGAAGCCGCTGAATAAAGCTCATTCATAGAATTAAAAAAGCCCCGACAGAAATGCCGGGGCTTTTTTGTTCGTAGATTCTAAAGAGTAATCTTTAGATTACAACGACTTTGATACCAACTTTTACACGTGTGTATAGGTCGCTAACATCCTCATTGCGCATGCGGAAACAGCCTGAAGAAACAGCCTGACCGATTGTCCAAGGCGCGTTTGTGCCGTGGATGCGGTAAAGGGTAGAACCAAGATAGATACCGCGTGCACCCATTGGGTTTTTAATGCCACCAGGCATGAAGGCTGGCAAAATGCGGCCTTTCTTACGTTCGCGAGCAATCATCTCCGCTGGCGGACGCCATGATGGCCATTCTGCTTTACGTGTTACGCGTTCTGTGCCTGTCCAGCCAAAACCTTGTTTGCCAACACCAACGCCGTATCTGCGTGCTTCACCATTGCCCAAAACGAGATAAAGGAAACGGTTTGTCGTATCGATAACGATGGTGCCTTTTTTATGCTTTGTGTTGTACTCGACAACCTGTGGCAAAAAGCGTTTTGGAAGTTGGCGGCTACGTTGTTGTGTTGAATAACGCGGCTTTTGCTTCTTCGTGCGAAGGGCAGAACCTGTTGCCAGTGCAGATGTTGTATAACCACGTTTAACGCGCTTATTCTTACGGTTTTCACGCTTTTGGCGCGCATAAGATTTAGAAGATCGTGTAACAACCTTCGCACTACGTGGTGTGGTTAGTTGCAACTGCCATGGTTCTGTTAGATCGGGGCTGAGAACAACAGGTGGTTGTTCTGCATAACGACTTCCAGCTTCAGCGGGCGCAATAAGCATTGCACCGCCCATGACCAGTCCGAGGCCCGCAAGGGCCAAACGAGATAGGGTTTTTTCAAACATGTGACGTACTCTCTACAATTCGTCTCAAACAAAGGGCGCAATAACTCAGCGCCTTACCAATAGAGTACGTGACACAGGGCGCTAAATGGTAAACGTTTGCCCGCCTCACGCAGCTGTGAGGCGTAAATCAATTCGTAAGGTTAGTGAATGGTTTGGAAGACTGGTTAATGAAGTCTTGCACGTTTATGTAAAAGTCATCTAACTTTGTGGCGTGAGCAACTTTAGTCGTGCAAGGCAATCATGCATGACTTGTGGCAAAATTTTCGCAACTTGTGACTTCGACATGCCAGGCTTTATGCGAGGGTCATATAATATATTCAGCAAGACCTGATCATGCACGGTGAAGCTTGAATGCTGCGATGCTGTATTAAAAATGCTGAGGTTCTTATTGCCGCGATCTGCGAGCGGACCTAGACCCTGTAAAATCTCTTCAACCATGCAGCGCTGAAACAAGCGTTCGCCATCATCTGAGCGGATCACCACATCTGTTGAACCAATGCTCCCTGGATTTTTAGAAGCGAGCACACGTACAAAACACTTGCCCCGCACACGCTTGCTTGGGTCACTGTACACTTCGTTGCGAATGACGTGGGCATATTGTTCTGCATCTACAACATGAATGCGGAAATTCGCGCGTTTGGCGTTCGAGACTACAGCCGTTTTTAAACCAGCAACCTTTTTTGGTAAGGCCCAGATAAAGCTGCGAATGGCTTGCCTGCGATCAAGTTTAGAATGATTGATAATCGCGAAGCGAACCGTTGAATCATACTTTTTGACAGAGCGACCAAACTTGCTGTTACCGCCAAATTCCGCTGACATGGCGACACGCATGAAATCGCGTTTGATTATGTTTTGATTGACTGATGCGTCGTTCGCTCGCGCGCTATGGAGTGTCGGTACAGTAAGACAAAGCGCTAATGCAAAAGTGCTGAATATTTTTGATGCAGGTATTTGATTGAAAAAATGACTTTTCATTTTTCCCAAAACACTCACTCGAGAAAGCGGTTTATGATTTTTCATCAATCACGTCTCGTCATACTCTTTTCGCCACTTATCAAAGGTTTGCATGCAGATTTTTAAAAAACAAGAGCGCCAAGGAAAATGTTACTGAGTACATAAAATTAAGCAGGATTTAACGCTTACGTCTGTATTTTGATGAAATCACTGATCAACAATAAGGTTTTCCAATGAAATCCAAAGTATATCGTTTTGAAACCTTTGCACGTAATGATCAACAAGACGCTCCTGTTGTGAGCGCTAATAATTATGACGAAAAACTTGAAGCGATTATGCAAGAGCTGGAAGTATTGAAAAGTCATATCTGTCCGATTACGGCTCAGCCAGATGGAACGCAAGTCCCACAGACCAACGTGAATTTAACTGAGGCGATCAATTTCAAGAAAGAACTTGATCAAATTTATGAAGCGATCGCTAAAACTAAAACTGAGATCGTTTCACTGAACGGTGCTGGTCTTAATCTGGGTAATAATCGACCTCAAGATGAACTAGATGCAGTTGTTTGCGGTACTGAAAATGCGACAAACCAAATTCTGACAGCAGTTGAAGAAGTTGAAGCGAACGCAACGTTGCTTGCCAACACTTTGGTGGGCGACGAGGGTTTAATTGCTGCGAACATCCAAGAAAAAGTACTCTTGATTTATGAAGCATGTAATTTTCAGGATATTACTGGCCAGAGAATTTCCAAAGTGGTTGAAGCACTGCGGTTCGTTTCTGAACGCACCGATCGGATGATTGAAATCTGGGGCGGTATGGATTCGTTTGACCATATTGAGGTTGAAGAAGTCGATACCCGCGAAGGTGATGAGCGCCTTAAAAATGGTCCAGCACTTGAAATGGATGATAACGTCGCAACGCAAGATGATATTGACGCGCTTTTCGATTAAATCTGTCTTGCAGCATTAATCTCAACAACTATGCTCACCCACGTTGATGGGAGAGCTTAATGACTGATACCAATATTCAAAACCGTTGCTGGTGGCCAGGTGAAGACCCTGAATATGTGCGCTACCACGATTATGAATGGGGAAACCCAGTCACGGATGACACGCGACTGTTTGAGAAAATCTGCCTTGAGGGTTTTCAATCTGGCCTGTCGTGGCTGACTATTTTACGCAAACGTGAAAATTTTCGTGCCGCCTTTGCAGGCTTCGAGATTAACAAGGTCGCCGCTTTCACTGAAGAAGACATAGAGCGCTTGGTTTTAGACGCTGGTATCATTCGCCATCGTGGTAAAATCAAATCCACCATCAACAACGCCAAACAAGCACAGGTGATGCAGAAAGAGTTCGGGTCGCTCGCCGCTTATTTTTGGCGCTTTGAAGCGGAGGCACAAAAGGGCCGTCCTGCAAAAATGACCAAGGCGGATATTCCCGGCTTTACGGAAACATCGACGAAAATTTCCAAGGATTTAAAAAAGCGCGGTTGGTCCTTTGTCGGGCCAACAACGGTTTATGCTTTTATGCAGGCCATGGGCATGGTGAATGACCATGTGGATGGTTGCGATTGTTGGGCGATTGTTGAGGAAAAGCGCAAAGCGTTGAAGCGTCCGGTGAAATAGAACCAAAGCGTTGCTGTCCAACCCTTGCCGCCACACCCCTAATCCGCTAGGAAAGCGCCATTGTATTGAGCGCCAATGAGCCAAGTCGAAAGCCATTATGTCGAATAAGAAAAACAAAGAGAAAAAGCCAAAAGCACGCCTGCCGCGCGGCTTTGTGGATCGTTCCGCATCGGACATTCGCGCGACTGATGAGATGATCGTGAAAATTCGCGAAGTTTATGAGCGTTATGGCTTTGATCCGGTGGAAACGCCGATGTTTGAATATACCGATTGTCTGGGCAAATTCTTGCCAGATACAGACCGTCCCAATGCAGGTGTGTTCTCGGTTCAAGATGACGATGAGCAATGGATGAGCTTGCGCTATGACATGACAGCGCCGCTTGCGCGCCATGTGGCAGAAAACATCAACGAAATTCAAATGCCGTTCCGCACCTATCGGCAGGGCTATGTGTTCCGCAATGAAAAACCGGGGCCGGGCCGTTTCCGCCAGTTCATGCAGTTTGACGCTGATAGCATCGGCGCACCGGGCGTGCAGGCAGATGCCGAAATGTGCATGATGATGGCCGACACCATGGAAGCCCTCGGCATTGCGCGCGGCGATTACGTCATCCGCGTCAACAACCGCAAAGTGCTGGATGGCATGATGGAAGCCATCGGCGTTACTGAGGAAGCCCAAAAACTAACGGTGCTTCGTGCGATTGATAAGCTCGATAAATTTGGCGTTGAAGGCGTGAAGCTTCTGCTTGGTGAAGGCCGCAAAGATGAGAGCGGGGACTTTACTGACGGTGCGAAGCTGGATGCTGCTGGCATTGATAAAGTCATCGGTTATACCGATGGGAGCCAGACGATTGAAGGCGAGGGGCAATCTGAGCTCGATCAAATGCAAAGCCTTTTCGACCATGCTGGATACGCTTCAGACCGCATTAAAATCGACCCGTCCGTCGTCCGTGGCCTCGAATATTACACAGGCATGGTCTATGAGGCGGAACTGCTGTTCGACGTTACCAATGAAAAAGGCGAGAGCGTTCAGTTTGGCTCAGTCGGCGGTGGTGGTCGTTATGATGGCTTGATCAAACGCTTCACGGGCCGTGATGTACCCGGTACTGGGTTTTCAATCGGCGTGTCGCGTTTGATGACGGCACTTAAGAACCTCGGCAAGCTTGGCACCTCTGACGTGACAGCCCCTGTGCTCGTCACTGTTATGGATGGCAACACGGAAGCGCTGGGTGAATATCAAAAGATGGTGCAGCAATTGCGCGGTGAAGGCATTCGCGCTGAGATGTATCAAGGCAATTGGAAGAAGTTCGGCAATCAACTGAAATATGCCGACCGTCGCGGTTGCCCGATTGCGATTATCCAAGGATCAGACGAACGTGAAAACGGCAAAATCCAAATCAAAGATTTGATCGAAGGCCGCAAGCAAGCAGACGCTATCGCCTCCAACGAAGAATGGCGCGAAACCCGCCCGGGGCAATTTGAAATTGCGGCCACTGATTTGATTTCAGAAGTCAAAAAACTTCTAGCAGAGCAAGCAAAGGGCTAAAGCGGTGTCAGCTCCTAACGCCCTCACTGATCTTTTTGAGTCTTATGGATGCACGCCAGTAGAACCTGCGTTTTTGCAGCCTGCTGATCCGTTCTTGAACGCGGCAGGTGAAGCCTTGCGGCGTCGTTTGTTTGTGACACAAAGCGCTGAGGGGGAGGCTTTATGCTTGCGCCCAGAGTTCACCATTCCTGTTTGTATTGCGCACAAAGGTGGGGCGGCGAAATATTGCTATCAAGGCACGGTTTTCCGTCAGCGCGATGAGCAAGCGGTTGAATTTGCGCAGGCAGGTGTTGAAGTACTTGGCGATAACGAATTTGCTAAGGCTGATGCGGAGATGGTGCGCCTTGCTTTACAAGCCGTGCAAAGCGTTAGCGATTGTCAGCCTGAAATTCGTATTGGTGATCCGGCGTTTTTCGATGCGCTGGTGCAGCCAATGGGTTTGTCTGATACGTGGCGCGACCGTCTTACGCGTTCCTTTGGGGATGATGCCTTGGTTGGGAGAGTGCTAGAGCGGATGGACACACCCGTTACCGCCTCACAAACCGTTGCTGAAGATGAAAACTTGGACGAGGTGACGGCGAAAGTTCGTGCGATGATTGCAAGCCACGGCCTTGGCAGTGCTGACGGTCGTAGTGCGGAGGAGATTGCCGCCCGCTTTATGAAAACCCGCCAAGCACAAGAAGACGTGCCGGGCCAAGCTATCGGTCTTTGTAAGCTGTTCCTCGAACTTGAATGCGATGCATCAAGCGTTGCGTCTACGTTTGAAATATTCAGCGAAGAACACGAGATTGATTTCAGCCAAGCGATTGTTGGGTTTAAGGATCGACTTGATGCAGGGCTGAGCGATCTTGATGTCCCCCTTAAATTCTCCGCAGGCTTTGGTCGCCGCCTTGATTATTATACGGGCTTCGTTTTTGAAATTTACGACGCGAATGATCGCAGCAAAGGCGCTTTGGCTGGTGGTGGTCGTTATGATCATCTAACTGAAATGCTGGGTGGTGAGAAATTGCCTGCTGTTGGCTTCTCCTTATGGCTCGACCGAATGGAGGCGCGCTCATGAGTGAGAAACTTGTTATCGCTATCCCATCCAAGGGCCGTTTGAAAAAGGATACTGAGGCGCTGTTTGAACAAGCAGGCTTCAAGGTTGGTTCTCCTTATGGGGAGCGCAATTATCGCGGTATCATTGAGGGGCATGAAGGCGTTGAAGTGGCCTTCTTATCCGCCTCTGAGATCGCCCGCGAAGTCGCGCGCGGCACGGTGCATATTGGCGTCACAGGTGAAGACCTCGTCAAAGAGAATATTGCCAATTATGAGGCGACAACTTTGCAACTAACGCCGCTCGGTTTTGGCCATGCAGATGTTGTAGTCGCTGTGCCTGAATGCTGGATTGATGTGAACAGCATGGAAGACCTCGACGATGTTGCTGCGTCCTTCCGCCAGCATTATGGCCGCCGGCTTCGTGTTGCGACGAAATATTGGAACCTGACACAACGCTTTTTCGCAGGTCACGGCATTTCTGTGTACCGTATTGTCGAAAGCCTAGGCGCGACTGAGGGCGCACCTGCTGCAGGCCTTGCTGATGCGATTGTTGATATTACATCAACTGGAAGCACATTAAGAGCAAATTACCTCAAGATGCTTGATGACGGCGTTATGTTGAAATCGCAAGCCAATCTGTTTGCTTCCAAAACAGCGAATTGGTCGGGCACCGACGCTGATTTGGCAAAAGAAATGGCGGTGGCACTCGCTAAGGTCTTGCAAAATTCTTGTGACGACGAGGTTGTCAAAGAACAAGCAGGTTTCGTGGAAAATCGGTTTTTATCGCTCATAGAATGAGTGTTGGGCAAAAACCAAGCGCGCGCTTACAACTGTCAAAAATAAATAGCATTCGCAACCAACGCCTTAACGTGTTGGGCTTCGCTAAGCATGCGACAAAAGGGGTTTTTTTGGTGTTTTTGATGTAATCGATAGGGATTGTAGGCATTTTCGCGTATGATGCTGGTTGAGAAAGCAATTTCTCAAGGTAGAGGTCGTCTCGGGGGAAACGACCTCTATTAAGTCAACGAGAAGTTCGGGGGTTCTCGTCAACTTGTTGGCAAAGTGTCTCATAAATAAAGCACTCGCACATGTGTAAATATACGTGTTCAGATTGATTGTCTAAGAAAACTTACGCTTAATAGGCAAAATGGTGCAATAAAAAGCATAAATCTGTGGTTTATTATCTGTTTAATGCTTTCTTCTTGAAAACGGGCGTGAGTAAATACTGTTAGCGGGATTATGCTAAGCAAAACTAATCCTGAGAGATGCTGCGATAAGTTGCCGCTTATTGAGAGGGCCGCAAAGGTCATCATGCCCTCATAGTCGAACAGTGTCTTGACTACGATTTGGTTCGGTAGGCCTGAATGGGTCAGATGATAGAACTGATAGAATGCTTGTGGCGATAAAGCGTGCAGCGTGCCGAAAAGCGCTATGCCGAGCACGCAATCAAAGGGCAATACCAACCAGCTTGAAATCGACCATTTTGATGCGAGTGCCAGCAGTTTGCGTGATTTCCAAACGAGAAAGACCGCGAAAAGGGTAATCAACGTCCCACTTATGGAAAGAACACCAAGGCGCCCGAACAAGCTGAGGTCAAAGAAGCTGTCATTGGGGTAGCCGGATGAAGCAGCAAACCATAGCGTCGGTGCAGAGGCAATCACCATCAAAAAGCTTGCTGGTAGCGCAGTAAGCAAGAAGGCAAGGCTGAAGGAGCAGCGTTTTACCAAAGGGGTTGTGGCAAAGCTTACAAATAAAGTTGCGAGAGGTGCGACAATAAAGAGCAATAACGTCATGGGGTTATTTAACGATTGAAATTTGGCAATGGCAAGAAAAAAGGGCGCCCATGAAGAGCGCCCTTATCAATTTGCTTTGATGAAGCCTAAGCTTACATCGTGCCGCCATCTAAACTCGGATGTATCCGAGTTTAGCACTCTAGAAGAATGGGCGGCTTGGCTGATGCCAAAACCCTTTCGGGTTTTTTACATCATGCCGCCATCTAAACTCGGATGCATCCGAGTTTAGCACTCTAGAAGAATGGGCGACTTGGCTGATGCCAAAACCCTTTCGGGTTTTTTACATCATGCCGCCCATGCCGCCCATGTCAGGCATTGCAGGAGCGCCGCCACCAGCTGGCTCAGGCTTATCAGCAACCATTGCTTCTGTTGTGATCAACAATGATGAAACAGATGCAGCATCTTGAAGAGCAGAGCGCACAACTTTCATTGGGTCAACAATACCCATTTCAATCATGTTGCCGAACTCACCAGTTTGTGCGTTGTAGCCGAAGTTTGTGTCGTCAGATTCTGAGATCTTGCCAACAACGATAGAACCTTCGTCGCCTGCGTTTTCTGAGATTTGACGGATCGGAGCTTGAAGCGCACGACGTACAATGTTTACGCCAGCTTCTTGGTCCGCGTTTACGCCTTTAGCTTTAATTGCCATTGAAGCGCGAAGGAGAGCAACACCACCACCAGGGACGATGCCTTCTTCAACCGCAGCGCGTGTTGCGTTCAACGCATCATCAACGCGGTCTTTCTTCTCTTTCACTTCAACTTCAGTTGCACCACCAACACGCAGAACAGCAACGCCGCCTGCAAGTTTAGCAAGACGCTCTTGAAGTTTTTCACGGTCGTAATCAGATGTTGTCTCTTCGATTTGAGCTTTAATCTGGTTTACGCGGCCTTCGATGTCATCTTTAGAGCCTGCACCGTCTACAACAGTTGTGTTCTCTTTAGAGATAGACACTTTCTTAGCAGTGCCGAGCATGTCGAGAGTTACTGTCTCAAGTTTGATGCCCATTTCTTCAGAAATCACTGTACCGCCTGTAAGGATCGCGATGTCTTCAAGCATAGCTTTACGACGATCACCGAAACCAGGAGCTTTAACAGCTGCCACTTTCAAGCCACCACGTAGTTTGTTCACTACGAGTGTTGCAAGTGCTTCACCTTCAACATCTTCTGCAATGATAAGCAGTGGACGTGAAGCTTGAACAGTTGCTTCCAAGATTGGGAGCATTGCTTGCAAGTTTGAAAGCTTTTTCTCGTGAAGAAGAATGAACGGGTCATCCAACTCTGTGAGCATTTTTTCTGAGTTTGTTACGAAATATGGTGAAAGGTAACCACGGTCGAACTGCATGCCTTCAACAACTTCGAGTTCTGACTCAAGTGATTTAGCTTCTTCAACAGTGATAACGCCTTCATTACCGACTTTTTGCATTGCGTGTGCAATGTCTTCGCCGATTGTTGCGTCGCCGTTTGCTGAAATTGTGCCAACTTGAGCAACTTCTTCAGTTGTTGTGATTGTTTTAGCCGCTGCACCAAGAGCTGCAACAACATCGCTAACAGCCATGTCGACACCGCGCTTAAGGTCCATTGGGTTCATGCCAGCAGCAACAGCTTTTGCGCCTTCTTTAACGATGGCTTGAGCCAAAACAGTCGCAGTTGTTGTACCGTCACCAGCAACGTCATTTGTTTTTGACGCTACTTCACGCACCATTTGTGCGCCCATGTTTTCGAACTTGTCATCAAGATCGATTTCTTTTGCAACAGACACACCATCTTTCGTGATGCGCGGTGCGCCGAAAGCTTTGTCTAGAACGACGTTACGACCTTTAGGGCCGAGTGTTACTTTTACAGCGTTTGCAAGAATGTCTACGCCGCGGATCATTGCGTCGCGCGCATCCGAACCGAATTTTACTTCTTTAGCCATTGGGCTACTCCAAATTTGTTATTTAAGCGGAAGAATGTGAGGCGAAGGGATTAGCCTTCTACAACACCCATGATGTCGCTTTCTTTCATGATCAGCAGGTCGTCGCCGTCAATCCGGATTTCTGTGCCTGACCATTTGCCGAATAGAACTTGGTCACCCACTTTAACATCCATAGGGATAAGTGCATTGTCTTCACCACCGCGAGCGCCAGCGCCTACAGCAACAATTTCGCCTTCGCTTGGCTTTTCTTTAGCAGTATCTGGAATAATGATGCCGCCAGCAGTTTTTTCTTCTGAATCGACGCGGCGAACTACCACACGATCATGTAGGGGACGAAACTTCATGTCCGTTTTTCCTCTTTATACGATTGATGTTTGCTGAA
Source organism: Hyphomicrobiales bacterium (assembly GCA_039964305.1). GTDB lineage: Bacteria > Pseudomonadota > Alphaproteobacteria > Rhizobiales > JACESI01 > JACESI01. The sequence continues at coordinate 14,063 of JBDVXS010000102.1, forward strand.
AGACCAGCAAACGTACGCTCAAAATAAATTAGCACTCTACCTGTGTGAGTGCTAACAGCGCGGATTTATATGGAAATGCCTGAAGATTGTCAAGCTTGTATATGGGCAAACACGCCCAAGGTTCAATTAATTTCTTTTGGTATTATTAACGGCGAAGGGCGGGATGTTGGCGCGCTCAATTAGATTACGCGATATCCCAGCTTTGTTTCTTTCTATAGATCGTCGAAGGACTAATCTGTAGAGCCGCCGCAGCATGTGTAATATTGCCATGATATGCGCCAAGTGCATCTTCAATGATTTGCCGCTCTTGCTCTGCAAAAGGTGTAATCACATTAGTAGAGGGAGCATGCAAATTGTGAGGGCTTGCCAAGGGCGGTTTGACCAACAAGGTCTTTAGTCGTTCAATCAATGCGCTTTTGCTGACGGGCTTTGGAAAGAAATCACACCCTCCCGCTCGCATGACGTTAACAGCCATCGCCATCGAGGGATGATCAGACAGAACGATGATTGGTGTTTGAAAACAGGTTTTAAGACATTCAATAAATTCGATGCTTTGCCGATCCGACATATCGAGAATGATCAGACTTGGTTTTTCAGCAATAAAAGTAGCCTCAGGGCTGTTAAACGGCACAACCGCACAACCGCATTGCTGCTCAATTTCACGCATGGTGTCTTGGTGTTCGCCAATGGTTGGCGAAATTAGGTGAACTTGGCATTGATTAAGAGAAGTCGAATTTGGGGTCACGGTTCGTCGCAATATCGGTTTTAGAATTTTGCCAGATACTCGAGACAAAGGCTTTGACTTAAAGACTAAAAGATAAATACAGCAATCAGAGTAAACAAATTATTGAAAAATCAGAATTAGTTGCTGCTTTGAGTAAAAAACGGAACAAGTTTTCTATCGACTTAGCTAGCGAGTTTATCATCGTGAGCGCGGCGGCTTTGATTTGATATTACATCAGGCTTAACTTCGCGTGGTGCGGCAAACAGGAAGCCCTGTCCAAGGCTAATGTCAAAATCGAGTAATTCGACAATTTCGCTTTCGCTTTCCACATGATCAACAATCAATTGAAGGCCATTGCGAGAGAGAAAGCGGGAGAAATCTTCTGCGTGAATTTCGTTGACGCCGGTTTTTTTGGCGGCAAGCAAAACCTGCGATGAAGCTTTGACATAGTGGAAGCCCAGCGACACCAATTTAAGAAAATCCATCGACAGGTCGGTGACATTGTCGATAGCAAACCGAAAGCCAAGGTTCTTCAATGAACGTAGGCTTTCTTCTTCAAGCGTATCCATATTAAAGACGGTTGCTTGGTCAAACTCAAAAATCAAATGATCGGCAAGATCCGGTTTGGCGCTCAGTAGTTTTCTAAAGTCATTAAAGAAGCTGCTATCAGCAAGGCTGGCGGCTGAAATATTGCAGACGACAACTGCGTCGCTTTTTCGAAGCAGGAGACGGCGCAACACTTGAATAGCTCGCACCAACAACATTTTATCAAGCACAGGCATGGTGCCTGCTTTTTTCGCGGAACGCATGAATTGCGCTGGTCTGATGAGCTCGCCATTGGCATCGCGGATGCGGGAAAGCGCTTCATAAAATTTCGGTTTGCGCTGAGGCAGCGTTACGATCGGTTGTAGATATAAGTCGACCTGGTTTTTGTCCACCGCGTCTTTCAAGGCTTTCAAAATAGGGGAATTATCGCTGGTAAGTTCATCTATTTCGGACACTGGCTGATCGGCTGGTATCTCACCAAGCCATTCACTGGCGTCTGGTTCGTTAGCTTTGTTGGCCTCAGTGCTAGGCGCAGATTTTCGCGCCACTTTTTTCTCGCTTGCTTTCGCTACTACTTTTTGCGGTGCCGGCGCTGCAACAACAGGGGCGTCTTCCAGCGCTGTTACCCGTGCTTCCACCGCAGATGTGCCTTCTGCTAACTGTTTTACGAGCGAGCTTATCACCTCTAGTTCTCTCACAAGTGGCTCTAGCTCGGAACGGGTGACGGTTTTGATTGTTTTGCGAAGGCCTGCAAGTTCATTGCTTATCCGGTCCACACCATTTGCGTTTTCTGCTTCTGCCAGCGCTAAGTCATGGATGCGAGAAATCAGGGCGCGATGAACGATGGCTTTCCAAACAAAGAGATAGCCGACAAGTTGGATGACCAAAAACGACATAGCCGTAATGCTGGATTCAAAGCCTGTAAGCCCTAAGTTCGCCCAAACAGAATAGCCAAGTGATATAGAAATAATCACCATGCAAGCACAGATAAAAAGGTTCTTTGCCACGTTCAATCGATCACTATCCTACGCACTTTTCCAAATATCGATGCCAATATGCGTTAAACCGTCATAATCATGCGATCTTGCATCGAATCAGTCCGTTCAACTACGCCATACTTGCGACAGCAGAACAAGAGATTGAGGCCCGATGTAATCAAGGAACGCTATCATTCCACAAGCGGTTCTGCTAAAGCGCCCCATAAACCATCCCAAACCCGCATTTGTACTCGTTCGCGATGAATGTGGGCCATAAAGTTATCTAATCTTGAGGAATTGAGTATGACCATGCCAACTGTGCCTTTGGCTAACGGATTATCTAGTCTGGTTGAGGATTATGATCTTGTTCTTTGTGATGTTTGGGGTGTTATTCACAATGGCATTTCAGTGTTCAACGCGGCGCCCGATGCCTTGGCTAAATTCCGACAAACTGAAGGTAAGCACGTCATTCTCCTAACCAATGCGCCACGACCTGCATGGTGGATTAAGCGTCAGCTTGATGGTCTCGGCATGCGGGCTGATGCATATGATGACATCGTCACATCGGGTGATGTTACACGCCTTGATATTTTAAATCGCAAGGCTCAAAAAGTTTATCCGTTGGGGCCTGAAAAGGATTTGAACTTTTATGACGATTTGCCGATAGATCTCGTGGATGCCAAAGACGCGGAACTCGTGTCGGTGACGGGCCTCATTGACGATTCGACGGAAACGCCTGACGATTATCATGAGATGTTGGATGACTTTTTGAAGCGCGGGCTGCCGATGATTTGTGCCAACCCAGATATTGTGGTTGAGCTTGGCGACAAGCTAATTTATTGCGGCGGCGCTTTGGCGCAAAAATATAAACAAATGGGTGGTGAAGCACTCTACTTCGGCAAACCCCACGCACCAATCTACCAACGTGCCCTTGAACGGGGTGCGGAATTGTTTGACGGCGATTTAGATAAAAAGCGTGTTCTAGCCGTTGGTGATGGTATTGCAACCGACGTTAAAGGGGCCAATGATAACGGTCTTGATTGTTTGTTTGTTACCGCTGGCATTCACAGCGCGGAGAACGGACCACTTGCCAACCCAACGCCTGAAAATGTGGCTCAGTTTCTGGTTGAACATAAGCAAAAAGCCAAGGCATTTCTGCCTCGGCTTTTTTGGTAGTCCATAAATTATCGATAACGTTCCGATTAAGGAAAGTGTGAATCGACTTCGTCTTGTTCAATGCCGTCGCCTTTAAGGGCAGGGCCATTTAACAGATCACTTAACAGGCTTTCGCCGGATGGCCGTGAACCGCCTTTTTCTACCGTTTTTTGTTGATCGTCCATACGGTCAACAATGCATTTTATCTGCTCATCAATCAGGTCAAGAGTCTTAACGACTTTAGAAATACGTTGGCCTGTGATGTCTTGGAAAGAACAAGCTTCGAAAATTTCGATAACTTTGTCATTCACCATCGCACTATAAGTTTCAGGATCACTTGGGTCACCTTCCATTATAGATTCGGCAGCTTCCATGATTTTGTTGGTTGCACCCTCAGTAGCTTCAACCACAGCATCAAGTTCGCGACCAGCTTGAGGAATATGTTCTTCATGCATTTCGTCTGCGCGAAAATCTGCCAAGTCTCTTTTTGTATCAGAGATTTGATAAGAAATTTTACGCAGCTCTTCAAAGGTCTGCTGATCATTCCCTTTCAGGATGTCCAGCATACTGTCTGTCATCAATTCGGCGAGCCGAACGATGTCATTCAGATGGATATTACCCTGCTGTTCACGCTTCAAAAAATGTTTGATGCGCGTTATGTCCAGTTGAGCTGACATTTCACCTGCTCCAATCTAGAACCGCCAGTTTTATCAAGTGCATCGCGCGTGATTTCTTCACGCTGTCGATGACCTGACGGACCCAGTGATTTTGATTATTCGCCGAAAACGGCCTCAATCTTACCTTTCAATGTTTGTGCATTGAATGGTTTGACGATGTAATTGTTCACACCAGCTTTTTTAGCTGCGATCACATTTTCTGTTTTTGATTCTGCTGTCACCATGATGAATGGTGTTTTGGTTAGGCTGGAATCACCACGAACCTGCTTGAGCAGCTCATAGCCAGTCATTGGTTCCATGTTCCAGTCAGAAATTACCAAGCCGTATTTTTGGTCTTTCATTTTGGCAAATGCTTCAGTGCCGTCTGCAGCATCATCTACATTCTCAAAGCCAAGTTGCTTCAAAAGGTTGCGAATAATACGCACCATCGTTTTATAGTCATCCACCACCAAGACGGGCATAGATAGATCAAGGGCCATTTGGTTACTCCACACGTTAATTTCAGGAACTTTTGTTCCATCCCCAAATACAGCGATTAGGTATCGCGGTTAGGGGTGAAAATAGCTCCGACCATTGAAGAGACAGTTAACTCAGTTAAAAATGAAAGCCGAATCTGCGAAAAAGCCTCAGAATGGGGCTTGAAACAGTTTTTATGATGAAAAAAGGGTTAAGCATTGGCGAAGTTTGTGCCAATCAAAGGTGAAAACAACGGAATAGTGATTAACTCGCTGCAAGCCGCTGAAGCTCTAATAAGCTTGAAAGTAAAAGTATAGATGAAAAACAACAAACCATTCGTTCAAGTTCTTAACCTTTTGACCGCCGCCGACGATCAATTTTCTGGTTTAAAAGGGGGTGTCCTTGCAATTGGTAATTTTGATGGTGTCCACAAAGGGCATCGGGTCGTTTTGGAAACAGCCCTTAATCTCGCCGCCACCCAAGGGGGGCAGTGCAAAGCCATTGCCATGACCTTTGAACCTCATCCGCGCACAGTGTTTAAGCCAGATGCGCCCGTGTTTCGTCTAACGCCAAGACATGAAAAAAGCCGTTTGATGGCCGCGATGGGTTTAGACGGTGTTGTGGTTACACCTTTCGATCACGATTTTTCGCAAATGGAGGCGGAAGATTTTGTTTGTAACCTTCTAATAGAAAAGCTTGCCGTTTCTCACGTGGTGGTGGGGTATGACTTCCATTTTGGCAGAGCGCGGCAGGGGTCGCCTGAGTTCTTGATGGAAATGGGCAAGGCGCATGGTTTTGCTGTGAGCGTTATTCCTGCCCAAAAGAATGACGAGGGCGCGCTTGTCTATTCGTCTTCGGCAACGCGCGATTGTTTGGCTAAAGGAAATATTGAGCTTGCGAACGATATTTTGGGCTATCATTACTTTGTTGCAGGCGAGGTGGTGCATGGTCGCAAAGAGGGGCGCGAGCTTGGTTATCCAACGGCGAATATGGCGCTTGAAGCTAATAGTGAGCTAAAGCACGGCATCTACGCCGTTCAATTGCGTGTAGATGGCAAGGTGATGGACGGTGTGGCGAGTTTTGGCAGACGCCCGATGTTTGACAACGGCCCACCGCTGCTCGAAACTTACGTGTTCGATTTTGATGGCGACCTTTATGGCAAAAACGTAGAAGTTGCTTTCTTTAAATATCTGCGCGGTGAAGAGGCATTTGACAGCTTGCAGGCCTTGCTTGATCAAATGGCTATCGACTGCGAAAATGCGCGTGAAGTCCTGCAAAATGCTGAAATTTTGTCGAGTATCGATCAAAGCTTAAACGGTGAGTGATCGCTCGGTTTGCAATTGCCTCTTTATTTGCGCGTGAACCATTGCTAGTACAGCGCAACCTTGCCCTTTTCTTCAAGTTGAGAAACAAAAATGTCAAACGACACAAATACAGAAGATGGTTTTGATTATTCCAAAACCCTGTTTCTTCCAAAGACAGACTTTCCAATGCGCGCTGGCCTTCCAAAGAAGGAGCCGGAAATTCTTGCTAAATGGAAACAGCAGGGCATTTATAAGACATTGCGGGAGCAGTCTAAGGGGCGTGAGAAATTCGTCCTGCATGATGGCCCGCCTTATGCCAATGGCAATCTTCATATCGGTCATGCGCTGAACAAGGTTTTGAAAGACGTCATCACCCGTTCTCACCAGATGCTGGGCTTTGATTCAAACTATGTCCCAGGCTGGGACTGTCACGGTCTTCCCATCGAATGGAAGATTGAAGAGAAGTACCGCGCCAAGGGTAAGAACAAAGACGACATCCCTATCAACGAATTCCGCCAAGAATGTCGCGACTTCGCCAAGCATTGGGTTGGGGTGCAGTCTAAAGAGTTTATTCGCCTTGGTGTAGAAGGCGATTTTGAACGCCCTTATCTCACCATGAATTTTGAGGCTGAAGCCTATATCGCGAAAGAGCTGATGAAGTTCGCGACCAGCGGCCAGCTTTATCGTGGTTCTAAGCCAATCATGTGGTCAGTGGTTGAACGCACGGCCTTGGCTGAAGCAGAGATTGAATATCAAAACTACGAGTCAGATACGGTTTGGGTGCCTTTCCCAATCGGTAAAGGCCCAGACAATCTTGCGAAAGCAAAGGTTGTGATTTGGACGACGACCCCTTGGACAATGCCTGGCAACCGTGCCGTTTGTTATTCGCCTAAAATTTCTTACGGCCTTTATGAAGTAACCGCTGCAGAAAATGAGTTTGGCCCGCAAGCTGGTGACCAGTTTGTTTTTGCCGATGCTTTAAGTGAAGACTGTGCAGCAAAGGCAAAAGTTGAATTTAAACGTGTGAGCGATGTAACTGCCGCTGATTTTGACGGCATGGTTCTTAATCACCCGCTCAAAGAAGCAGGTCTTGGCGGTTATGATTTTGGTGTGCCGATGCTCAGCGGCGACCATGTAACAGATGAGGCGGGTACAGGCTTTGTGCATACCGCTCCGGGTCATGGTCGTGATGACTTTGAAATTTGGATGACAAAAGCCCGCGACATTGAAGCGATGGGCATCTCATCAGACATTCCGTTCACCGTGGGTGATGACGGCTTCTACACCAAAGATGCACCGGGCTTTGAAGATGCCCGCGTTATTGACGACAAAGGCAAAAAGGGCGACGCCAACCAAAAGGTCATCACGGCCCTGATTGGTCAAAACAACTTGTTCGCCCGTGGTCGCGTAAAACACGAATACCCGCATTCATGGCGCTCTAAAAAGCCGATTATCTTTAGAAACACGCCGCAGTGGTTCGTTTATATGGATAAAGATGGCGTGGTTGAAAAAGGCACATTGCGCACAACGGCGCTTGAGGCCATCGACAACACCAATTTCGTTCCGCCACAAGGCCAAAACCGTTTGCGCGGTATGATTGAAGGACGCCCAGATTGGGTGCTTTCTCGCCAGCGCGCATGGGGTGTGCCGATTTCTGTCTTCGTTGATGAAGATGGCAATGTGCTGAAAAGCGAAAAGGTCAATGCAGCTATTTTCGAAGCCTTAAACAAGACGGCGCCGATGCATGGTATGCAGAAGGCGCGAAAGAACGCTTTCTCTCAGTGGACCCTGATGTTGATGCATCAAATTGGACAATG
>JBDVXS010000103.1:0-64955 GCA_039964305.1 Hyphomicrobiales bacterium
GCCTGAAGGGGCGTTCTACGTGTATCCTTCTTGTGCAAGCTGCATGGGTAAGAAAACGCCATCTGGCAAAGTGCTAGAGACGGACGAAGATTTCGTGACAGCTTTGCTTGAAGATGAAGGTGTTGCCGTGGTGCATGGCTCGGCCTTTGGCCTTGGCCCTAACTTCCGCATTTCTTACGCCACATCAACCCAAGCGCTGACTGATGCGTGCGAACGTATTCAGCGCTTTTGTAACTCGCTTACATAAGTCGCCGCATTCGATATGTCGGTTCGGTTTGACCACGGTAATTCGGCCCCGCTGATTGATCGCGCCCATGCGATCCGGCGGGCCGTTTTTATTGATGAGCAGCAAATCACCGAAGAGGAAGAATGGGATGAGCTTGATCAAGAGGCCATCCACTTCGTTGGTTTTGATGCCCGCGAAGATGTTGCAACTGGCCGCATGGTTGTGACAGACGGGATTGCGAAGCTTCAGCGCATTGCAGTTGTAAAACACGCCCGCGGGCGCAATCTTGGCCTCGATTTAATCAAAGCAATGATGGATGTTGCTGAGAAGGAATGTGCGGCTCACACTTTTAAATTGAGCGCGCAAACCTATGCCATACCGTTTTATGAGAGGCTTGGATTCGTTGCCTATGGCGAAGACTATGACGACGCTGGTATCCCGCATCGCGATATGAAAAGAGCCATATAACGGTTGTAAGGGTGAAAATTGTCCCCTTTTCACAGGATTATGATGCGACTTGATAACTAAATCTGCTCTATTTCCTTCTAAACGCAACTTTTCATTACTATCTGCCTATATAGTGAAATTAATAAAATTCGGCCCTTCTACAGAAGGGCAAAGACATTCAGGAGAAATATTGTGCTGATTAAACGTCGCAAGAGCTGGGAAATTCCAGAAAATCAGGCAACGCCCGAAAGCGCTTATTTAAACCGTCGGCAATTGGTTGCCGCAGGTGGTTTGGCTGCAGGTAGCTTGGTCTTGCCAGAGACAGCGCGCGCGCAGAACACGTTTGAAAGTGTTCTCGGTTCTATCTTCGGCAGTAGCGAAGAAAAGGAACCTGCTGCTAAACAGGTCGACCCAAGCGCTAAGCTTTATCCAGCTAAACGCAACGAGAAGTATAAGCTTGATCGCCCGTTAACCCCGCAAGATGTGAATGAGTCCTACAACAACTTTTACGAGTTCGGTTCTCACAAACGCATTGCACGCGCATCACAAGCTCTCAAAATTCGTCCTTGGACAGTTGTGATTGACGGTATGGTTGATCGTCAGCGTTTCTTCTCTATCGATGATTTATTGGCCGAAGTGCAGTTGGAAGAGCGTCTTTACCGCCATCGCTGTGTTGAAGCATGGTCTATGACGATACCGTGGTCTGGCTTCCCAATGTCAGAGATTGTGCGTCTTGCTAATCCGCTTTCTAAAGCAAAATATATCCGCATGGAAACCTTCCACGATCCAGAAATGGCAAGTGGTCAGCGCGCAACTTTCCAGCCTTGGCCCTATGTTGAAGGCCTCACAATCGCAGAAGCGATGAATGAGCTTACCTTCATGGCAACAGGTGCTTACGGCAAGCCAATCGCAAAACAACATGGCGCGCCTTTGCGTCTTGCTGTGCCGTGGAAATATGGCTTCAAGTCAATCAAGTCCATCGTGAAGTTTACGTTCACAGATGTACAGCCAGTGAGCTTCTGGGAAACTTTGCAAGCACGTGAATATGGCTTCTGGGCCAACGTTAATCCAGATGTGCCTCACGCCCGCTGGAGCCAAGCAAAAGAACGTGTGCTTCAAACTGGTGAGTTTGTTCCAACACAACTCTTCAACGGTTATGGTGAGCAAGTGGCTGATCTTTATAAGGACATTCCAAAGAGCGAACGTCTGTTTACTTAAACGCCGCCACAATCAAACAATTAAACCGCCCCTTTGTGGGCGGTTTTTTGTTGGGTAAATTCCATTCAAGGACCGCCTTAAAGACATACCTAAGCTTTTGTCGGATTTTGAAGGAATTTATAAAGAATATCAACAGCACCCAGAAACGCAAAGAGGTAAGTAATGAGCTTTTAGCTCACCAGAAAAACCTGCTTATTGCTTTATGTATCTTGTTGGTGCTGCAATTGGTTTCGAAATTTGAGGTTGCGGATCTAACTCTGTTATCGTCTAAAACTGCCACTTTTGCGCTTCTGAAACGAGGAAATCGCGGAAGGCTTGAACGCGGGCGGAGTTGCGTAGGTCTTCTGTGTAGACGAAATAGGTGTCGAAGGACGGCACGCTTTCTTCCACAGGCAGCTGCACGAGGCCCGGCTCTTTATCCACCACATAGTCTGGAAGGAGTGCGATGCCAACGCCGCGCTGGGCTGCGTTTTTCATGGCGTATACATTGTTGACTTCAAGCGTTGACGTGCGTTCTGTTTTGCCACCCATGCCTGCGCGTAAAATCCAGTTCAGTTCTTTGAGATGATCTGGATAATTGCGCCCGAATGAGATGATGCGATGATTATCGAGGTCTTTGGTGTCTTTCAACGGGCCGAAGCGCTTTAGATAATCTTGCGAGGCATAAAGGTGAAAATGCACAATGAAGAGCTTGCGCTGAATGAGGTCTGGCTGGGTTGGCGCATGCAAGCGGATTGCGACATCTGATTCACGCATGTTGAGATCAAGCTCACTGTCTGAGAGCTGCATTTGCAATTTGATGTCGGGGTAGAGGTCGGTGAAGTTATTGATACGTGAGGTAAGCCACGTGCTGCCAAGGCCGATTGTCGTATTGACCCGCAACGAACCGCTTGGCCGTTCCTTGGAGTCTGTCAGCCGCACCATGGCGGCTTCAAGTTTCATCAAAACATCATGGGCTGTTCGATAAAGATCGTCGCCTTGCTCGGTTAAGATCAAACCGCGGGCATGGCGATGGAAGAGGGTGACGCCCAAATCATATTCAAGCGCACTTACCTGACGGCTAACAGCCGACTGGCTCAGGTTTAATGTTTCACCTGCATGGGTGAAACTGCCCGCATCTGCTGCGGCGTGAAATATCCTGAGTTTATCCCAATCCATCTATAGGCCCGTCCGTTCGGTTACTCGGCAGCTTGTTTTGCTTGCTCTGCTTCATGCTCGGCAATGTATTTTTCAGCTTCTAGTGCTGCCATGCAGCCCATTCCAGCAGCGGTGACGGCTTGGCGATAAATGTCGTCTGTTACATCGCCTGCGGCAAAAACGCCTGGAATATTGGTGGCAGTTGAATCCGGCGCTGTCCACATGTAGCCACTGTCGCGCATTTTAAGCGTGTATTTGAAAAGTTCCACCGCTGGCGCATGGCCAATCGCGACAAAAACACCGTCAACTTCAAGCGAGGATATTTCGTCGGTCTTGGTGTTCTTTACATTGACACCCGTGACAGATGGCATTGGCTTTGTGTCGCCCGTAATTTCGTCAATTGCATGGTCCCAAAGGATTTCAACTTTTGGGTGAGCAAAGAGGCGTTCTTGCAAAATTTTCTCAGCGCGCAATTCATCGCGACGGTGAATAACGGTCACTTTTTCTGCAAGGTTAGCAAGATAGAGCGCTTCTTCCACAGCCGTGTTGCCGCCGCCGATGACAGCAACTTTTTTGCCGCGATAAAAGAAGCCGTCGCATGTGGCACAAGCAGAAACGCCAAAACCCATGAAGGTTTGTTCTGACTCTATACCAAGCCATTTTGCTTTGGCGCCCGTGCAGATAACCACAGTGTCAGCTGTGTAGACTTCACCACCATCGCCAACGGCTTTGAAAGGGCGGCTTTCAAGGTCGACGCTTTGAATGGTATCGCTCACGAGTTTGGTGCCAACATTGACCGCTTGGTCGCGCATTTGTTCCATCAGCCATGGGCCTTGGATGGGGTCTGCAAAACCTGGGTAGTTTTCCACTTCAGTGGTGATGGTCAATTGTCCGCCTTGTTCAAGGCCTGTTACCAAAACAGGCTCTAGCATGGCGCGGGCTGCGTAAACGGCTGCGGTATAACCGGCTGGACCGGATCCTATGATCAGGACTTTAGTGTGCATCGATGATGTCCCTAGTAAGTAGCTTGGAAGTTACCCCTGATATTGCCATTGAGAGGGTCGGGGTCAAGTAATGAGTTTTCAAACACACGAATCTTTGTGGATCGCCGTTGATAACCCGTCATTCAGTTGAAATAGCTATAGCTGAAACGCTCGCTTTACAGCTTCGGCAATTGATGGCGTTTCATCAAAGCTTGGCCGCGCACCAACTTGAATGGGCTGGTCGCCTGCTGCGATTAGGTTCTGGTTTTTGAGTTGGCGAATGGTCCAGCTAAATTTGTCCGGATTGCCGGTCGGCTCAATAACGTGAACAGGAACACTGCTGGCCAGAGCTTCGCCAACCATGTTGTGACTATCACCACTCACCAAAATAGCATCAGCCTCAGCCAACATATGAAAATAGGGGTTCACGCCAGAACCATCCCAGATGAAGCTTTCGGGGCAGGGGGTCGCCTCAATGACTGCTTTTAAGAATGTATCGGATGTTCTGCGAGAAGCGGTAATCATGGCCGCGTTAAAGCCCGTGGTTTCTCGTAGTTTCTTAGTGAAGGCCGCAATGGCAGTGTCATCATATGTAGCGTGCTTGCTATCGCCGCCCAAAATGACAGCAAGCTTTGGCCCGCTTAAGTTGGAAAGGCGCGGGTCAGGCGTCTGCTTGCACTGCTCTAGCCTTTCTTGAGAAACCAAATGCGGCGCGGTAAGCGTGGCAATGACATGGTCGCCAGAAAGCTTGTCATGGCTTGGTGCCCAAATATGGGCAAAGGCCGAAACATCTCGCCCCGGCTCCTTCATAAACAAAACACGGGTGCGGCCTTTTGATTGGCGATATATGCGTTTTGCGTAGGGGTAGGATTGTCGATTGGCCGCAATGACAATAGTCGGCAAGGGGCCTTCGAACTTGGTGAACTCGCGCGGGTCGGCTGGACCCCAAGGCATGAGGACCTTCCAAGGGTGTCGCGGTGAGACGTCGATTAGGTGGACATTATCGGATAAACGATGAGCAATAGCTTCGCATTGCACAACATCGCCGCGCCTGCCATCGGTGATAATCCAGATTGATGGCTGCGCGCCGTCTGTCATGGCACTAGACGTATTTTACGTCCAAAATCTCGTAAGCACGCGTTCCGCTAGGGGCTGCGACTTCGATACTGTCGCCTTCCTCTTTACCGATCATGGCGCGGGCAATGGGAGACGAGATTGAGATTTTACCGCTCTTAATGTCAGATTCTAAATCGCCGACGATCTGGTAGATCTTCTCTTCGTCCGTATCTTCATCGACCATTTTCACCGTCGCGCCAAACTTGATATTGTCGCCAGTCATTTTTGTAGGATCGATTATTTCAGCACGGCCAAGCTTGTCTTCAAGCTCCATAACACGGCCTTCATTGTGGCTTTGGGCTTCTTTTGCTGCGTGATACTCAGCATTTTCAGAAAGATCGCCATGGGCGCGCGCTTCTTCGATCTCGCGGATGATTTTACCACGGATATTTTGCTGACGGTCTTTCAACTCATCTTCTAACGCTTTGTAGCCTGTGATGGTCATCGGCACTTTTTCGACCATGGGAAACCTCTTTAAGTCCTGATCCACATCAATTGTGGACCATAAAAAGCGCGGCTTCAATAAACATTCTGAAGCCGCGCGGTGCTTGTTTCACTTTAACTATAAGACGGGTTTGGGTTCTTGTGAAGATAGAGAATTCCAAAACCGCCATCTTCAGTGGTTTGTTATTTATTTCAATTGTTTAGAAGGAGATGAATACTTTTGATATCACCTAAAAGTTAACTCATATACGGTGAAATACGCTTGTCAGGGTGGCAAATGGCTTTATGTTTGCGATGTAATCTTTTGATATAAATTTTTTATATATGATTATCTGCTCGTTAGTTGCGCGCATCAACTAAATTTTTGGGGCAGTTGAATAGTTTTTGGAGGGAAAATAACTATGACGACTAAATTTACTAAATTGATAACTTCAACTACAGCTGCATTGCTGTTCACAAGCCTTGGTACGAGCGTTACTTTGGCTGCTGGTAAGGTTGATGATGGCTATATCGCTAAGCAAAGAAGCACGCTTGCTGAAAGCACAAAAGGTAAAGGCTACGGCCCGCAATCTCCGCGTGATCTAGGCACATTGAAAGGCAGTAATTCACGAGCCTTTGGTACTGCGCCTGCACATACAGCGATGAACCTTTGCAACATTCACTTCCATGAAAATGCTGAGCACAAGGGCGGTTCGTTCACTGCCTATGCAGGCAACGGCAATGGCAAAGGGGCTGGCACTGGTTTCAAATATAATGGAACATTGTCTGATGTAGAGCTTAAGCCTTACGGCAAGAAAGTTGGCGAAGGCAAATATGGCGACCTTCAACCTGGTGACACGATTGAAGTGCATTATGTTCATACAACGGCAAAAGTTTCCCCTGGTCCAACGCTTGGTTCATGCTTGAGTGAAGCAATCGGCAACCCGCAATTGCGTGTTGAGACACAGGTTTATGTGATCGTAAATGATGCAAGTGCTGCGAACTTTGTTGATCTTGCAAAAGTTGAAAATGTTGACGGCCTTTATCAAGCGCCAAATATCCCAACGGATACAGGCGCACCGATTCAATATACTGGCTCAACAACGGGACCTGGTTACAATGAAAAAGGCTCTCCATTCCAAGTGAGTTGGAGTGTGCGTCCTGAGATCAAGAAAGTTACAATTGGCAGTCTTGATAGATGGCTAAGTGGCAACCGTTTCGAAGAAACACATGCCCACGGTGTTCGTAACTTGGTGACAAACCCCGATTTGATTTCCGATATTCTCAACTAGGGTATTTGGGTACAGTGAAGATTTTAAAGGCGGCGTAAGCCGCCTTTTTTATGCCACTTGGAATGTTAGCGGGTATCGCTTGCAGATCGCTCAGTCGTTTCATCGAAGCTATTCACCCCGACTAAGCATCGTTGCTCTTCTTGCTCAGATGAAGCAAGGCCAAAGCAATAGCGGATGGTACCAATTGGATAAGGCCGGGTTTAACCGCAACGGTTACAATGGCGCCAATTCCTGCAATCGCCACGAAGGCGAGGAAGCATGTTGCAATGTTCTTTTGCCATTTCGCATCTTTAATCAGCAATGCCCACACAAGGCCAATGGCCAAGAACGCATTGTAAAGGCCTTGGTTCGCGGCCATTTGCACGGTCTGCTCAAATAATTCAGGCGGGAAGGCTTCGAAGACTTTTGGACCACGACTTGTCCATGCAAACATTTCAAACCATGCAATATAAAAATGTAGCAATGCGATGAGCGCTACGAGTATGAGTGATATTTTTTTCATGTTGGCTCGCTGGTTCTAAAAATATTAGTAAAATGGCCCGTCATGTTTTGAAGTTTGACGGTGAGGTATACGAAAAGGATCGGTTCATCTTACCGGCACCTTCGCGGTTAACCTGACAGAACACAATGAAAATTGGAAGACGAGCGATGCTGTGCGGAATTTATTGAGAAGATGATCAAATGTTTTTGCAATGATTTCAACGTTTTTGGGTGAGTGCGTCATTCATGGTGTTTTGAAGAATCGTTGTTTGCTGTTACACAAGCCTCTTGTGTAAGAGAGAATGTATGACACGCCGAAAATTTCTTAAATTAAGCCTTCTTATTACGACTGCCTCTTTTGTGGGTGGGGGTGTTTCTACTGCCGTCGCAAAGGTGAAAAATATTTATTATAATGGGGTGCGTACGGACCATTTTGATGGTGTAAAGTTTTTCAATCCAGCAGGCACTAATCCGAAAGGATTGGGGGGGCTTTTAAGATGGAAATTGGGCAGCCGAGCAGCCAAATGGCCCTCTACTTACCCAAGTCCATTTGCGGGGACTAAACCTGAAACCAGCGTCGATAATTTGGCCATCACCATGGTTGGTCATGCGACATTGCTTATTCAAATAAATGGTCTGAACTTCCTGACTGATCCCATTTTTACTGAGCGCGCCAGTCCATTTTCTTTTGTCGGACCAAAGCGCATCGCCCCGCCCGGTGTGTCGTTGGAAGATTTGCCGAAGATTGATGGCGTATTGTTGAGCCATAATCACTATGATCATTTGGATAAAGAGAGCTTGAAGTGGTTGGTTGAAAACCACGACCCGCTCATTATCACCCCATTGGGCAATGATACGATCATCCACAAGTCCATTCCCAAGGCCCGTGTGCAAACGGGTGATTGGGGAGATGTGGTGAAATTAGGTAAAGCTAAAATACATTTTGAACCAATGCATCACTGGTCAGCGCGTAAAACCAGCGATCGCCGCATGGCCCTTTGGGCAGCGTTCGTTGTTGAAAGCAAGGCTGGCAAAGTTTACTTCGTTGGAGACACAGGGTTTCACGATGGGATTAATTTTAAAGCCGTTCGCAAGAAGCATGGCGGTTTTAAAGCGTCGATTGTGCCAATCGGTGCATATTCGCCCCGTTGGTTTATGAAAGATGTGCACCAAAACCCTGAAGAGGCTGTTCAGTCTCATATATTGTGTAACGCAGAAGTTTCTATCGCCCATCATTGGGGCATGTTCCAACTGACGAATGAACCGATAGAAGAGCCAATTGAGCGATTGGCTGCGGCAAGGTCTGCGGCAGGTTTGAATGAAACGGCATTCTTGGCGTTAAAGCCTGGTGAAGCGTGGAACGCTTAAAACTTAGGGTCTTCAATCCTAGGGTTTGGACCTAAAGTTATAATCGCGGGAACACATGTTCCCCGCGAAATTGAATTGTGAAGCGCCTTAGGCGTCTAATTATCCAAAATAATCCTGCAAAGAGCGCACTTCAACATCACCTTGGCTGTAAGCTGCTATGCCTTGGGCTGCAGCATTTGCGCCTGTGACTGTGGTGTAATACGGCACTTTATTGAGCAGGGCTGCTTGTCTGAGTGAACGACTATCTGAGAGCGCCTTTGAGCCGTCTGTTGTGTTGAACACCAGCTGGATTTCGCCATTTTTGATGGCATCCACAACATGTGGGCGGCCTTCGAGCACTTTGTTGATGCGCTCCACTTTGAAGCCTTGCTCTTGCAGATAGCGTTGTGTGCCACCTGTTGCGACGATTTTAAAGCCAATTTCGCTCAGTATTTTCACACCTTCTAAAACACGCGGTTTATCATCGCTCTTTAAGGAAACGAACACCGTGCCTGAGGTTGGCACTTTTGTGCCGCCGCCAAGTTGTGATTTTGCAAAGGCGATGCCGAAATTGCGATCTAGGCCCATCACTTCGCCTGTTGAACGCATTTCTGGTCCAAGCACTGTATCGACGCCTGGGAAGCGGGCGAATGGGAAGACGGCTTCTTTAACAGCGATATGATCAAACTGATGTTCTTTCAAATCAAAGTCTGCAAGCTTCTCGCCAGCCATAATGCGCGACGCAATCTTTGCGATCGGGTCACCGATAGTTTTGGCAACGAACGGCACGGTACGTGATGCGCGTGGGTTGACTTCAATCACGTAGATTTCGTCATCTTTCACTGCATATTGCACATTCATAAGGCCGCCAACTTTAAGCGCTAGCGCCATTGCACGGGTCTGTTCTTTAAGGCGTGCAATCACGCTGTCTGAAAGGGAGTGTGGTGGCAGCGAACAAGCGCTATCCCCAGAGTGAATACCCGCTTCTTCAATATGCTCCATGATGCCGCAAACGAAGGTGTCTTCGCCGTCACATAAACAATCAACATCAATTTCAATCGCGTTGGTTAGATAGCCATCAATCAGCACAGGCGCGTCACCAGAAACAATCACGGCTTTATTGATGTATCGTTCAAATTGAGTGTCGTCATGTACGATTTCCATGCCGCGCCCACCAAGAACGTAAGACGGGCGGATTACGGCAGGATAACCGATGCGGTCGACAATTGCTTTCGCTTCATCACGTGAGCGGGCAATGCCGTTGTTTGGTTGCTTGAGATTGAGATCATTGAGCAACGCTTGGAAACGGTCACGGTCTTCAGCCAAGTCAATCGCGTCTGGCGAGGTGCCGAGAATTGGAATGCCCGCATCTTCAAGCGCGTTGGCAAGCTTCAACGGGGTTTGCCCGCCGAACTGAACGATAACGCCATGCAGCGTGCCGTTCTTCTTTTCTTCGCGCAAAATAGCCAGCACATCTTCTTGTGTTAGCGGCTCAAAATAGAGGCGGTCTGATGTGTCATAATCAGTTGAAACCGTTTCAGGGTTACAGTTGACCATGATGGTTTCATACCCTTGGTCAGACAAAGCAAAGGCCGCGTGGCAGCAGCAATAGTCAAACTCGATACCTTGTCCGATACGGTTCGGGCCACCGCCAAGGATGACAACTTTTTTGCGGTCTGTCGGGTATGATTCAGAGCGCGTTTCACCAACAAAAGGTGTCTCATAGGTTGAATACATATAAGCCGTTGGCGACGCGAATTCTGCCGCACACGTATCAATGCGCTTATAGACAGGATGCACATTCAAGCCGTCACGGTGAGCAAGAACGGCTGCTTGGTCTTGGTCTGTCAGTTTCGCAAGGCGAGCATCTGAAAAGCCCATTGCTTTAACAGAGCGCATAGTGTGCTCAGTTGTTGGCAGGCCGTGCTCGCGGATTTTATTTTCCATGTCCACGATAGTGCGAAGTTGGTCGAGGAACCACGGGTCGATTTTGCAGAAGGAATGGATAAAGTCATTATCCCAACCAAGGCGCATGGCTTGAGCCACTTGCAACAGGCGGTCGGGTGTTGGTGTGCCAAGGGCTGCACGAATGGCATCTTTTTCTTGGCCGTCGCTATATCCTTCAATCTCAATATCATCGAGACCATCAAGGCCCGTTTCGAGACCTCGAAGGGCTTTTTGCATGGATTCTGCGAATGTTCTGCCAATCGCCATCACTTCGCCAACAGACTTCATTGCTGTTGTTAGGTTTGGCGATGCGCCTGCGAATTTTTCAAAGGCAAAGCGCGGAATTTTTGTGACCACATAATCAATGCTTGGCTCAAAGGACGCAGGCGTTGCACCGCCTGTAATGTCGTTTTCGAGTTCATCGAGCGTGTAGCCAACCGCAAGGCGGGCGGCGACTTTTGCAATTGGGAAGCCCGTTGCTTTTGAGGCCAATGCTGAGGAGCGAGAAACCCGTGGGTTCATCTCGATTACAACCAAGCGACCATCTTCAGGGTTCACCGCGAACTGGACGTTTGAACCGCCAGTTTCAACGCCAATCTCACGCAATACCGCAATCGATGCATTCCGCATGATTTGATATTCTTTGTCGGTCAGCGTGAGGGCAGGGGCAACGGTGATGCTGTCGCCTGTATGCACGCCCATCGGGTCGATGTTTTCGATTGCACAAATAATAATGCAGTTGTCCGCTTTGTCGCGAACCACTTCCATTTCAAACTCTTTCCAACCAAGAACACTCTCTTCAACCAGAACTTCGTTGGTTGGTGAGGCTTCAATGCCGGACAAAACAATGTCGTATAATTCTTCAAGCGTGTAAGCGATGCCGCCGCCTTGGCCGCCCATGGTGAAGCTTGGGCGGATAATGGCTGGAAGCCCTGTCGTCTCGCTTGCTTTCAAGGCTTGAAGTTGTGCGGTGAGGCGGTGCTCTTCACGGCGATGGCGCTCGCCTTCCATCCACTGGGTTTCGAATGTTTCGAGCGCTTCGTTGTTGCCCTGTTTGGCAACGTCAGCGCGTTTGGCATTATACTCGTCTTCGAAGCGCTTTTTTAGCTCCGTTGTATTCACGAAAGCAGCATGCGGCGTATCGAGGCCAATTTTCTGCATGGCGTCGCGGAAGAGGTCGCGGTCTTCGGCTTTATCAATAGCCTCAGCCGTCGCGCCAATCATCTCGACATTGTGCTCTTCTAAGACGCCCATTTTCTTGAGAGACAACGCACAGTTGAGAGCCGTCTGTCCGCCCATGGTTGGCAGGATGGCATCTGGCTTTTCTTTCTCGATAATCTTCGCCACGATTTCGGGCGTGATCGGTTCGATATAAGTGGCATCTGCAAGCTCAGGGTCTGTCATGATGGTGGCGGGATTGGAGTTCACCAAAATGATCCGGTAGCCTTCCGCTTTCAGCGACTTACAGGCTTGGGTGCCGGAGTAATCGAATTCACAAGCTTGACCAATAACAATGGGTCCAGCCCCGACAATGAGGATGGAGGAAATGTCTGTTCTTCTTGGCATAAGGACCTGCTTTTTTTAGTTATACGACAGGGAGGTTCTGCAAAAAACCCGTGACGCTGAGGGCGACCGGGTGACGTGCTATTCAATGTCGTGGCTAAGGCTTTTCTATAGGCAAATGATTGACTGTTGAAAAGGGCTGATTGACGATTCTAGTGAATAAAGTCGTGAAAAATACATGGTTTTTATCTTGATGCGGGTCGAAGGTCGGTTTGCTAGGGGACAATGGCCTTTTTTCGACCTCTTTACAGAGGACAAATCAATGGCAGCGCCTTATAAGTAGGGCACTGTAAAGTTGTAATTGTATGAAGAATGAACAGGGGAATTCTTAATCATGCGTTGGAAAGGTCGTCGACAAAGTTCGAATGTAGAAGATGTGCGTGGAGGCCGCCGAGGCGGGTTTCGTGTCCCAACAGGTCGTGGTGGACGCGGGGTTCGTCGTGCTGGTGGTGGTGGCGGAATTGGTCTCATCATTGTTGGCCTGATTGCCTATTTCGTCTTCGGTATTAATCCGCTGACCTTTTTAGGTGGTGGCGGCGGTGGTCTTGGCGGTTTGACAGGCGGGCAGCAGCAATCGGTTGCCCCACAAAATGGTCGCCCTGCTAATGATGAAATGAGCCAATTCGTTCGCGTGGTCTTGGCTGATACAGAAGATGCTTGGGAGCAAGTTTTTGCTGAGCGTAATGCTCGCTATCAAAGACCCGTCTTGCAGCTGTTCACAGGTCAAACACGTTCAGCGTGTGGTGCAGCCTCTTCTGCTTCTGGGCCGTTTTATTGTCCAGCAGACAGCAAGGTTTATATCGACCTTAGTTTTTATGATGAGCTTCGTCGTCGTTTTGAAGCGCCTGGTGATTTTGCGCAAGCCTATGTGTTGGCGCACGAGGTTGGCCACCATGTTCAAAATTTGATTGGTGTTTTGCCAGAATTCAACAAACGCCGCCGCACAATGAGCAAAGCGCAAGAAAATGCCATGTCTGTTCGTGTCGAGCTACAGGCTGATTGTTTCGCTGGTATTTGGGCCAACTATGCATCCGGTAAAGGCTATCTTGAAGCAGGCGATATTGGTGAAGCTCTTAATGCTGCCACACAAATTGGTGATGATGCGATTCAAAGACGCACGCAAGGTTATGTGGTGCCAGAAAGCTTCAATCACGGCACATCTGCCCAGCGCAAAAGATGGTTTGGTCGTGGTTATCAATCTGGCAAACTGGAAGCTTGTGATTCGTTTAACGCAACTCAGCTTTAAGGTTCTTGCCTCGCAATGTTTGGACGTATTGTCATTCTCATTTTCGGTCTTTTTGGTGCGTCAGGACTTGCACAAGGACCGGAAATGGCGAGCCAATACGAACAACGCATTGGCGGCGCTCTGGGTGAACTGCAAACGGTGATTGAGCAATTTGACAAAGATGTTGCAAAAAACGGTTTAACCCGTGAGACCGCATTGGAAACTTATAGCCAAGCCTCAGCACCATTTTTGAAAGACAGAGGGCGGTCGATGCAGATTGCTCTGTCGCGGTTTGACACTTTAACTCACCAAGTGAAGACCTTTAAAACCAGCAACGATCTTTATAAGCCGATTTATCTCTTTGCAGAGGGCGACGAAAAGGTGATGCAAGGCATGCTGAAAGATTACACCTTCGGCATACCAGCGACCTTGTCTGGTTTCGTCTACGCGGTCTTCGGCTTTTTCTTCGGCGGATTCTTTGGTTGGGTCATACGCATATTCTCGCCACGGGATGCAGGCCATGGCGATGTTCGTGTAACCAAATAATTTTAGTTGTCAGCCAATTATGCCTGTTCGTGCTCTGGCAACAGCGCCTCTTGGCGACGGGCGCGCATGAGATTCACAAACCGGCGGAAGAGATAATGGCTATCTTGTGGGCCAGGGGATGCTTCTGGGTGGTGCTGCACGGAAAACACAGATTTTCCTGTAACGGCCAAACCACAATTGGATTCGTCAAACAGAGAAATATGCGTTTCTTCAACACCATCTGGAAGGCTTGAACCATCAACCGCAAAGCCGTGGTTCATGGAGACGATTTCAACCTTGCTGGTTGTGTGGTCTTTTACCGGATGGTTTGCGCCGTGATGGCCTTGGTGCATTTTCATCGTTTTTGCGCCAAGAGCTAACGCGAGCATTTGGTGGCCGAGACAAATACCAAAAGTTGGAATGTCTGCTGCAACCACTGCTTTGATTGTATCAATTGCATAAGCGCCGGTTGCTTCAGGGTCACCGGGGCCATTTGATAAGAACACGCCATCAGGGTTGAGGCTTGTTACATCGCTAGCGCTGGCATTGGCTGGCAACACTGTTACCTTGCAGCCAAGACCTGCAAGCAGGCGGAGAATGTTGCGCTTCACGCCAAAATCGAGAGCGACCACATGATAGGGAGTTTCAGAAGCTTTCTTGAAGCCTTCGTTCCAAACCCAAGGAGCTTCTGTCCACTCATATGATTTTTCAGTCGTGACTGTTTTCGCCAAATCCATGCCAACAAGGCCCGGCCATGCAGCAGCTTTTGCTTTTAGCGCATCAATGTCGAACTTACCGTCTTTATTATAAGCAATCACAGCATTCGGCATGCCGTTTTCGCGGACAAGATTTGTCAGCGCGCGCGTGTCGATGCCAGCCATGCCGATAATGTTGCGCGCCTTTAACCATTGGTCGAGGTGGCGGGTTGAGCGGTAATTTGAAGGCTCTGTAATGTCTGCTTTGATAATGCAACCACGCACGCCATTTAAATCAGCTTCGGCAACTGTTTCCATGTCGTCATCATTCGCGCCAACGTTGCCGATGTGCGGAAAAGTGAAAGTGACGATTTGTCCAGCGTATGACGGGTCGGTCAGGATTTCTTGGTAGCCGGTGATCGCTGTGTTGAAGCAAACTTCTGCTTCAACCGCGCCCTCAGCGCCAAGGCCCATGCCTTGAATGACTGTTCCATCGGCAAGAACCAAAACGGCGGTTGGGGTTGGGTCAATCCATGCGCTCATTCTTCTGGCTCCTTTGTGCTCACCCCGCGCGTCGTTATGTCGGCAGGTGAGATATTTGTCGATTTTCAAAGATTAAAGGGGTGATAAGAGAAACGAGCGGCAAGGTCAATATTTCAACTAAATTTGAAGACCAATAAAAACAATGGTTTAGAAAATTTTATTGTGTTGCCTGTGGATATACGTCTATTTATGATCTGCTCCATCACTCCACTGTGGCAATTAAAGGCCTTCTCTTAATGCGTGATCAAATTTCTGCGGCTCTTAAAACAGCAATGCATGCTCGCAACAAATGCGAAACCAATACGCTTCGCCTTATTACGGCTGCGATCAAGGATCGCGATATTATGCAGCGCAAAGGCGGTGACGGGCGCACCTCTGATGAAGAGATTCTTGATGTGTTGGCAAAAATGGTCAAGCAGCGAGAAGAATCGGCACGCGTTTATGATGGGGCAGGGCGGTTAGAACTTGCTGAACAAGAGCGCGAAGAGATTTCTATCATTCAAGGTTTTTTACCAACCCAGCTTGATGAAGAAGCCACAAAAACAGCCTGCCAAAATGCCATTTCTAATTGCGGGGCTGAAGGCTTGCGCGATATGGGTAAAGTGATGGGCGTGCTTAAGGGCGAATATCCAGGGCAAATGGATTTTGGCAAAGCGTCATGCATTGTGAAAGAACTGCTCGGTTAATTCAGAGCATGGTGAGTGTAGAGTAGTGGGTGACTGATTATGATTATTGCTGTTGCCCTTTTTCTGATTGCTTTTAGTGCGCTTTGGCAATCGTACCGCGACCCACAGGTTAATCTTTCATTCCTCTCTGAAAATGCAACCGCGCTGGCGTTCCTTTGTCTCTTCGTGGCGATTGGCGCATTGCTGGTCAACCATTTGCAACACTCAGCCTATGGCGGAACGGACGGGCTTTATCTGCTTGGTGTGGTTTTTAGTTGGGGCGGACTGATTTTGCTGTGGTTCTTACGCAAACACCCCAAAGACAGAAAGCCACCTGATTTCTTGTTAATGCCGCTGGGCCTGATTGATAAGAGCTTGCTGACGATTGCGGGGCTGTGTGTTTTGGCGCTGGTTTGGTGACGAATTAACGAGATCGTGGTCCTAAATTACGTTTGTTCCCGTAATCCACATCAATGGTGCTTGAAACAAAGCTCAATACCTACGATACCTCATTTATGGCCCGCTTTACTCCTCAGATTTTGGATGAAATCCGAAACCGATTGACCCTGTCCGACATTGTTGGGCGGCGAGTGACGTATGATAAGCGTAAGAGCCAGCCGCAAAAGGGCGATTTTTGGGCTTGTTGTCCGTTTCACAATGAAAAAACGCCATCCTTCCACGTGGACGATCGCCGCAATATTTATCATTGCTTCGGCTGTGGTGTGACGGGGGATCATTTTCGGTTTTTGACCGAGAAAGAAGGCCTGTCTTTTCCTGAAGCGGTGGAACGTCTTGCCGATGAGGCGGGTGTCGCATTACCAAAGCTTGATCCGCGCGAGGTGGAGCGCGAGAAAAAGCGTGGTTCGCTTTATGATGTTGTGGCGTTTGCCCAGCAGTTCTTTCTTGAACAATTACAAGGCCCGCTTGGTGCGGCGGCGCGTGGGTATCTGCAACAACGCGGGTTGAGCTTAGAAACGCAACGGCATTTTGGTATCGGTTTTGCGCCGCGTGATCGTTCAGCATTGAAGCAATATTTGGTTTCAAAAGGCGTTGAGCATGACCAAATGGTAGAGGCGGGCTTGGTTGTTTCTGGTCCTGATGTGCCTGTATCCTATGACAAATTCCGCGACCGCATTATGTTCCCAATTCTTGATTTGCGCGAGCGGGTAATTGCCTTTGGTGGACGCGCTATGTCTGCGGATAATCCAGCCAAATACATGAACTCGCCTGAGACACCGCTGTTTTCAAAACGATCCGTTTTATATAATGCCGCGAACGCTAGAAAAGTAGCCTACGACCGTAAAAGGATTGTCGTTGTTGAAGGCTATATGGATGTGATTGCCTTAGCTCAGGCAGGCATACCAGAGGCGGTCGCACCGCTGGGTACTGCGCTTACGGGCGAGCAATTGCACCTTTTATGGAAAATCGCTGACGAGCCAATCTTATGCTTTGATGGTGATGAAGCAGGCCAACGGGCGGCGAACCGTTCTGTCGATGTCGCGCTTCCGCTCTTGAAGCCCGGTAAGACGGTGCAGTTTACAATGCTGCCAGATGGTCAAGACCCTGACGACCTCATCAATGCTGAAGGTGTGGAGGCCGTTGAGGAGTTGTTAAACGACGCGCGCAGTCTTTCAGACCTCATTTGGGTGCGGGAGGCTGAGAGCGGAACGTTTGATACGCCAGAGCGCAAGGCTGCCTTAGAGGCGCGTTTTTCAGACCTTATTCGGTCCATTGCGGACCAAAATGTTCGTCGTCATTATGAACAAGCCTTTCGCGATAAAATGCAGTCGTTCTTCTCACCCAATGGTGTTGCTGGTCAATCAGGTGGTGGGTACGCCAATGGCGGGTATGGGCAAAACAACTATGGCCGTTCGTACAACAAGGGCGGTGGCGGCTATAATCGAGATTTCTCAAACCGTCGTGGCGGATTTAATGGCGGACGAGGCGGCGGGCGCAATAATGGCCCCATGATTACAGACCGTCTTAGAAAAAACCCTCTAACGTCTAAGAATTATGGTCGCGGTCAGCCGTTAATCTCGCGTGAGGTGGTGCTTGTTGCGACCTTGATGAACCACCCCGAATTGCTGAATGATTATTTTGAAAGCTTCTCAGAACTAAGATTCAAAAACGCGGTTCTTGCCAAGTTACAGTCAGGTTTATTGAACAGCGTTGCTGTAGGACACGAGTTTTCGGCCTCACAATTGCGGTTATTTTTGGTGCGAGAAGGGCTTGAAGATGAAGTTTTTCGCATTGAAGCAGCGGTAAATGGCCTCCATATGTGGCAAATCGGTCCAAAAGCGCCAGTTTCTGTGGCAGAAATGGGTTACAAGCAAGCTCAAGCCTTGCATCATCGCGCACATACATTACATAAAGAGTTGAAGGCAGCCGAACGCGCTTACGCAAATGACGAAAGCGAATTAAACCTTGAGAGACTGCTAGACGTAAATGCACAAATTGTCAGTGTCGATGAAGATGATGTCTTACTCGGCAACTTAGAAGATATGCCAAATGGCTAGGAGCCACCTTTTTTGAGGGGCTTTTAGTGAGCATATTGAAGGGGAATGACACATCTGAGGCCCGTAGACAGCCATTGTTGGAAGCGGAAAGAAAGATTTGAGGTTCGGCACTAAGGTTAATCGACACTTAACTCACACCTGATATTTAAGATTCGGACGCTGACGGGCGGGCCGAAGACAGTGATGTTTAAGCCATTAACCAGATGCAGAAGAAACGAGTTGGCGAGGCGGTTTGATCACCCCCTTGCGGTGGCTTTTAGCCACCAACACCTGGAGAACATGAATGGCAACGAAAGCCACGGAAAAGAAAAGCGCTGGGGATTCTCAAGGCGAGAATACAGATGGACCGCTTCTTGACCTGACAGACGCCGCCGTCAAAAAGATGATTAAAGTCGCCAAGAAGCGCGGCTTTGTCACTTATGATGAACTTAACAACGTAATGCCATCAGACGAAGTGACGTCTGAGCAAATTGAAGACATCATGTCCATGCTGTCTGATATGGGCATTAATGTGGTTGAAGATGATGAAGGCGAAGAAGAGGGTGAAAGCTCGGGCGGAGAACTTGTAGAAGCAAACAAGTCAACTGCTGTCGCCACCACCGCTAAAAAAGAACCAACCGACCGAACCGATGACCCTGTGCGCATGTATTTGCGCGAAATGGGTTCTGTTGAGCTGCTTTCTCGTGAAGGCGAGATTGCGATTGCTAAGCGGATCGAAGCAGGTCGTGAGGCGATGATTGCAGGGCTTTGCGAAAGCCCTTTGACATTCCAAGCGATTATTATTTGGCGTGATGAGCTGGCAGAAGAGAAAATTCTGTTGCGCGACATTATCGACCTTGAAGCGACCTATGCTGGCCCTGATGCCAAGCAAGCACCCGCTGCGCCAACTGCTGAAGAGCAGGAAGCGAAAAAAGAAGAAGAAAACCGTCGTCCTGAAAATGGCGAAGGTACTGAGGGTGACGAAGACGAAGACGATGAGGATTTGGAAAACAATATCTCATTGGCTGCGATGGAAGCTGAGCTTAAGCCTGAAGTTGTCTCCACCTTTGACCGCATCGCGAACAATTATGCGAAGCTTCGCAAGCTGCAAGATAAGCTTGTTGAAACAACACTTGCCGATGGCGACCAATCAGGTAGCGACAGCAAGAAGATGAAGGGTTTCCGCGAGGAAATTGAGACGGATGTTAAGTCCTTGTCGCTCAACCAAAACCGGATTGAAGCGCTTGTTGAACAGCTTTATGACATCAACAAAAAGCTGATCGGCTATGAAGGCCGTCTTCTAAGGCTGGCTGAATCTTATGGCGTGAAACGCGAACAATTTATCGAGCATTATCAGGGGTCAGAACTGAACCCTAACTGGCTTGAAAATGTTGGTGAGCTTACGGGTCGCGGCTGGAAAGAGTTTTCTAACTCGGAAGAAACGCGCGTTTCTGATTTGCGTGCGGAAATTCAGCACTTGGCCTCTGAAACAGGTCTTGTAACTGGTGAGTTCCGCAACATTGTTCATATGGTGCAAAAAGGCGAGCGCGAAGCACGCCAAGCGAAGAAAGAGATGGTGGAAGCAAACCTCCGTCTCGTGATTTCGATTGCGAAGAAATACACCAATCGCGGTTTGCAATTCTTGGATCTCATTCAAGAAGGCAATATCGGTCTTATGAAAGCGGTTGATAAATTTGAATATCGCCGTGGTTATAAATTCTCGACCTATGCGACATGGTGGATCCGTCAGGCAATCACCCGTTCAATCGCTGACCAAGCGCGAACAATTCGTATTCCTGTGCACATGATTGAGACGATCAACAAAATCGTTCGCACAAGCCGTCAAATGCTCCACGAGATTGGTCGTGAACCAACGCCGGAAGAGTTATCGAACAAGCTTGCTATGCCGCTTGAAAAAGTGCGCAAGGTTTTGAAAATCGCAAAAGAGCCGATTTCCCTCGAAACGCCGATTGGTGACGAGGAAGATTCGCATCTTGGTGATTTCATTGAAGACAAAAATGCGATTTTGCCAATTGATGCCGCCATTCAGGCGAACTTGCGTGAAACAACGACCCGCGTTTTGGCGTCACTCACCCCGCGTGAGGAACGTGTTTTGCGGATGCGTTTTGGTATCGGCATGAATACCGACCACACACTGGAAGAGGTTGGACAACAATTTTCTGTTACACGCGAACGTATTCGTCAGATTGAAGCGAAAGCGTTGCGGAAATTGAAGCACCCAAGCCGGTCGCGGAAATTGCGTTCTTTCTTGGATAGCTAGACGATTTACATCGTTAGAAAATATCATCCCGCAGGTTCATATAGCCTGCGGGATTTTTTGTGGCTTTATGTAAGATTGGCCGCAAAAGCTTGACAGGCATCAAGTAACTGGGTGCAATATTAAGGGAGCGTTGATGTTTAAAGGATCGATTTCATGTCGTTTTTAAAAAAGCTGTTTGGTGGCGGGGAAAGTGTGCCAAAGCCAGGAAAACCGTCCGTTTCCATTGATTATAACGGCTATAAAATTACGCCTGCACCGATGAAAGACGGATCGCAGTTTCGACTTGCGGGCACGATTGCCAAGGAAATTGACGGCGTTGAGAAAAGTCACATGTTGATACGTGCTGATACATACCCAAGCAAAGAGAGTGCGGAAGAGGCGACGCTTGCAAAGGCACGCCGTGTTATTGATGAACAGGGCGACATGATTTTCGCCTAATTTTGCGTAATAGGAAAACCTTCATTAAGGTCAATTGAGCGAGTTATGTTTTGAAAAGGACAACCTTGTTTTACAAAAAAACTGACTCGTGAGGAAAATTACTGTATGTGTACGCATGGTTGAGGTACGAATTTAGGCAGTCAGCTGCTTTAGATCGTCAGTCTGCATAGAATATCAAAGGGAGTGATATGAGCATTGATATTGAAAATTATTTGGACGCTTTCGGAATAGTGGCGCCATCTATGTTGCAGCAACCACATTTCAGACGAAATTTGGCTCGTATCGTTATGACCATTCATATGATGAAGGCTGATAAGGTTGTAAAACCGTCAGAGACTTCGTTTTTAGCCAATATGGTTCAAGCAAAATTTGACCTTGATGATGAGACATCTCAGCAATTGGCAGAGGAATTATGCGACGATAGTGCTCTTGCTCCCGATTTGCCTGCTTTGGTAACTTATATCAAATCGATTTCTACCGTTGTCGAACGCGCTGATTGCGTGCGCGAAATGTGGGAAATTGCAGTGTGTGATGAAGAATTGCACACGTTAGAAGACAATTTTGCCTACCGTTGTGCCGAGCTTTTGGGTTTGGAAACCAGCGAACTTTCTTGGCTTCAAGAATTAGCCGTTGAAACACTGCTTGGCGGCGAAGACAAACTTCAACGCTCGCAATAGCGTTGGCGCCAAGCTTTAACTGCTTGAAATTTTCAATAACGTTTGTGTCAATATGCAGACCCCGAAAATAACGCGGGGTTCATGCAGCGTTATTGGTATGTGTAAATGACCGTTACTAAATCATAGTTGTACGCAACGAGCCGTTTCTTCCAGCGGCAAGATTTAGGAATATAACAATGTCACTTTTTACTTTTGACCACGCTCATAATAATAACATCTCCCTCTCAACTGTTTTAACAACAACACTGCTTGCAGGCGTTGTCTCCCTCGGCGTTTGGGAAATTTGGTCGAAAGTATTGGCTCCGTTTTATATGGGTGGCGCACTGACGCCTGTTGGTCTGGTGAAATCATCGCTTGGCATTGGTAAAGAGACATTCGGCGCAATTGGCGCAGCGAGCGCTAACGCGGTCGGTAATGCGGTTGCTAATGGCATTCATTTGGTAACAGGCCTTGTTGCCTTCCCCCTTGGTTATATGGTGGGCGCACGCCCAATCTCTAACGCCGTATTGCCGAACCTTCCGTGGTGGGCAACAGGTGCTGCTTATGGTGTCGCGCTTTATATCTTCGCAATGTACATCATGGCGCATTTGTTCGCAGGCTTCCCGCCATTCTTCGGCTTTAATGCGCTGAGCCAAGCAAGCTTAATCGGTCATGTGGCACTGGGTGTATCCATTGCTGGCGTGGTTGAAAAACGCAGCGAAGGCTAACCCTCCCTCTCCTCCCAAAGAGACAAAACCTCCCTCCAAAACTTTGTTTCTTTCCTGTCAAAAACCTCGGCTCTTGAGCTGGGGTTTTTGCGTTTTGGGGTGGGTGAGGGGTGAACTATGTGTACGGGATTGATTAAAAAAACGGAGCGACTTGTTTAAAATTCGCAGACTGCCTAGGTTTAATATAAGTAAAAAGGGCAGGGCATGGATGTTTTAGAAATAAAAACGCGAGAAGAGCTTGAGGCGTGGTTTGAACAGCGTCCACCTGCTGTTGCACAAGTGGTTGCCGCTCGCGCTGCTTTGAGGTCGCTTCCTTATATTGTTGAAGCGAAAAACGATGAAAATTTTGAAAGCAGAGTACTTTTACCAGTTCTTAGGGCTGTAACAATACCTTGGGCTGCTTTGAGGTATCCAACCCACAATATTTATTTTTTGGCTGCGAAAGCCGCATACTTCAACGCTTCTGGGCTTGCCGAGCGTACGGCGACCCATGCAGCTTTTGCTACTGGAGCGGATGTCGTCATCAGTGATGCCGCTGCCCATGCGGTCAATTTTTCCTATGCAGCAACTCTTATCGATGCTTTTTGGAACGAAAGTTTGCAGGACTGTGCTTTTCTTGAAGGTGCCATTGAGCAAGGTGATGAGATTGAACACGCCGCCCGCGACCTTGCAGGGGAGCCCTCATGGCGCACTCAACCAATGCCTGCGGAGGCCCTTGAGCGTTGGGGGGAGTTGAAGGGCTCTCTGTCGAATGCAGGAGACAAATGGCATGTGTGGCGTGATTGGTATCAGGCGCGGCTTGACGGCGGTAAGACGATTGATGTGCCGAATGATCTGCTGGAAGACTTAGATGTTCGCATCGCGACCTTGGATGAGGAGCTTTGGAAGCAAGGGCCCGCTGAGGTGAATGCGAAAATTCAAGAGTTGATGGATGGGACTCTGGAAGTATTAGCGCTGAGCTTATCTGACGATATACCACCGCAAGAACCTGCCAGCATCAAACCTGAATGGCGGGGAGACTTCTTAACGCTACCCAATACTAAGGCACAAGATGACTTGTCTGGAGCCTCGATTGAAGCAGCTTTTGGTTCGCTAATTGATCAAGTTGAAGACGTTATCCAAGGTATTTCGAGTGAATCTAACATTGATCCCCGAGTGTTGAAGTACCTCGAAAAACTTCGTGATAAAATTCCAACTGAAGTTCCCAATGAGCGAACTTTGTTTTCACTTGGTCATGATCAGGAAAAACTGGGTCATTTGGTGAATTCACAATTAGAGGAATGGTCAGCAGACGTTGCCGCTGGGATGCATAGCTTGCATCTCCAATTTGAGCGAACGATTGATAAGTTTCCAGAATGGCGAGCATTTAAAGCATCACATGGTCGGGATGCATTTTCAGAAGATGAAATCAAAGAAATCTCGATTATTGCCGAGAATGTAGTGGATCAATTGGAGCCGCTTGTAGAACAAGGTGCGGTTGATTCAGAGATTGTTTCGGCTTTGCGCGGTTTTGCGAATGTCTTGGTAAGCGATTTCACGCCAGAGGAAATCTTAGTCAGTAATGATTTATTGGCTGCAGATGTCTTGGAGGTGGTAAACAATATCCTCAAATCTCTTGCGAGTTGGGCATTGGAAAAATCAAAAATACTTATAAAGAGTTTGGACAAGGGAGTTGATAAAGTTGCTGAGCAAGTTGGCCATGATGCAACAGTTGGTCTCTATAATCTGGTCAAAAATTTGTTGAAGGTATCTGTTTATGGCGCGAGTGGTGTAACAATGGTTACAGTTCCTATAGTGAAACTATTCCCTAAAACCTTTGAGTGGCTGCAACCTGTTTTGAAGTCTCTACTTGGTATTTGAGTTGTATTCTCACTATCTAAAAACGCTCTACCCCCGTCGCCCCTTTTCCACCGCATCCAGAATAAACTTCGGCAAAGCAAAACTCGCGGCGTGCACGTCAGGGGTATAATACTTCGTTTCAAAGCCAGCCGCTGCAAACCGTTCTTGCAACGTTTCCACGCTCACCCGTCGTAGGCCTTCATCATCACTTGCCCAGCCCAGTGCGATGTGGCCGCCGATATACGTTGGCACGGCGGCGATGTAGGCGTAGGCGTCTTGGAACAAGTTTGAGAAGTGGCGCACAGAGCTTACCAGTTCGTCTTCTTGCAAAAATGGCACGCCGTTTTGAGTGACCAGAATGCCGCCATCTGTGAGGCATTTTTTGCAATTGGTGTAGAACTCTTTGGTAAAGAGCACGGCACCTGGGCCAACAGGGTCGGTTGAATCGATAATCACCACATCAAAGCGGTCGCTCGTTTCGCCCACATAGGCCGCGCCATCGGCGATCACCAAATCAAAGCGCGGATCGTCAAACACAGGCGCATTGAACTCGCTGAAATGTTCTTTGGAAAAATCGACGACGGATTGATCGATTTCTACTTGGGTGAGGCACTCGACGCCCTTGTGCTTCAACACCTCTTCCGCCAAGCCACAATCACCGCCGCCGATGATCAAAACACGTTTCGCCTTGCCATGAGCAAACAGCGGCACGTGGCTCATCATCTCGTGATAAATGAACTCGTCTTTGGTGGTGACTTGTGTTGCGCCATCCAGCATCAACACTTTGCCAAACAGTGGGTTTTCAATAAGCGTGAGGTGCCATTCTTCGGTTTTTTGCTCGTATAAAACGCGGTCCATTTTGAAAGAAAACTGGATGCCGTCGTGCAATGTTTCGCTTACCCAGCCGTCATTTAAGGAGGGCGTGTTTGACGTGTCAGTCATGTTGTTTAGCTCACTTTGTCGCCGCGTTTGAGGTTTGTCACTTCCACCTTATTCGCTTTAAAAGCGTCGGCGAGAATATCAATGCATTTTTCTGGTTCGGTATCGCCGCACATAAAGACATCAAAGGCTGCGAAGCCTGCCTCTGGCCATGTGTGAACGGAAATATGGCTCTCCGCCAAAACCGCCACGCCGCTTACGCCTGTGGGTTCAAAGGGGTGCAAATGGATATGCAATAAAGTCGCCCCAGAGGCTTCAATACAGGCGCGCATCGTGCGCTCAATATGGGCTTGATCATCCAATTGCTGCGCATCGTAAAGATCAATAATGAGATGCGCACCCGCGAAGGTTACGCCACCTTTGGTGACGAAATGATCTAGATTATTTTTCAAAAAACACCCACGTTTACAGGACACTCGAATATGCCCGAAACTTGTATTGTTTTATCGGTTATAAAGCTAGCTGAAAGCGCAGGTGGAGCGATGAAATATTTTTGTATTTAGTTTTACTGCACCAATTCCCACGTCATGTTTACGCGAACGGAAATTGATGCTTCGCCACCTGATACGGGTGCAAGGGCCGCTTCTGCAATGGGGAGGGCTTTTGCGACACCTTTGAATTGGGGAGGTCGGCGGCCAGCGCCGCCTTCTGAAATTCCGAGCACTTTGCCAAGTGATGCGCCAGCGGCTTTTGTGTAAATCTCTGCCTTGCGTCTTGCATCAGCAACAGCCTTCACCCGTGCTTTATCCATCAATTGTTCTCGGTTTGAAACATCAAAACGGATATTGCCGAGCGAGTTGGAGCCGAACTTGACGACTTCGCTGATTATCTTGCCTGTGTTTTCAAGTTCAACAATTTTCACCGTTACGGTGTTGTTCACTTCGTAAGCCACAATACGCGGTGGGCGGCGCTCATCGCCTGATGATGCGCGGTGATGCACATAGCGTGGCTGGACGGAAAAGTTCGAGGTTTGGATATGTTTGCGCTCAATGCCGGCCTCTTCTAAAACGTCAAACACATGGGCCATGCTGTTGGAATTTTTACTGAGAGCTTCCTCAGCCGTTTCACCCTCGCTGATGATGCCTGTTGAAATATAGGCAATGTCCGGCTCTGTCACGATGGTGCCAGTCCCAAGGATAGAAAACCTTGGTATGGGTTTGTCGTGGGCGTGCGCGCCCGTTAGACTGAGGCCTGTTAGAGCGAGTGATGTGATGATGGTGAGTGCTGATAAAAAAGAACTTTTGAAAGGTCGAAATTTCATAATTGTTTCCCTGTTTAATATAGGAGGAATGCCAGCGCTTCGTGGCAAGAGTTTGACCGTGCATTACTATAAAAATCTAGCCTCTTTTGTTCGCATGGCATATTGTTCCGTGAATAAGGTCTTGTATCGTGCGTTCTGCGTGATATAGCGACATTAGCCAATTCGTTGGCTTGGTAGGGCGTGTAGCTCAGTTGGTTAGAGCCGACCGCTCATAACGGTCTGGTCGGGGGTTCAAGTCCCTCCGCGCCTACCACTTTAAAAACTAAACTCTGTTTTATCTGACTATCCTCAATCGATGCCATCCTAATTTCTCACGTTCCTTGGCCGTTACGGTGATGCAAGCATCATCTATTCGAAGGTGGTGCGGCGATAACCCTGAAAACACGTCAGCTGGGTGATCCAAAAACGGGAAGCCGTTCATAAGGACGATGTGGATTAGGAAGTAAAGTTGGAGGTGTAGGAGCCGTATTATAATCTTCACAGACCATACGGTGCATTCAATGGAAAAAATTTATGACGCTCTCAAAGGAAAGCTTAAAGAACTAAAAATAATGTTTTGCCGATAACAGCGTTTGATAAGTAAAGGTCTATAATTCAGCGCCAAGCCGAAACGAAATTTTCTTCGATATATCCTTGATGTTTTGAATAACCGTTGCTTCACCAATTTCTTCAATGGCATCTGTTGATAGGCTCACGGCAACGCCGGCAATTGGCTTGTTATTAGAGTTCAGTACAGTGACCCCATAACAGACCATACCCAGTTTGACCTGTTCACAATCAACTGAATGACCTTGAGCGCGAATGACGGCTAATTCATCAATCAATGTATCCAGATCTTGAACGCTGTTGTCGGTAAGAGGTTTGGGGAAAGTCGTCCCGATGAGACGGCGCACGTCGCTTTCGGACATATAACTCAAAAAAGATTTGCCAGTTGCAGTGAACACGGCAGGCAATCTCATCCCTATCCGAAAATCATAACCCACTGACAATTCCGAGTTCCGTGCCGCGATATAAACGACTTCACTGCCCTCTAAGACGGACAACGTAATTGTAGCACCTGGTAAGCTACTACCTTCGTCCCAGATTGTGGCGAACTCTGTTGCGACGTCAGATTCATAGGTGAACCGATTCGCCCATCGCATAATGTGAGGCCCTAATTGATAGGTCTGATCAGGCTTCTTTAGCAGCAGGTTTAGTTCAGTCAACGTTACGCAAATTCCGTGGACGCTGCTCTTCGCAATTCCAATTTCCTCTGCAATTTCAGTGATATTGAGAGTTTTTTGTGACTTTGCAACAATGTCTAAAACGTTTGCGCCTTTAACAAGTGCTGGTACCAGTTTTGGTTTTTTATCTGGTTCCTGCACGCCCATTTTTCTCTTTATCCGATCCACAAATTTTCTCTTTTTATGTCAGGTGATTGAAACTGGTTTTATCTCTATTTTTTAAAAACTGAGCTTGACTCTAACTCCCATAATGATCAGTATTCGACATATTGTAAAGCGTTCAATATATGGAACAATTGTTTGGAGGAGAGCAGGCGTTGCAAACAAACAAAGATTTGAATCCTGCTTTGGTGGGCGGTAGCCTATGCTTAGTGGGTGCTGAGCTATTCAATTTCACTCTTCCAAGCGCAGCAGGAACTGGGACAGACGATGACTGTTAGTGACTGGGCCGTAAAATTCAGTGAAGCCTCTGATCAAAATAAAACGATCGCCGCCATGGCGCGTTATTTCACCTGCACCTACATGCTCGATATGGAGCACGAAAAGGTCATTGTCGAAATGATCGATGGTAAAGTCTACCGTATGAACATAACGCCCGGTGGCATGGATGCTTACGATTTTGCGCTACGCGCCAGTGCGCAAACATGGCGCGAATTTGCCCAGGCAGTTCCCAAGCCAATGTTCCATGGGATCTGGTCAGCGAGTTTTCGCAAAGATTTGACGATTGAAGGGAATACGCTTGTTCTTAT
This sequence comes from Hyphomicrobiales bacterium, assembly GCA_039964305.1. Taxonomy (GTDB): domain Bacteria; phylum Pseudomonadota; class Alphaproteobacteria; order Rhizobiales; family JACESI01; genus JACESI01. The sequence goes on from JBDVXS010000103.1 coordinate 28,442, forward strand.
GCAGAACCTGCGCAATTTCACGGTGCAGTTTGAACTGCTTCGCAAGGTAGGGGTGCCGGTATGACGTCAACCAATACTCTGATTAGTAAGGCAGTCTTAGCAACATGGTAAAACACTCACCAGTAACTGGACGGTATGTAACATTCGATGTCGATGGGTGTGAATACAAAGTTTTCTATCTTCAAAATGGTAGCGGAACACCGTTAGTCTGTCAGCACACTGCAGGTTGTCATAACCATCAATGGCGAGACCTGCTCGAAGATGAAGAATTCACATCGCGCTACAACGTCATCGCCTATGACCTACCTCGACACGGCAAATCCGATCCGCCCCACAACAAGAAATGGTGGGAAGAGGAATATCGTTTAACAGCCGATCATTTTGTCAATTTCATTGTGAAGCTTTGTGACGCATTGGAACTCGACAATCCAATTTTCATGGGTTCCTCGTTTGGGGGCAATGTAGCGCTTCAACTTGCGCTAAGACATCCAGATCGTTTTAGAGCTGTCATTCCAGTTGAAGCTGCCTCGCATGCTCCTGGTTTCTTCCTTGATCTATGGAGACATCCCCATGCAAACGCTGCACAAGTTTGTGCCAGTGGTGTTTGGGATCTCATGGCCCCTCAGAGTCCTGAAAAGGATCGTTGGCTCACTTGGCATTATTATACCCAAGGGTCAGAGGCGTTTAAGGGCGACCTTTATTTTTACTCCGTTGACCACAACATCACGGATCAACTTTCCCAGATCGATACCAAAAGGTGTCCCGTCATTATGATGACAGGCACTTACGATTATTTGACGCCGCCTGAAGCGACTGAAGAAACGGCTCGGAATATTCCTGGTGGCATCTACATTGAAATGGAAGATATCGGGCACTTCCCGATGAGCGAAAACCATGCATTGTTTAGAGAGTATCTGCGCGAAGCCCTGAGAATTATTGAAGATCGCACTGATGCCTGATTACTTGGTAACTGAATATAATAAGAAAGCTTGATGATGAAGATTCTTGAATTTAATGACCAAGGCCTACAAGTAGAGCGTGATTCAAACGCTGTGCGGCATATGGGTTCAAGTAGCCACCTAGCGCCTGCGCCTAATATCCGTGCTCGGACCCAACCGACATCAAACTCACCTTCTGATATTCAGTTGTTCATGTTCCAAACAGGAACACTTCGAACCAAAACTAAATATATCAAAATGAACCAAGGAGAGGAAGATTTCGAAATTCCAGTGCCGTGGTTCTTGATCAAGCACCCAAAGGGTAACGTTGTTATCGACGGTGGAAACGCTGTTGAGACTGCAATGGACAAACGCGGTCACTGGGGAGCTGTTGTTGATGCTTATGACCCAGTCATGAATGTCAAAGACAATTGCGTTGATCAATGTCGTTCAGTTGGTGTTGAGCCTGAAGATGTGAGCTATGTGATGCAATCGCATTTGCATCTCGATCATTCCGGTGCCATTGGCCGTTTTCGTAAGGCACAGCATATCGTTCAAAGAATTGAATATGATTATGCGTTTAACCCAGACTGGTTTTCTGCGGGTGCGTATATAAGAGCTGACTTTGATCGTCCGGGTCTTGATTGGAAGTTCTTGGGTGGTGAGTATACTGATAATTATGATCTCTATGGTGATGGCACCATACGAATGATTTTCACGCCGGGTCATTCGCCTGGTCATCAGTCCTTTTTGATCACCCTTCCCAATACAGGGCCCGTGCTGCTTACGATTGATGCTGCCTACACCCTTGATCACTGGGAAGACAAAGCTCTTCCAGGTCTTGTATGTTCATCGGTAGATGCGGCTCGTTCTGTCGCAAAATTGCATAAAATTGCACAAGATACCGGGGCTTTAGTCGTTACTGGCCATGATCCAGTGCATTGGAACACGTTTAGAAAAGCTCCACACAGTTTCTACGATTAAGACCCTAAAGTGAGCCGGAGGAGCCTGGCTTGTGAAGCCTGTGCCGTAAATGGCGCAAGAAATACCAACCTAAAATTGACTAAAACTGAGGAGGAAGTAATGAGAATTTTAAGAAAATTAACGATGGCATTGAGCGGGTTAGCTCTGTGCGCGACTGGCGCGATAGCAGGAGGATTGGACGATATTGATCCAGAGGTGCGTGAGCGTCTTTATAATCCAGAAATGCTTGACCCAGCTCAGCCGATTGAAGCGAGCATTTACAAGGATTTTGTGGCTAAGAATCCGCCACCTTGGAAAATTGGATATGCAAGCTCATATGCTGGCAACACTTGGCGTGCAGGTGCGATGTCGCAATTGCAAGACGTGATCATTCCTAAATGGAAAAAATTGGGCTTGATCTCTGAAGTTGTTGTGACCCAGTCAAACCTTAAAGATGCAACACAAATCCAACAAATGCGTCAACTTGTTGATCAAGGTGTCGATGCCGTCATCGTATGTTGCTCAAACCCAACTGCGCTCAACCAGACTGTTAAATATGCTTACGACAAGGGTGTTCCAACATTCTCACTCACTGGCTATTTGACATCAGAATATGCGGTTAATTCATCTGTAAACTATCAGCTTGCAGGATTTGAAATCGGCAAATGGATGGCGAAGGAAATTGGCGGTAAAGGTAATGTGCTTGTTGTAGAGGGCATTCCTGGAACATCTGCTTCCGATAGTCAGGATCGCGGTGTTAAGGCTGGTCTGGCAACAGCAGAAGGCATTAATGTTGTTGGTTCAATCGCTGGCATGTGGACCGATCAGGTCGCTCAAGGTGAAGTGCAAAAATGGCTTTCAACACACCCAGGAAAACTAGACGGCGTTGTGGTTCAATCTGCCGCTGAAATGGGTGTATTGCGCGCGCTTGCTCAATCCGGTCGTGCTGACGTTCCAGTTGCAATCGGTGGTGAACTCGGTGCGTTGTGCCATTGGCGCAAAAACCCAGATTACATTTCTAGTGCGATCCAAACATGGCCGCCACAAGATGAGATGGAACTAATCTGGGACATCATGATGCGTACTTTGCAGGGTCAAGGTCCTAAAGTTCAATCTATCATGGTTGATCCTGTGACCGTAACTTTTGAAGATCTGAAAAATGTTATGGATGAAAGCTGCGATCCAAACACACCTAACTGGCTTCCAGTTGGTAAAGATCGTTGGGGTAGCTCTGCTTTCCTAGATGGCTTCTTCTACAAGCCTGCTGATCCAACAAAATACAAACGCTAAGTAAACGAAAACCGGGCTGCCTGTGATGGGCAGTCCGGATCGTATAAGGGTAAGTTTTGTCGCAATCTCAACCATCTCAGCCAGCTACATCCGTCGCGCAGAACACGATTTCTGTGGTCGATGTATACAAATTTTTTGGGCCGACACGCGCGCTCAATGGCTGTAGCTTCTCTGCACGGATGGGCGAAATACATGCCATCGTCGGCGGTAATGGTTGTGGTAAAAGCACAATGGCTAAGATCGTCTCTGGCGTATTACCCATTGATAAAGGACAAGTCTCCATCTTAGGAGAAACACCATCGACACCGGGTGAATCCCGAGCGATTGGTATCTCAACAGTTTACCAGGAAGTTCTTGTTGCCGACGAAAGTACAGTTGTCGATAACCTCTTCATGGGAACAGATGATCTGTTTTCTTCGACTTTACCATTCAATGAAAAAGTCCAGCGCGCTGCTAAAATGATGCGCGAATTGGCAGGGGAAGAAGTCGACCCCCATGCACTCGTAGGCACATTGCCACTTGGCATTAAACAATGGATTACTATCGGGCGAGGGCTCCTTCAAGTCCCCCGAATTCTCATTCTTGATGAATCATCAGCCGCTTTGGATTTTGATAGCACTGAACGGCTTTTTGATAAGATGCGAGAACTAAGAGACGGTGGCACAACTGTTCTCATTGTGACGCACAGAATTGCAGAACTCATCCGCATATCAGACCGAGCGACCGTCCTGAGAGATGGCAAAGATGTTGGTGTTCTGGAGAAGGAAGAGATTACTGAAAAGAATTTGCTCGCTTTGATGACAGGCGAAGACCAAGACGACAATCATGCTGAATTTAAGGCCCCCATTCCAGTCGATGACAGCGTTGTCATGCAGGCTCACGGCCTTCAAATTTGGCCAGATGCTGAAAGCGTAGACTTCGAACTTCTAAAAGGTGAGATCGTAGGGATCGCTGGTCTTGATGGCCAAGGACAAGATGAATTTGTGCGGGTTCTGGCTGGTGTGCAACTGGCAGAAAAAGGGCTTGTTTATTCATCCGACAATGCGGGGGTGTTTCATCCTATCCAGTCTCTTCGCGAAGCTGTGAAAGCTAAAATTGCCTATGTTTCTGGAGATCGGAAACGGGAAGGTATTTTCGCTTCACTAAGCATCTTTGAAAACATGTCTATGCCACTTTATCGCGAGAAAACACGTGGTGGTTTTTTCGGGTTCATTGATTGGGTAAGCCTGAAAACAATTTTCACACGAGAGACTGAAAACTTACTTATTAAGTTTGGCCTTGCTGATGACAAGATCACGTCTCTTTCGGGTGGTAATCAGCAGAAAGTGCTTATTGGTCGTGGCTTCGCCATGCGACCTGATATTATCGTCTTGAATGACCCCGCGCGGGGCATCGATGTGGGGGCGAAGACTGAACTCTACAAACACCTAAGGACGTTTGCCGAATCTGGAAAATCTGTGATTTATTTATCTTCCGAATTGGAAGAATTTATCGGCTTCGCCACCCGCGTTATCGTTTTTCGAAACGGCAGTCCCTTTGATGCCTTTGCGGGGGAACAGGTTGAACAAAAACGTATTCTTGAAGCCATGTTCGGTCAAACAGATCGTCTTGGATTAAAGGGGCTTTCTTCTGAAGCCCTACAGCCGAACTCGAGTGAAAACCCTCCTTTGCAGCCTCAAGATATTGAGAGCACAGACGTATCAAATCCAGATCAAGACAACGTTGTTTCATTTGCTACAGATGATACTGCAGCCACTAAACGACTAGACATCAAGATTGTCGAATTCGATGCTCACAAAAACAAAAAACGGTCAGCGCTATGACCGATGTGACAGCAAGCACAATTCCAACTCAAGCTGAAAATGATGAAGTTAGCTCTGGCAGCGGAACAACGCCTTATTTGTTGATGCCAATTACCGTTCTGTTTGTGCTTTTGATCATTGCAGTCATCAGATCTCCATCTCTCATGACAAGCTCAGGAATTGGCGCTGCAATTATTGTTTCAGCCCCTCTCATTCTTGCAACCTATGCTCTTATGACAAGCGTAACGGCAGGCCGGGGCACTGTGGATTTAGCCATTGGCCCTCTAATCGGCTTCATCAATGTTTCTGTTATCCAGCTTACTGCCGCCGAGGTGATAGGGTCTCCAATCTCTGTTTTCATTTTTGCGATTGGCCTTGGCATTGCTTATCAAGTCTTGATGGCTGCGATTGTGATTTATGTACGGGTCCAACCAATAATCGTATCGCTCAGTGGCTTTCTAGCGCTATCAGGCATAAACCTTGTCATTCTGCCCCGACCTGGAGGCCTTGCACCTGAATGGATGCAAAGCTGGGGTGCAGGCATTGATATTATTTCGCCTGTTTTGGTGATCCTTGTGGTGGCAACACTTGCATGGTTGCTTTTCACACAAACAGCTTTCTACACTCATTTGAGACTGATGGGATCAGATGAGAGGGCGGCCTATACCAGTGGCGTTCCAATCACGACCGTTCGTTTTGGCGCCCATGCGATTGCAGGCGTATTCGCCGGATTGTCAGCCATTACGTATACGGCTTTGATTAGCTCAGGAGATCCCAGCCAAGGAACGACCTACACACTCATTGCTGTAACAGCACTCGTACTAGGCGGCACTTCGCTCGCGGGCGGACGCGGCACGGTTATGGGGTCTTTATTTGGTGCGCTTAATCTATATTTGATTACCTATGTGCTTGCGACATTCAACTTTGGCGCTGTTCAAAGCTTTGTAACTGACCTTGCTTACGGCACAATCTTGGTTGTCTCTTTGCTGCTAACAATCGCTCTGCCGTTCATCCAACGGCACATCCGAAACTTCTCACCGTTACTCTATTTTGTTGTGCTGTCAGTTGTTGTCTTCGGTGTTATTTTGCATACGACATTTGATTACACGGCATTAGAGGCAGCGACAGATACGGCGAAGCAAGCACTCCCTGCAATCAATTTTGCAGCGCCCCTTGAAGTGGTGCAACTGAGTGACAGTGACATTGAGTATAGCTCATTTGCACAACCGCTCATCTATGCAGCAATTCTAATTATTGCGCTGCCAATTTTGTTGCGGGTGATTTTTTCGAACTCAGATTTTCGCAACATTGGACTTCTGGTCGCAATCTTCGTCACATCCATGCTGTTGATGTCAGGTTATTTTTTGACCCAAAATTCTGCTTCCTCCCAAGCACCATCCCTCCCAAGCTCCAATTCGGGAGCAAGCTAATTGAGTAATTCTGCATCAACACATAAAACGGGCACTTTGCTAACACGCCTTATTGGTTTGGTTTTGGCACTAGGCATAACGGCGATCGGTGTGGTGGTTGGCTTGGTTCAAGGACAGCCTATCCAGCAAGTCATTTTGTTTGCTGTCGCAACCCTTGCTGGTTCGGCTTGGGCTTGGCAGTTTTTTGTCAAACAGTTTGATAGTCATGGCGACGAAAATCAGGAAACTGAGGGGCCAGGTGAACTTTACCAAGCATGGTTGAAGTATCGCTTAGGGTTTTTTGGATTTTTGATCTTAGCATTGTTATTTGTGACGCTTTCTCTGACCGTGGAAGGTTTCTTCAATATTTGGAACGTGATTTCAGCTCTCATCTTGTTGCTGATCATTGTTTTGACGATGACGGTTGGGAAATTTGTTTCTGAAAACAAAAGCGCATTTATCGGCTTGATGGTGTTGATCGGTCTGTTTTCAATTGGAGCGATGAACATCGAAGGGTTTTCATCAACTAACAATATCAAATCGATGTTGCTCTTTGCGTCATTTCTTGGCTTGGCATGTATCGGTCAAACACTTGTATCGCTGGTTGGTGGTCTCGATCTTTCAATCCCATTCGTTATTGGTTCAGCCAATGTGGGGATGTTGTATCTCATCAGCCTCGGCGTTCCACCGTGGTTAGCACTCGTAATCACGTTGTTCGTTGGAATGCTTATTGGCTTGATAAATGGTTTTCTTAGCTTCCGCCTTCAGGGCCAAGCGCTCATTATGACGCTGGGAACTGGGTTCGCAGTTTCTGGGGGCATCCAAATAATCACGTCGATTGGAACGGCCTATGGCGGCAATGTTTTTGCTACAGTTCCAAGCTGGCTTAGCAACTTAGCAGCCTTAAATGGATCATTTTTTGGAATTCCCATTCCACCAGTAATCGCCATTTGGATCATCATCGCGGTAGTGCTGATCGTTGGTATGCGGCATACCGTTTTTGGCCGCTATCTATATGCACTCGGTGTAAACCGTACGTCTGCAAAACGCGTGTCGATTTCAGAACGCATCTATTGGGTTTCCGTCTACACGCTCAGCGGATTTTTCTCAGCGCTAACGGGCATCTTTCTCCTTGGTTGGAGCGGCGGCGGTTTCATTGGCGTTGGGGATAGTTATTTGTTTATGACCCTTGCTGCCGTGGTTGTTGGTGGGACGTCCTTATTAGGTGGCATCGGTGGATACGGCTTCACTGTGATTGGCGTTTTGGTTCTTCAAGTCCTGACATCATTTTTGGTCGGCATCGGACTGAACCACGAATGGCAGCAATTTATCTTCGGATTACTAATCCTCCCAATGGTCGCACTTTATGCGCGTTCCCCGCACATCAGAACCCAAATTTAGAAAGCGACAAGCAATTGACACAAGAACAAGCCAAATCAAGACAGGGGAAAAAATGACCCATCCGGTTATGCAAACAATAGATCTTACAGGTGCGAGTTACTCTGCAGCCCTGTTGGGAATGGTAGCAACAACTGTATTGCTTCTCATCGGCTCCGCTTGGGTGCGTGGTGGTTGGAAATTACCGGTCACTCTATGCGGTCTGGCAACTCTTGTTGGGGTGTTCGCACTCTATGAATCGAAAGCTGTTTGGCTTTCAAGTTCACAGGTTCCACTGGTCTATCACTATGTAGGCTGGATCATATCCATGCCCCTACAGGTTATCGCACTCTTCTTCTTTGCCCGTCAGATGGGGCCAGTATCTTCTGCCCTGTTTTGGCGCTTATTGGTTGTCACTGTTTTGATGGTGCTGTTTCGTTATTTGGGAGAAGCTGGGTTCGTTCACGCAACGTTGGCATTCCTTATCGGCATTGTTTTCTGGCTATACATTCTCGGCGAGATATTTTTCGGACAAATGGAAGAGGCTGTAACAAAAAGCCTCAACGCGCCAGTACAGCGTGGGTATTTCTGGCTGCGGTTGATTGTGACTGTTGGTTGGGCCGTTTACCCATTGGCCAATTTCATCATCAGTTTTAGTGGTCATGTTGATACTGGCGGCATGAGCGTCGCTTACAACCTGACAGAATTTTTAAACAGAATAACGTTCGGGATCATCATTCTCTCAACGGCTGTTTTAGCCTCGAAAGGATCATCCGATGAATAATCTAATTCTTCTCAACCTCGAGCAAATCAATACACTGCCCTCTAATATGGAGTTACCAAAATGAACGGTGCCAATATCATTGCAATTATTATTCTGGCGGCGATCGTTATTGCGGTTCTTGCCTACCTTCTTCACTGGCTGTACCGCCACTCAACAAAGGATGTATCCTTTGTGCGAACCGGTTTTCTTGGTGAAAAAATCGTCATGGGTGGTGGCGCGTTAGTCCTACCAATCGTCCACGACCTTACCGAAGTAAACATGAATACACTGCGTCTGGAAGTAACAAGATCGCGGCAGAAATCATTGATTACTAAGGATCGGATGCGTATCGAGTTGGAAGTTGAATTCTACGTGCGTGTGATACCGACAATTGAAGCTGTCTCAACAGCCGCACGTACCCTTGGCAATAGAACAACAAATCCAGAAAGCTTGCGCGATCTCATTCAAGGCCGCTTTGTCGATGCTATGGGCGCCGTTGCTGCGTCGATGGCTATGGAGGAAATACACGAGAACCGGTCTGCCTTTATCAAGAAAATTAAAGAGGAAGTGGCCGACAACCTCACGCTCAATGGGCTTGAACTAGAAACCATCTCTCTAACAACATTGGATCAAGCTGATATTTCGCTTTTCAATCCTTCAAATGCGTTTGACGCGGAAGGTCTTACACGTCTGACAGAAGAGATCGAGAAGCGTAAGAAAAAGCGTAATGACATTGAACAAGATACGATGATCGCGGTTCGCAAGAAGAACCTTGAAGCTGAGAAGATGGCTTTGGATATCGAACGGGAAAGTGAATACGCGAAATTGGCCGAAGATAGCGAAGTGGCCATTCGTAGAGCTGAGCAAAAAGCTGAAGTAGAGCTCATGAACGCGGCAAAAGAACGCGAAATTGAAATTGCCCGTTTGAAGGAACGCGAAGAGGTGGAAACCAGCCGCATCCAAATGGAGCAATCACTTGAAACAATCGAAATCAAGCGACAGGAAAATCTGGCGCTAGAGGAACAAGCACGCGAAATTGCAATTTCAGAAAAATCTAAAAAACGTTCCCTTGCACAATCTGAAGCGGAAAAAGCCCGTGGTAAAATGCTGGAAGAGAGCGAGAAGGCGCAAACAGTGCGTGATACCGAAATTGCAAATCGACGCAAACAGGTTGAGCTGATCGAAGCTGCAAAAGAAGCCGAACGCGGTGCAATTGTTACCAAGGTGAATGCTGAGGCTGAAAAAACCGCAGCCAAAGATCTGGCTGAAGCGGATGGAATTGCCGTTAAAGCTCTCAAAGAACGCCTTGCAATTGAAGCCGACGGGAAACGGGCGCTCAATGAAGCTGAAAACCTGCGCACGGACGCTAGTCGCAAATCTGCTCTCCATCAAAAATTGGTCGAGAACCTTCCTGAAATCATCCGCGAGAGCGTCAAACCAATGGAGAATATCGATGAAATCAAAATTCTTCATGTTGAAGGCCTTCCAGGTTTAGCAGCAGGCAATTCAGATGGCTCTTCAGCTGGTGATGGGCAAGGCAAATCAGGTGATGGAAACCTTGCCGATCAAGTCGTGAATTCCGCATTGCGATATCGCTCGCAGGCTCCCTTTGTCGATACATTGCTAGGAGAGATCGGAATGAGCGGAGAAAACGTGCATCGTATGGAAGGTCTGCAAGACTTGTCTAAGATCGTTTACACCGAGCCTGGCGCTGCTGAAACATCCAGTAAGCCCAAAGCTGCTTCGCCCAAAACAGCGGCAACAAAGCCCAAAAAATAAGAACGCAGTCAGTGATAGCTTTGGCGCTATCACGCCAGTCTTGATAGAATTTAAAGGAGGCTTTCTTGAGCCTTACAACAAAGATTGAACGAGAAGTTGTCGTGATTAGCAGCTGGACTGTGTTCGGAATTTTAGGACTTGGCTTCCTTCTTGAAGGTGGTGTCCGTGATAACTTCTTGATCGGTGTTTTTGGAATAGGTGTCTTGGTGGTGGGCTTCTTGTGCCACCTTGTCGCGAATTATGTTTTTAAGCAGAGCTTTTCCAAGGGTGAAGTGGCGCTGGGTTTAGGCGTGTTTGTTACGTCAACAATTGTATTCATTGTTGGTTGGCTTGCGGGTTCGCTCTCTGAAACAAGTTTTTTCATTGGGTTGACCGCACTCTCAATTATCGTTGCTGGGTTCATTGTTAATCTGACCACCCGGTATGGGGTTAGTGGTGCGTTTCATAAATTCGACGTCTCTGCAAAGTCTCATTCGAGGCATCGAAAATGAGCCTGCTTGATCCTGTAATATGGCTATTTCTTCTCTTGTTGTTTTATGGATTGATTTCTCTTTATTGGGCCCGATCAGCGTCCCTTTACAATCAATCAGAAGCTGATTTTTTCACAGCAGGCGGATCTCTTGCACCTTGGATGATGGCGCTTGGCCTTACAGGGGCCAGTATTTCTGCATGGATCATGCTGGGCTTTCCAAAGGCCATCGCCAATCAAGGTCTAGGTTTTGCAGTTCTTGCCCTTGCCGGAGTCGTCATCCCCCTGACAGGCGTGCTCTTCTTAAAGCCGCAATGGGCCATCGCCAAACGTCATGGGTATTCTAGTCAGGGTGAGATGTTGAATGCCTATTTCGGCGGCAAAGCAATCGGCATTCTTTCTGCAGGGGTTGCGTTGTTGATTGCTATCGGGTTCTCAGGAATCCAACTTCGTGCTGTCTCTCAATTGCTGGCTAACCTCTCTGGCAGTGCAGATCTATTTCCTCAATATGTCTTGGGAATAGCGTTTCTGGTTGCGGCCTACCTTATCATCGGTGGGATGAGAGCTGTTGGATACCTCGGCGTATTGCAGACCGTTTTAATTGGCCTCACTCTAGCTGGATTAGGGCTTTTTGTTCTCATCACGCAGGGCGGGTTAGAACCAATCAGCCAAGCGTTAGGTGTTCTTGCTCAAAATCCAGATTCAATTTCTAAGGGATTGTTTGAGATTGCTGGGGTCATCCAATTTACTGCCGGACATGGGGTTGACGATTCAATAACAAGTCAGTGGACCGCGATGATGATATTCAGCACCGCGCTTGCATTGATGGGTATCCAAGCAAGTCCAATGATCACCCAATTGGTCATTGCTACACGCAATTCAAAAGGAATTGCAGCTGGACAGACATGGGTATTTGCAGGCTTTTTTGGCGCTCTTTTGGTCGGAGCCGTTGTTTTAATTGGTGTCACGGGAATTGGAAAAGGCGGAAATCCAATTGCGGACCTACTGGCAATCCTCTCAGAAAGTTCTCCTTGGTTCATGGCCATTGGTGCACTGGGATTTCTCGCCGCATTGCAACTCGTGATGGGTTTGAGTGTTCTCACCGCTGCAAACGCTGTGATCAAAGATGTCTACAAACCGTTTTTCCATAAAGGCCTTTCAAGCAAGGACGAGTTGTTATTTGCCAGAGTCCTAATGGGACTTCTTATTCTCGCTGCAGCCTTGTTGGCTCTCCTAGGGCCATTTGTCCTGTCAGCGCTCAGTTCTGTAGCCCTACCAGCAGCCTTCCAATTATGGCCAGCCTTACTCGGTTTATGTTGGGTTAAATTTATAACAAGACAAGCTGTCTTAGCGGGCGCGGTGCTCGGACTGTTTGCTGTTTTTGTTACGGATACAGTCGGCATTCGCATGTTAGAATTCGTAGGCCTTGATTTGCCTTGGGGGCGGTGGCCTTGGACTATCCATTCTGCTGGATGGGGTATCTTCTTCAATGTGTTGGCTGTTCTTGTAATCTCCGCCATCACACAAGGGCGAGGGCATGCAAATATTGCTCCAGATATACGCAGCTTTTTGCGAACTTACATGAAACCTAAAGTTCAAAGCCGTGCACTAAAGCCTACTGCTTGGTCTGCGGTTCTTGCTTGGTTTTTCTTGGCTATTGGTCCCGGTGCTGTTCTTGGTAACACCGCATTCGGCAAGCCTTCTGAAGGCTTTGAAGTATGGATGATTGGCGTTCCATCTATTTGGGCGTGGACAATTCTATTTTGGGTTTTGGGTGTGTTTCTGGTTTGGTTCCTTTCATACAAAATGGAACTTGCATCAGAATCTGACGTTCAATTTACCCCAATCGAAGCCCTTCCCACGGCCACTATTCGAGACACTAAAATTCAAAAAGAAGAAGTGTTGCGTTTGGCATGGACGATTTCTGCAATCGCAACAATCATAACATTAACAACCTGGACATTTGGCTCGTGAGCCAAGAAAGAGACCCTATGCCCCCCTTTATTTTCAATACAACAGCCAGCGTTAGATTTGGCGCAGGTTTGATGTCGCAGCTTGGCGAAATGGTAAAGGCCAGTATTGGGACACGTATTTTGCTGGTGACAGACCCTGGCATGATGACAACTGGTATTGTCGACAAAGCTTTGGACATATTAAAAGCCGCTGGTGTTGATGTGGCGTTGTTCAAAGATGTTGAATCTGATCCCTCAGAGCAAGTCGTGCTCGCATGCGCCCAAGCGGCCATCGACCATGGATCACAGGGGGTCGTTGGACTTGGTGGTGGATCATCCTTGGATGTTGCGAAACTGGCGGCCTTGCTTGCAACGGGCAATGAAAAGCTTACGGATGCTTATGGTGTCGGCAATGCAAAGGGACCACGCTTGCCGTTAATTCTTGTGCCAACAACCTCTGGTACAGGCTCGGAAGTGACGCCTATTTCGATTGTTACCACGGGCACCAATGAAAAAATGGGTGTCGTCTCACCCGTGATTATTCCAGATATAGCCTTGCTTGACCCAGAACTAACTTTGGGACTGCCATCACACATCACAGCGGCAACAGGCATTGATGCCATGGTACATGCGATTGAGGCCTACGCCTCTGCTAGTGCCAACAATAATCCAATCTCTCGCATGTTGGCAGAAAAAGCACTTCAGTTGATGGGGCCTTCGCTTTTGGCGGTTGTTAATGATGGATCGGCTATTGAAAGCCGTTCCGCTATGTTGTTGGGATCAATGTTGGCAGGCCAAGCGTTTGCCAACTCACCGGTCGCGGCCGTTCATGCATTAGCCTATCCACTTGGTGGCCATTTCCATATTCCGCATGGGCTTTCTAATGCTCTCGTGTTGCCCCACGTTTTGCGCTTCAATTGCGTAGTCGCTCCGCAACCTTATGCGGAATTGGCACCGTTTGCTTTTCCTGAATTGGCAAAATTAGAGGGCCAAGAACGCGCAAGCGCCTTTTGCGATTCTTTGGCTGACCTCTCGCAAAAATGTGGCCTTCAGCAAAGTCTCAAAGAAATGGGCATCCCAAGAGAAACCCTTCCCAAGCTTGCAAGCGATGCGATGAACCAAACGCGTCTTCTCGTAAACAATCCGCGTGAAGTTAAACTAGCCGACGCATTGGCAATCTATGAAGCTGCCTACTAATTCAGGCCCTATGAAAGAGCGTTAAATGCCGCTCTTTTTTACTAATCGTTTTTAAGAGGAAGGTGGAGGCTGTCGCTGAAACGCGGGTCGCCTTGTGCTAGTTCTATTTTCCTCCACGAGACGATCTTCCCAAAATTGAGTGGTTCCTCATGACTATGGTACACCTATAAGATATCGTGTTGATCAGGTGTTGGGGCATCTTCATGGGTGAAGGTAATCACGCCACCACGATACGTCTATTGATAGGGGAGTGAGGCTACATGGTTGAACGAATGGTGAGGCCACGGCGTAGTTTTATTTTTGCACCGGGCCTAAAGCCTGCCATGTTCCCAAAAGCACTGGCGAGTGGTGCGGATATCGTTTGCGTGGAGCTTGAAGATGGTGTTGCACCAAAAGACAAGGCAACCGCCCGCGCCAATGTGATGGCAATGTTTGCTGAGCCGCAAGCGGATGATGGGGTGGAGCGGATTGTTCGCATTAATTGTGTTAAGGATGAGTTTGGCAAAGCGGATCTTGAAGCGATTATAAAGACCGACACACCGCCGCCCGCCTTAATGCTACCTAAAGTAAAGTCGCCAGATGAAGTGGTGGCTGTTGATCAAATGCTCACCGAGCGCGGGCATGATTGCCGTCTACAAATCATCATAGAGACCAACGAGGGGCTGGAAGCTGCTGTTGCTATTGCCAATTCAAGTAAGCGGATTGATGCGCTTTTGTTTGGTGGGGTCGATATGGCAGCGGATCTTCGGTGCGCTCAAACATGGGATGCTTTGTTATACGCCCGCGCGCGCACCGTTCATGCTGCGGCCTCTGCCGGTATTGATGTGATCGATGTGCCGCATCTGGATCTTGATGATCGTGAGGGCATGATCGAGGCGGCAAAGCGGGCAAAGGAACTTGGGTTTTCTGGTAAAGGCTCAATCCACCCCAAGCAGATCGCAGATCTCAACGCTGTCTTCACGCCGAGTGAAGCTGAAATCGCACGTGCAAAGCAGATCGTTCAAGCCTTTGATGGGGCTGATACGGCGCTGGTTGTGATTGATGGAAAGCTAATTGAAAAGCCCGTTTTGCGCGAAATGCGCAGAGTTTTGGCTATTTCCGAAAAATTTTGACGCTGACAGAAATTGTTCTTGGTGACAGTTCTCGATGGTGCGTTGATATGAGGTTTTCAAGAGGTACTTGATATAAACTATTGAACTTAAGAATAAATCTAGGATGTAGTCAGTATTTTTTAAATACTGGCAAGTTTGACGCCTAATAGTTGGTATTGAGTTTTTCAATGAATTAGGGGTTTGTTAGCCATCTTGATGCTATTTTCTTGGGAGCTGGGTTTTTTGTGGGTGTATTGAGTATGAAACTGGTTCCTGAAAACGGACTGAATCCGACCGCGCTTGAGAAAGAGTTGAACGGGCAAGTTGAAACGCAATTTGCACAATTGGATGCACCCACTTCACAACGTGAGGTGCCCAATGAAACTGAACTTGATCCTGAAATAACTCCTTTCAATGTAATCCCTGAGGATTTCGTGCCAGCCCGTGATGGCGGCGTTGATGGTCGCGGTGCCTTTGGTGGTAACCGACTTCTCAGTGTTATTAAAAGAGCATTGGCAGATGATTTAGATCTCCCGCAAGCGCTTGGTAATGAGCGCAACATTTTTCAAAGTACTGCTGACACAATTGAAGCAAACCGCTTCACTCCTTTTTACGAGGGGAGTGCAACGGGCTTCTCTACGGGTAATTTCTTGTCGTCCGTTTCTAATTTTGGACTGACGGGGCCATTCTCGTCCATTGCTTTTGCACCACCACACCTAGCACCGTTGCTTGATGAGAGCATTGAGCGTTTGATCCAATTTGATCCGTTTGATGATCTGCAGCCAATTGATCGTTCCAATAATGTTGAGACGATAAGGTTGGATGCCGAAATTACAGAAACCTATGCTTGGCCTGAGGACAATGTTTTAATAGCGTCGCTGTTTGCTGAGGACGTGACGGATTTTAACCCGACGATCATAACGGAACCTTTGAACGGCACGATAGTATTCAAAGCCGATGGCAGTTTTTCCTTTACGCCAGATACAGATTATTCAGGCATTCAAACTGTCGTTATTCAGTTTATAGATCCTAACAACGGTAGTGTCCGTATTGAGACCATCACGATTGATGTGACCCCTGTGTTAGATGCACCTGTGCTTTTGGATGGGGCAACAACTGTCAATGAAGACAATACGATACCTCTTGGGCAAGATATCGACATTACGATAGACGATGCCACCGATGGCTCGCAAACCTTGGAAATTACACTGGCGGGAATACCAGCTGGAGTTGTTGTTACAGCAACGACTTTCGGTGATGTAACGCTCGTTCAACAGCCTGACGGCAGCTATGTATTGTCAGGTGGAACGCCCGCTGATGTGCTTGCTGTCCTTGATACGCTCGTGTTGGATGCACCAGAACACAATGCTGATGATTTTGTGGTCACAGTCAGCGCAACAGCGACAGAAGAAGATGGGACGACTGAGACTGTTACAGCTGAACACAGCGTAACAATTGTCGATGTTGCAGACCAACCAACCGTGGTTGGCGGCGCGTTTGAGACGGACGAAGATGTTCCCGTTCTCCTAGAGGGCCTTGATGGTGGTCTGGTTGATGGTGATGGTTCTGAGGTATTGAGCTTTACCCTGTCTGATGTGCCTGCTGGTGCCAATTTTAATGGTGCTGGAACGTTTGATGCGACAACTGGTCTTTGGACCTTTACGGCTGCTGAAATTGAGGCTGGACTAACGTTTGTTCCGCCACCAGAAGAAGACGGCACATTTGTCTTTACGATTACAGCGATTGCGACTGAAAGTGAGAACGGTGATCAAGCCTCCGTGTCTGCGCCTGTAACTGTCGTTATTGCGCCTGTTGTGGATCCGGTGATTGCGTTAAACGCACAAAGCAGCGGGCCAGAAGACGAGCCAATCGCACTTGGTAGTGATATCGATTTTACGTTGGACGATCCTACTGGCGAACAAAGTCTTGAAGTGGAATTGGACGGTATTCCGCCACTTGCAACAATTGATTTTACAGCTGTTCCAGGTGTTAGCGTCGTTGATAACCGTGCAACTGGCGGTACGCTGGTTATTTCCGGTGCAAATTCAAACGATGTACAGGCTTTGCTTGAAACATTGACGGTGACGCCCGAATTGCACAACGCGGATGATTTTAATGTTGATGTGACGCTGACAACAACAGAAGCGGGTGAACCGCCGCAATCTGTATCTGTTACACAAACTGTGGTGGTGACACCCGTTGTCGACGCCCCAACAGTATCTCCCGATGTTACCTTCAATACCGACGAAGATACCGCCGTCACTTTGACTGGTCTTGGTGGTGCGCTGGTCGATCAAGATGGTTCAGAGACGCTTTCGTTTGAATTGACCAATGTGCCTGAGGGTGCTTCGTTTGGCGGGGCGGGGACACTTGATCCTGATACAGGTGTTTGGACCTTCACACCGGCTGAGATTGCTGCTGGTATCACCTTTGAGCCGCCAGAACATTTGGATGGCACATTCGAATTTGAATTCATCGCAGTCTCAACGGAGACGGAAACAGGTGAACAGGCGCGAACAGCATCAACAGTAACAATTGTCGTTGAAGCGGAAGCTGATGCGCCAGTGGTTTCTGGAAGTTCGTCGATCAATGAAGACAGCACCCTGCCGCTTGGTGACGACATTAACATTGCTCTTGTGGACCAAGATGGGTCAGAGACACTCGGTGTGACCATTTCGGGTTTCCCGTTTGCGGATGTTGATCAAATCAATTTCACGAATGTGGGCGGCGCTGTTGCTACTTATGATCCGGCAACGGGAACGCTTACTATTTCAGGCGGTACGGCCCAAGATGTACTCGATACACTTGCAACGGTTACAGGCACGCCAACTGAACATGATGACCAAGATTTCGACCTAACGATTAGCGCAACCACGACTGATTCAGATGGTTCAACGGCGACGACGAACCATACTCATCCTGTAACAGTAACAGCGGTTGCTGATGGTGTAACGATTGCGGGTAGCTCAACAGGTTTAGAAGATACACCGATTGTTGTCGGTGCTAATATTGGCCTTACCGTGATCGATGCTGATGGCACTGAACATATTACAGGTGTTACCATTGGCAGCATCCCGACAGGTCCTAATGCGCCTGAAAGTGTAACGCTTGATGGTAGTGAACCAGCGACTGTTTCATTCAACTATGATGCGGCAACAGGTGAAGTGACGATCACGTCGAGCAATTCTGACTTGGCTGCAGCCGATGCGGAGATCCGCGCAGCACTGGCAACGCTGACGATTACACCTAATGAAGATAGTGACGAAGACTTCACGCTCGATGTTGCTGTTGATGTGCTGGATAATGATGGTTCAACGACCACCAGTAATGGCACGCATGAGGTGACGGTCACAGCGGTTGTTGATGGTGTAACGATCACAGGTTCGTCTACAGGTACTGAAGATACGCCGATTACCATTGGTGCCGATATTGGTATTGCCGAGATTGATGCAGATGGTTCAGAACATGTCACAGGTGTGACAATTACGGATATTCCGACAGGTCCTAATGCGCCTGAAAGTGTAACGCTTGATGGTAGTGAACCAGCGACTGTTTCATTCAGCTATGATGCAGCAACAGGTGAAGTGACGATCACGTCGAGCAATCCTGACTTGGCTGCAGCCGATGCGGAAATCCGCGCTGCACTAGCAACATTGACGATTACACCGAATGAGCACAGCGACGATGACTTCACGCTTAATGTTGCCGTTGATGTAACCGATAATGACGGTTCAACCACCACCAACAATGCGTCCCATGCAGTAACAGTAACAGCGGTTGCTGATGCGCCAACTGCCAATGCAGATGTAGCAATAACAACGAATGAAGATGCCGATATTGCGATACCGGGCATTGGTGCGGCTGCAAGTCTGGATGCTGATGGTTCTGAAACGCTGACTTTTGTTGTGTCGGGCGTACCTGCAGGGGCGAGCTTTGCCACGGGTACTGACAATGGCGATGGTACCTTTACGTTTACTGCAGCCGAGCTTGCTGCTGATCCGGTGTTCACACCGCCAGCGGGCTTTTCTGGTCAAATCGACTTGACCCTCACAGCACGTTCCACAGAAGCGCGCGACAATGGCGACGGGCTGAACTTTGAAGAAGATAGTCACGACATCACTATCATAGTGAACCCAGTCGTTGATCCTGCGACATTTGGTGGCTCGGGCTCTGAAATTGTCAATGAAGACACTGAGATTAACATTGGCCAAAACATCGATATCATGATCGATGATGCGACAGATGGCTCAACGGATGCTGATATTACCTTTAGCGGTATTCCTGCTGACGCGACGATAAACTTTGATGCCTTTGCTGGCATCAACGTAATCGACACACGTGCGACTGATGGCAATATTACCTTTGATATTCCAAGCGGATCGTCGGCGTTGGTTCAAGATTTACTTGATCTGATTGATACGTTTACGGTGACACCAGCGGAAGACGCGGATGCAAATTTCACTGTTGGTGTGGAAGTAACCATCAATGAAATTGGTTCCGGTCTTGCGCCTGAAACGACAACCTTTGATCATGCTGTGACAGTGCAAGCGGTTGCGGATGCGCCGACTGTTTCTGGCTCTGGTGGCGATGTAGAAGATGCCACAACGCCAATTAGCGTACCGATTACCGTTGGACTTACTGATACGGATGGGTCTGAGGAAATCACTGAGGTGGTGATTGGTGATATTCCAGACGCTGCAACATTTGCGTTTACTGATCCGCTGCCTGCCGGTGTCACAATTGGTACTGTAACAGCAGCTGGCATCGAAACGGTGACAGTTACGATCGATCCAGATGTGTTCACTGGTGGCGTTGCTGGTTTGAATGACTTCTTAGCAACAGCAACGATTATACCGCCAGCCAGTTCTGGTGATGACATTAATTTGTCGGTAGCGGCAACATCCACTGAAACGACGCCAACAGAACCCGGCGATGTAAGTGGTGGTATTGCTGTTCCAACAGCAACGACGACTTCAACTGTGGTTGTCGATATTGTACCGGTTGCCGATGTGCCCAATGTTGTGGCACCTGATGACCGAGTTATCGATGAAGATGCAACGATCACGTTGACGGGACAGTCGGGCAGCTTGAACGATAATGATGGTTCTGAAACGCTGACCTACCAGATTACAGCAAACAGCTTGCCGGCTGGTGTTAATCTTGCTGATTTGAACTTTACGACGGCCAGTGGCGATCCAATTCCATTTGCTAACGGTGCGTTCCAGTTGACGGCAACGCAACTAGCGGGCCTTCAATTTGCACCGGCTGAAAATGCTGATGGTGTGTTTGATTTACGGATCACAGCCACTGCAACAGATGCAGCAACGGATGATCCAGAAACAACGGCGACAGCGTTCGATGATTTTGTCATCACAGTTGCGCCAGTTGTGGATGCACCACTTGTTTCAGGCTCAACCACAGTCAATGAAGATGTTGGTGGCACAGGGGTTGTCAACTTCGGTACAAACATCAATGTTAGACTTGATGATGATGATGGCAGTGAGGCTATTTCATCTGTTACCTTGTCAAACTTTGCTGGACCAGCAGGAACAATTTCGTTTGATGCTTCTGACCCGAACATCACAATTGATACGTCGACACCTGGTTCATTTGTTATCACATCAAGCCGCACAGGTGCAGATGGTGAAGCGGATATTCAAGCAGCCATTGATAGCTTTGAGCTAACGCTTGAGACCCATAACGATGCGAATATTACCTTTGATGTGACAGCGGTTAGTACGCAACTTTCCGATAACACGACGGCTTCAGCAGGCCCGACCAGCCATTTGATCCGTGTACGGGCGGTGGCAGATGCTCCAACCGCAACGGCCAACGATGTTTCTGGTTTAGAGGACACACCGATCGCGCTTAATCTATCAGCGGTAGATTCTGCTGATAGTGATGGCTCAGAAACTTTGTCTGCGCGCATATCCGGCTTTCCAGATGGATCATCAATCACCTCAACACTCGGCACCTTGCCTGGAAATGGCAATATATCATCCGCCAATAATGTGTTCACGGTGACAGCAGATACAACGGCTGATCTCAATGTGATCCTTGCATCTTTGCAAGTCAATCTCACTGAAAATTTCCCAACTCCATCCGCTAGTAGCTTTACCGGCACACTAGAAGTGATTTCAACAGAAGCGGCCACAGGCATTGAAGTTGCCGTTGCGCAAGCGGTTGATACAACAACATTTACAGTTGATGTGGAAGCGGTTGTCGATGGCGCGGCTTTATCGGTAACAGATGCTACTGGCGAAAATGTTGGTTTTGAAGATACCCCAATTCGCTTGTTGATTAACCCGCAGCTAGCCGATGATGATGGCTCCGAGGTGATCACTAGCCTCGAGATTACAGGTGTTCCAGCTGGCGCAAGTATTATCGATTCCAATGGTGTTGCTATCGGTACACCTGTCGATAACGGCGATGGTACTTTCACCTATACCTTCAGTGAAGCTGAGGCTGCGATTATTTTTGGACAGGTGCCGCCTGCAATTTTCGTCTTACCACCTTTAAATTCGAATGAGGATTTCACCCTCGGTGTTTCTGTAACCGTTGCAGAAGACTTGCCTGGTAATGCTGGTGATGGTGATAGTGTCACGGCAGGGCCCGTGCCGTTAAATGTTGTTGTCACAGGTGTTGCTGATCCGATTATAGCGCCGACACTTGAGGTAACTGGTGTTGAAGACCAGCCTATTACACTTGGTGCGCAGATATCTGCATCTTTAAGTGGCTTGTTGGTGGATACGGACGGTTCTGAAACCACATCTTTGGTTGTGTCTGGTTTGCCTGCTGGTTTCATCCCTGCTGTCGGTACATTGATTGGTCCTGGTGTTTATTCAATTCCGTTTGCTGATCTGGCAGGCTTTACACTGCCCTCAGACCCAGATTTTTCTGGCGATTATTTGACTGATGTTTTGCCGGGGCTTGAACTATCAATCGTTGTTCAAGAAGACGACGGTAATCAGGCCGTTACGGTGTTAGATGATATCAGTATTAATGTCTTGCCAGTGGTTGATGGCGCGAACTTGAACCGGGCAATTGATGTGACGGAAGACACATCAATATCATTGGCCAATGCGGACAATATCACTTTGCGTGATAATGATGGCAGTGAAGAACTCATCAATATCACATTTGACCTGAATTCATTGATTGCTGATGCTGGCATTCAAGGTCGTTTGAATGAACTGGAAGTCGGAAATGCTGGAAACTCAGATATTGATTTCTTCATCGACACTTACATCAATGGCACATTCACTAATAATGGTGATGGCACAATTACTGTTCTTGCAGCCGACGTGGATGGCGTTTCATTTGCGACCGAACCGTTTTTAGATAGCAACCGAGATTTTAGTATTCCAATCACGGGCTCGTTTGAAGACACGGACGGCACGAATATAGTAACGGGAACAAGCTCTGGCACGTTCAGCATCAATCTAATTGGTGATGCAGATGTACCAACGGCTGTTGCTGAAGATGCGTCTGGCGTGGCTCGGACCCCGATTGCGCTTAACTTGTCAGGTGAAATAACAGATCGCGATACTGAATTGGGTGAGGCGCGCTCTGAATCGATCGATTACATCATTAGTGTTGATGACAATCCAGGAAATTTGCTGTTCACCTTTACAGATGCAGCAGGCAACCTTATCGGCACGCCACTATCACCGACTGTCTATTCGATTTCAGAAGCGGAATTGCCGAACCTACATTTGCTTGCAAATGGGGGAGCGGTTGATAGCGATCTTTCTTTCACATTGACGTCAATCTCGCGAGAAAATGACGGCGATTTGGAAACATTCTCAGCGCCTGCAAGTTTTGTGGTGACCGTAGCACCAGACCCAGATGGTCTCATGGGCGATGGTGACCCACCCGCTGCCCCAAGTCTGGGACTCAATTCAGCCCTGTCTGGTACGGAAGATGCTGGCATCAATCTTGATTTAAGCGTCACGACAGAACCGGGCACGCAAACGGGTGTCGTATTCTCTAATATTCCGGCAGGCGTGATTGTCACTGGTGCTCTATTCGACCCAGGCACTGGTAACTACTTCGCGTCCGCTGATGATGTGAACAATGGGCTTGTGTCTTTCAGCGTCGATCCAGATGGGCCGCTTGAACATAGTGATACGGATATTGAAATCACGGTAGAAGCGATATCAACCAATGCGAATTTGCAGTCAACGTCATCGGGTGAAAGTGCATTTATAATTCCTGTCACGGCTGTTGCTGATGAGGCGAACATTTCTATTGGTAATACCAGTGGTGATGAGGATACAGAGCTGGCGTTGGGGCTTTCGATCGGGCTGGAAGATAATGACGGCTCAGAGACTATCGATGGTAATGTGACCATCGTGGTGCCAGATACGGTGACGCTCAACAATGCAGGTGCAGGTGTCACATCAGGTGGCTTCACCACTTATACGGTTCCTGCGGCCAGCCTTGGTGCTGTGACCCTTGACCCTAGTTCAAATGCAGATGGTAGTTTTGATCTTACTGTGCGCGCAACGACGATAGAGGCAAGCAATGGCGATAGCCTAGAGACGGTTGAGACCTTCTCAATAAGTATTGAGGCGGAAGCCGATGATCCAATAGCAACCGCTAATGACAGTTTTGGTGATGAAGACACACCGATTGCATTGACTGGGCTTTCTGCTGCTTTGTCCGATACTGATGGATCTGAAATCTTATCAGTTACAATTAGTGGTCTACCTGACGACACGTTGCTTTCTGCGGGAACAAATAATGGGGACGGTTCTTTCACTATTAATGCTGCAGATCTTGCAACCTTGACGCTGACCCCACCACGAAATTTTGCAGGTGTTTTAGCGCTTAGTCTCAACGCATTCGCTTTGGATGCTGATGGATCACTTGCTGAAGTAAACGTTCCTTTTGATGTAACAGTCAATGCAATCGTTGATTCAATCGGCATCACGCCAGTACCTGTAAGCGGAGATGAAGATACGGCCGTAACGCTCAATTTGGACATTCGCCAAGAAGATGAGAATGAGCAAGTTGAATTGGTCTTCACCAATGTAACGGATGGCGTAATCATTAGTACTGGCGGTAGCCTTGTGGATAATGGTGGCGGTCAGTTTACCTTCCTTGGTACAGCTGCGGAAGCTGCAACATTGAGCTTTGATCCTGCAGAGAACTTCTCAGGGGATGTGAGCTTTGATGTGGATGCAACATCTGTTGAAACGGATGCGGCTGTGCAGCGAAGTGCGACTGTTTCTTCAACGGTGGATGTCACCATTGATGCCGTTGTTGATACCGTCACGCTTGATCCAGCTGATGCGCAAGTTCTTGCTGGTGGGGTTGTTGATGTCGATTTTGGTGCCGAATTGGAAGATGCTGATGAAACCGTTGAGCTGGTCATTACAGGCGTTGCTAATGGAGCGTTGACCGCTGGTTCTGGAACGCTGACTGATGATGGTGGCGGACAGTTCACTTTTACAGGCACACAAGAAGAAGCCGATACACTTCAATTCGATCCGGTTGATACTTTTGATGGGGATGTGATCTTAAGCATTGCAGCAACGCCAATTGATGATGGGAATCGTGGCACAACAGTCAATGATACCATCACAATTTCTGTCGAGGCTTCTTCGTCTGATCTAACAGGTGATGCAAACGCTAATGTGCTGACAGGCGATGCGGCAGATAACGCCATTACAGGCGGTCAGGGCGCTGATGTTCTGACTGGTGGTGGGGGTGCTGACACCTTCGTTTATGAACTTGCTGATAATGACGGCAATGTCGATACCATTACCGATTTTAGTGTTGGAGATAATGATGCCCTTGATCTTTCCGCATTGATAGATCCGCAGGGTGACCCAATTGAGGACTTCTTGTCGCTGACAGATAATGGAACCGACACAACAGTATCGATCGATGCTGATGGGACCGGTGGGGGAGCAGCAGTCGATCTCGTTGTTTTAGAAGGTGTGAGTGGGAGTGATCTCACGACACTAGTCAACAACGGTAATATTGTCGTTTAACAGAAGTAACGATCAAAAATAACGGTGTATTACACATTGTTGCTGTAGTAAAAATTCAAAAAATATGTAAATTGACGTGGTATTTCTCTTTCTTATTCAGAGAATATGATTCTTGTCGTGGGCGACCTAGAATAGGTGTGTGGCTATGTTACGGGTGAGCAAAATTGTTGGGCTTGTTTTAAGCTCTGCGTTTTTTATGGGGAGTCATGCCGCTCAAGCTGAGAGCTTGCGGGATGTGGTGAGAGAAGTTCTGACCGATAACCCAGAAATTGTAGGCCTTGCTCTCAACCGAGCAGCCATTGAACAAGAAGAACGCCAAGCTAAAGGGCTCAAACGTCCAAATGTTGAACTTTTTGGCGGTGTTGGTGTTGGTCGTGATGATCGTAATTTTGTCCGCGATGGTGCCCGTGTTCAAGGTGATGTGGGCGTTTCACTGACGCAAAAGCTGTTTGATGGCTTTGAATCCAAAAACCGCGTTATTCGCCAAAAAGCACGCGGCGCATCGGCTAGAAGTCGTGTGAAAGATGCCTCCAACATTGTATCGCTGCAGGTTGTGCGCGCGTTTTTAGAAGCACGTCGTGCGCATTCTATTGCTGCATTGGCCCGCCAAAATGTGAGTGCGCATAAGCGCATCGTTGGTCAAGTTCGCCAAAGCGCGAATGCCGGTCGCGGAACGAACACGCAAGTGCAGCAGGCTTTGGCTCAGCTTGAACAAGCTCGCATTGATCTTGAAAGTGCTGAACTTCAAATTTTAGATGCTCGCACAGCGTTTTTTGCCGTTGTTGGTCGTGCGCCTGGCAAGTTGCATAAGGTGAGGGTGCCATCTACCCATTTCCCACATTCTGTAAAGGATGCGGTAGCGCTTGCGACATCACAATCACCGGCTGTGCAAGCGCGTGTGTTTGACGCTGATGCAGCACTTTCTGCTGTTAAAGTTGCCAAAGCAGATCGTTTGCCAAAAGTGGACCTTGAGGCTTCAGTCTTTGAAACCTTTAACGAAACACCAGGTTCAAGTGGTCCTGACTTTGATGCGCAGGCTCTGGTTCGTTTGCGCTATAAACTCTACGGTGGTGGGATCAATCGTTCGCGCAGACGTGAGGCTGAAATTCGGGCTGCGGAAGCGCGTAACGAGGTCGAAATAACCAAACGCACCATTGCCCGCGATGTTCGCCTTGCTTATGGCCAAACCACAACAGCAAAACGACGCGTCGCACTGATGCGCAGTAAAGCGAGCCGTGCGAGCCGTATCTTGCCAGATTATGTGGCGCAGTTTGATGCTGGTCGTCGATCTTTGCTTGATGTGTTGGATATTCAAAACGACATCTTCGTCAACCGTTCCGCTGCAACATCGGAAGAATTTACCGCGAAGTTCAATCGCTTCCGTATTCTGGCGTTGAGTGGCAAGTTGGTCCAATCGCTTGGTGTGCAATTGCCAAAGCCTGCAACACAAACCTTCCATTTGACTGTAGAAGACGTAGATGCTTGGGAAAGTCTGAGATAGTCTCTAAGTTTTATTCCATTTTACATGAGTAAATTCCGTTAGGGTAAGTAAACTCTTAACCGCTCTGCGCTATCTTAATCTTGAGTTTTTGCAGCAAGCGGTGATTACCTTGGGTCAAGATATCGAGAGTCTGAAAGAGCAGGTTGGTGCTTTTGCAAAGGAACATGGCACTGGCACCCAAAAGCGGGACGCTAAAGCAGATTTGAATCCCAAACCTCTCGCGCGTGCATTGTCTTATATTTGCGAGCGCTTTGATCATCCCGTTTCTGCTTATGCAATTGAGCACACCACGGTTTTTGCAGACAATAAAACTGACATTAAAACGCTGCCTGTTATCGGCAATGCGATTGGTCTTGATGTTACGCCATTTTCAGGGCGCCTAAAACGCCTCAGTAATGCTCATTTACCAGCCGTTGCAAAGACAACCGGTGGCTATGCGGTCATTACATCTGTTGATACAGAGCGAGGCGTTAAGGGCAAAGTTTTGACCCTTAGTCTGTTTACAGAAAACGCTGACGATGATGCTCAAGATCAAACGATGCCGCTGAATGAATTCATCAGCCAAAAGTCTTCGTTGATGACCTGCAAACGCGATAATGAGACTGAAAAAGACGCACCAGTTTCTGTTCGCGGTTTCTTTTCGTCGCCAATTTTCTCGTCAGAAGCGCTGTTTGCCACAATCGCAATTAATGTGATTGGCTTGGCGATCCCGCTCTTTACGATGAATGTCTATGACAAAGTGTTGCCGAATTTTTCCATTGATACGCTGACAGTTTTGGCGCTTGGCGTTTGTCTTGCCGCTTTGTTTGATTTTCTCTTGCGCTTGTTACGCACCCACATTGTCGATGCAACGTCGCGGCGGATTGATGTGTTGTTTTTAAACCGCATCTTTACGCGCTATCTTGCAACGGCCCTGTCAAAAGAACGACGCATGGTTGGAAGTGATGCCAATGCCTTTCGCGATACGGATGTGATACGGGAATTTCATTCCTCCGCATCGCTCGCAATTTTCGGCGACCTACCGTTCATCTTCCTGTTTGTAGGCGTCATTGCTTATATTGGTGGGCCGCTGGTTTTTGTTACGGTTGCAGCCATTGTTTTGATGTTGCTGGTCGGCTTATTGGTGCAGCGTCCGCTCGCAAAAATCACCGAAGAGGCCTACCAAAATACGGCGAACCGCAACACGGTTTTGATCGAAACAATCTCTGGCATCGAGACCTTGAAAGCGATGGGCCTTGAACGCAAGGCAGCGCAAAAATGGGAAAAGGCGGCTGGTGCGCAAATTCGTTCGGGCGTGAAAAGTCGCGCTTATACTAATTTTGCCATGAGTTTCATGATCTTCGCGCAATCACTTGCAACGGTCGCACTTGTGGTTATGGCGGTTCACCTCATTATTGCTGGTACAATTTCAGCTGGTGCCATGCTTGCCTGTATGATTATTCAAGGCCGCGCCATGGGCCCTGTGAGCCAGATGTCTGGTTTGATCTTACGGCTTTACCAAGTAAAGGCGGCAGAACGCGCATTGGCAGAAATGCAATCGCGTCCGCTTGAACGCCGTGAGACGAGCCGGTTTATCAAACATCCGAAGATTGAAGGCGAGGTGGCTTATGAAAATGTCTTCTTTACCTATGATGATGAAAGCAAAGTTCCAGCGTTAAAGGATGTTTCGCTCTCTATTCGCAAGGGTGAGAAAATTGCGGTGATTGGACATTCTGGTTCTGGCAAAACAACTTTGTTGAAATTGCTCGCCAAATTATACACGCCAGATTCAGGCCGCATTTTTCTTGATGGTATTGGTTTATCAGCTCTCGACCCTTCTGAAGTTCGCCGCCACATTGGCTGGGCAGGCACTGATGCGACCTTGTTTGCTGGTACAATCCGCGAAAACCTCGTTGGGCATATGACGTCACTGACAGATGATGACTTGGTTGAGGCGGTTCGAACATCGGGTGCTTTAAGCTGGATTAACAGCCAATCGCATGGCTTTGACACGCTGCTGACAGAAGGCGGAACCAACCTTTCTTCGGGCCAACGACAAACTTTGGTTTTAGCCCGCGCCATTATTTCTAAGCCACCCCTTCTGCTGCTTGATGAGCCGACCAGTAATATGGATGGCCGTTTGGAACGCATGGTGATTGATGGGTTCGAGAAAGCCAACCGTGATCATACGTTGCTTGTGGTCACCCATAGACCAAGCACTTTCGATATGGTCGACCGCATTATCGTTATGGATAAAGGTGCCGTTTTATTTGATGGGCCGAAAGACAAAGTTTTGGCTCGTCTGTCTGAAGGCAAAACGCCGGACCGCAAGGTAAAGATCCAAAAAGCACGAACCTCAAAGGTTAAAACCGCTCGGGTTACATCGCGTAAAAGGGTAGGGGGTGCTGCATGAAAATTGCTATGAAATCCAGAGAAACATTGACGTCAGAAAGTGCTGACCTGCTTGAAGCGCCAAAGTTTTCATTGCGATTGCTTCAATTGGCACTCGGATCGCTTGTTGGCTTGTCTGTGACATGGGCTGCCTTTGCCAATGTTGAACAATCAACCCGTGCTGATGGCCATGTTATTCCCGCTGGTAAAGTGCAAGTGGTGCAAAACCTTGAGGGTGGCATTATCGGTGCTATCCATGTGCGCGATGGCGATAAGATTGCCGCTGGCGAGCCGCTTGTTGAAATTAGCACGGCACAGGTTTCGTCTTCGCTTAAGGAAGCGGAAGAAAAGATTGTTGCTTACGAAAGTACCATCGTTCGCCTAGAGGCTGAGCGTGACAATGTTGTGCCTGAGTTCGGTGCTGAGTTCATCACCAAACATCCAACCGCTGTCAAAGGGCAAATTGCACTTCATGCAGCAAGGCGAGATTCAAAGGCTGCGTTTTTAGCAGAACAAGATTCTGAAATTGCACAGCGTAAACATGAAATTTCTGAGCAGCAATCAAAAGCAAAGTCTGCAAAGAACCGCTTGGCGCTTGCAGAGCGCGAGCGCAATATCATCGCGCCGCTTGTTAAAAGAGGGGCCGCTCCTCGGTTGGAGTTACTGACCCTTGAGCGACAAATCACTGAGATCAAAGAAACAGTATCAACCGCTGAAAATGCTGTCCCGCGTTTGATGGCAGCGATCCAAAGTCACGAAGAGATTAAAGCGCGAGAACTTGGCAGGTTGCGCGGTGAGGTGCTTGGCGAACTCAATGAAACCCGTACAGCCCTTTCAGCCCTCAAAGAAGCGATTAAAGGGACGCAAGATCAACTAACCCGCGCCGTTGTTCGTGCCCCTGTTGCTGGCACGGTGAAATCGATCAACGTCAACACATTGGGGCAGGTTGTCGCATCTGGTATGGACATTGTTGAGATTATTCCAGCAGACGATTCCTTGCTGATTGAAGGTCGTGTGTTGCCTCAAGATATCGCATTTTTGCGCCCTGATCTTGAAACCAATATCCGTATGACCGCCTATGACTTCTCAATTTATGGCAGTCTAAAAGGGAAGCTTGAAGCGATTTCGGCTGATAGTATTGAAGATGAGAAAGGTAATCGGTTTTACCACATCAAAGTGCGTGCTGATAAAAATGCCTTGCAACGTGACGGCGAAACTTTTCCGATTATACCAGGCATGACAGCCGAAATTAACATTGTAACGGGTGAGAGAACGGTGCTTGAGTACCTGATGAAGCCAGTTGCAAAAACGTTGTCGAACTCATTACATGAGCGTTGAGCCTTATAAGGTTGGACTACGGAATATATTTCGCTATAAGTGCAATCCTTCGAAATAACGGCATCTTCAGTCGTTTTGGATGCATTAAAGGGTGAAGTCTTTTGGCACAGGCAGATCAAGAATTCGACTACCTATTGGACGAACAAGTCGGCTTCCTTCTTCGGCAGGTCAATCAAAGACATTTGTCTATTTTCACAAATTCCATCAAAGATTTAACACCCACCCAATTCGCGACGCTTGCGAAAATGCGGGAGATTGGTGCGGTCTCGCAAAATGATCTTGGGCGTCAAACTGCGATGGACGCGGCAACCATGAAGGGTGTGGTTGATCGTTTGAGTAAACGCGGCCTTGTGTGTACAAAGCCCGACCCAAGCGACCAACGCCGTATTTTGGTAGAGCTGGAGCCTTTAGCTTATAGCCTGCTTGATGAAATGCTTGAACGGGCGCATAAGATCAGTGACGAAACCCTAGCGCCGTTGAAAAAAGCTGAGCAAAAACAGCTTATCAATCTTTTGAAAAAAGTCCTTGATCGCTAATCCCTGTTTTTTGAGCGGGCCTGACGTAATTTTCTTGCATGAATTCCTTTTCCACTGTTCAATTTGACCAAGGGGAGATGAGCCATGGCTGAAAAACAACAAGGGTTTTTGGGAACTGCGTATGATCATTCAAGCGTTACTGAAACCTACAACATGTATGAAGCATGGGCGGATACTTATGATAGTGAGCTTGTAGAAAACGGCTATCAGCAGCCCATCCGCTGTGCTCATGCGTTGAAGACGATTATGCCTGAAGCATCCAGCATTTTGGATATTGGATGCGGTACTGGCCTTAGTGGTGATGCGCTAAAGAAGGCTGGATTTTCTAATATTGATGGCTGCGATTTTTCTCCTGCTATGCTGGAAAAAGCCAAGCACACGAATGCGTACAACCGCCTGTTCCAAGCAGACCTCAACAAACCGCCGCTTAGTGTTGCTGACCGCGCTTATGATGCGGTGACGGTTGTTGGCGTGTTTTCCATGCAGCATGTGAAGGTTGAGGCAATGGATGACCTTTTGCGCACGGTTAGACCTGGTGGTGCGATGGTGATCGGCCTTAATGACAAGTTTTATCGCCAAGGAAATTTATGCGCTAAATTAGACGCTCTTGCGGTGCTGGGGCGTATCAGTCAAATCGGTCACGAGCACGGGGAGCATATCCCAGATATTGGCCTGACGGGCTGGGTGATTTCGCTCAAAATTTTGGGCTAGTCGCTCGTGGCTTTGTTCCATTTGTAATAGCCTAGTGTGTAATAAAGATATTCCGACGCCGTGCCGCTTTCGATCATAAGGCGATTGATTTCGCGGCCGTCTCTCAGATAACACCGCGCGACGATGCGCTCATAATGATCCGTATCGATCCGCACGCATTGCACTGCTTTTTTTAAAGACAAACGGGTGAGGGCGTTCGTTGCTTCGCGATACCCAGTCTCCTCTTTTTCTGGTGCGTCGACACCCCATAGGCGGATCGGTTTTTTAGTGCTGCTTAAAAACAAGCTATCGCCATCAACAACGTGGCGCACTGTTCCGTTCAACTCACCAATTTCTTTGGGTGTTATCCCACGTAGAAACAGGCCAACGAAGACGGTGACGAGGATAAGGAAGCTAAACAGTTTGAGTTGTCGGCGCATTGGTGCTGGTTAGAGGATTCTCGCGCTTTTTACGACAGGTTGAATGCTTATTTGTGATTGCCCGCCATTAGTTTCTCGTCAAACGGGCAGGTGGTGATGTTCACGGGGCCGTCTTCTGTGACGATTACTTGGTCTTCTAGTTTGATACCATTTTTGCCGCCAACTTCGCCCAGATACACTTCGACGCAAAAACACATGCCGGGTTGAACTTCATAATTAAAGCCATCTGCAATGTAGTCTTCTGGGTAGCCAATGCTTGGGAATTCATCGCATAGGCCAACGCCGTGCATTTTGACGCCGTAGCGTTGCTCGACAAACCGTTCTGGCAGCATGTGGCCTTTGAAGGTGAGGTCTTTGAACGATGCGCCGGGCTGTAAAAGTTCGACGTTGGTGGTGATGTGTTCATGGGCAATTGCGTGCAGGTCGCATTGTTCTTTGCTTGGCAGATCGTCGCCGCAATACCACGTGCGGGAGATGTCGCAGCAAAAACCGTAGGGGCCAACAAGGTCGGTATCAAAGCCCAGCAGCTCGCCAGATTCAATGCGACGTGGGCCTGCTTCCTGCATCCAAGGGTTCGTGCGTGGGCCTGAGTTTAGGATGCGCGTCTCAATCCATTCGCCACCCCGCGCGATATTCTCCGCATGTAATATTGACCAAAGCTCAACCTCCGCAATGCCGGGCTTTAGCGCTTTTCGCATTTCAGCAACGGCAATTTCGCATGTGGCGGAGGCGCATTTCATGGCCTTGATTTCTTCTGGTGTTTTGATGAGGCGCGCTTGTTCGCAAACCATGCCACCGTTCATAATTTCAAGGCCTTCAGCTTCAAGCGCATGAATGCCTTCAGCCTCCCAACGGTCTAAAGCGAGGCGCTTGTTATCGCCGCAATGAGTGCGCATGAGGTCGGTGACACTGCCAGCAAACTCTTTCGCGATCCGCTCGCTTGCATCACCTGCCACGAAGTAGAATATGCCAGCGCCGTGGCGGATCTCTTTGATGAGGGGTAGGTGGGCGGAGAGGTGATCGCAGCCATGAAAGTCCCATAACACCACATGGCCATCTGCTGTCACAAAAGCAGCGCGGGCAGGGTTGTGCATGATCCATACGTGCATATTGGAGCTATCGGTTGCATAGCGAATGTTGAGCGGATCAAAAAGCAGTGCCGCGCCATAGTCATGTTTTTTGAGTTCAGCACAAAGGCGGTCGAGCCGCGCTTGCCGCATGGTATCAAGGTGCGGCGCTTCGAGGCCCAGCGCTTCCCATTCTTGAAACGCCACGTCTGTTGGGCCAATTTCGATACGGTTCTTGTCGTCAGGGGTGCCATCTGGCTTTAGAGGCGCGGTGGGTCGGCGCCGCGACGGGTCAATCTTGCGGTTTGAGATCGAATAAGGATTATCTATCATCAAAGTACCCTTTGTTTGTTTTAAAAGGATGCGTTGGAACCGTGTTTTTTAATTGTCGAAAGCCGACATTTTACTTGGGGCAATGCGGCGTTTGATCTGCTGTGCACTGCTTATTTTATGGCGCCAAGAGCTTTCAACTCATTCCACGCCCGCACGATATATTGGGTTTTGAATTGGTGGCCACCCGTGTGCAGGCAGAGTTCTAGGGCTTTTCCGTCTTTGTTTTGTGATCGTTGGCATTTGAGGTCGAAGGGTTCAGAGCGCTCTTCGCCTTCATAGCCGCCTTGCTTTGTGTACATTTCAAGCACTTCAAAGACATCGCCTTGGCTCGTGTTTCGGATGTGGCGACCTTTTAGGGGGACGATTTTGTCCGCTGTGCCGTGGTAGTGAAATACGTGAGTGGCTGGCGTGTCGCAGCTGGTGGGTGTCGGCGACCAAAACGTGCCGGCCATAGGTGCAAAGCCTGCGAAACTTTCGCTGCGCTCACAGGCAAGCGTCCACGTCATCATGCCGCCTGCTGAAAAGCCAGTCATCATCAGGTTGGATGTCTTGATTGGGAAACGCTCGCTCGCGTCTTTGATGACGGCATCGAAATATTCTGGTTCTTTTTGCTCTGCAACAGGTGTTTCGCTGGGCGCATTGGCGAGCAACCAATCATCACCGCCTGATTTGACAGCTATAAGGGCGAGGCCGAGGTCTGAGACGGCTTTGCCAAGGGACTTGTTACGCATGGCGCCAGCCGCCGAGCCTTTGTAGCCATGGGCATAGACAATCGCGCCAACAGGCGTTTTGCCATCGTGGCCTTCTGGCATGCGAATGCGGTAATGGCGGTTTTCTAAAATGTCACAGTTGGTATCAGCGCCACAGGCATGAGCGAGTTTTGGTTGAAAGCTCAACCCTGCCACTAATGTTGTGGCGATAATGGCGAGGCCAGCCATGCTCGTTGTTAATTTCTGACCATATGACATGGCTCACGTCTCCCTATTTGCCTGTCTATACATGCAGCAATGGATGGAAATTTCCACCTCAAAATGGCGTTACTCAACCACGTACTCACGACAACGCTTGCGCCGCCGTCTTTAACCCCCTAAATAGGCAGCAAATCTAAGCAAAGCGGGAACTTTTATGGCACGCGAATTTATCTACTTTATGCAAGGTCTGTCGAAAGCCTATACAGGCGGCAAAAAGGTTTTGGATAACATCCACCTTTCATTCTACCCTGATGCGAAAATCGGCGTTCTTGGCCCCAACGGTTCTGGTAAATCGACATTGCTGAAAATCATGGCGGGTCTTGAAAAAGATTTCACCGGTGAAGCATGGGTCGCAAAAGGTGCGACTGTTGGCTATCTGCCGCAGGAACCGCAGCTTGACGAGAGCAAAGACGTTAAAGGCAATGTCATGGAAGGCGTTGCCAAACAGCAAGCCATTCTGGACCGCTATAACGAACTGATGATGAATTATTCTGATGAGACAGCGGACGAAGGTGCTGCCCTTCAAGATCAGATCGATGCCGAAAACCTTTGGGATTTGGACAGCAAAGTCGAAATGGCGATGGATGCGCTTCGTTGTCCGCCGTCTGATAGTTCTGTTGAACATCTTTCTGGTGGTGAGAAGCGTCGTGTTGCGCTTTGTAAGCTTTTGCTTGAAGAGCCTGATCTTCTGCTCCTCGATGAGCCTACCAACCACCTTGATGCGGAAACTGTTGCTTGGCTCGAAAAGCACCTGCGTGAATTTAAAGGCGCTGTGTTGATCATCACCCACGACCGTTACTTCCTCGATAATGTAACGGGTTGGATTTTGGAACTCGACCGTGGCACGGGCATTCCTTATGAGGGCAATTATTCGGCTTATCTTGAAGCTAAGGCGAAACGTCTTAAGCAAGAAGGTCGCGAAGACGAAGCCCGCCAAAAAGCATTGGACCGCGAACGCGAATGGATGGGGGCAAGTCCGAAAGCCCGCCAAGCAAAATCGAAAGCGCGTATCAAAGCCTATGATGAATTGCTTAAACGCAACGAGGATCGTTCACCGGATAAAGCGCAGATCGTTATTCCAGCTGGCCCGCGTCTCGGCGATGTTGTGATTGACGCAGAAAACATCAAGAAGGGTTACGATGATCGTCTGCTTATCGGTGATCTTTCGTTCAAACTACCACCGGGTGGTATCGTCGGTGTTATCGGTCCCAATGGTGCTGGTAAATCGACATTGTTCAAAATGATCACAGAGCAAGAAACGCCAGATGGTGGTTCAATCCGTTTGGGTGAAACCGTTAAACTTGGTTATGTGGACCAAAGCCGCGACGATATGGATTCGAAGAAAACCGTTTGGGAAGAAATTTCCGAAGGTAATGACATTATCACGCTGGGCAAACGCGAAGTGAATTCGCGCGCATATTGTTCAAGCTTCAACTTCAAGGGCGGCGATCAGCAGCAACCTGTTGGCACGCTTTCAGGTGGTCAGCGTAACCGTGTGCACCTTGCCAAGATGTTGAAATCTGGCTCGAATGTCATCCTGCTCGATGAGCCGACCAATGACCTTGATACCGAAACCTTAGCAGCGCTCGAAGATGCGCTCGAAGATTTCGCTGGTTGCGCCGTGGTCATCTCGCACGATCGTATGTTCCTCGATCGGCTGGCAACGCACATTCTAGCGTTTGAAGGCGATAGCCACGTGGAATGGTTCGAAGGTAACTATGATGACTATGAGGACGACAAAAGACGTCGCCTCGGTCCTGATGCCGTCGAAAATCCACGTCGGATTAAATACCAGCCGTTTACGCGCTAGTTAGACGGATGCTGCCATGACCACATGCCTCATTACTGGATGTAATCGCGGCATTGGTCTTGCCATGATGAAAGACGCACTCGCCCGCGGTTGGCGGGTGATTGGGCTGCATCGTGGGGAGATGGCGGAAGCCCTGTCTGGCGATTTTGTCTTGCATCAATGCGATGTAGGCGATGAAGCTCGGCTTGCTGAGATTGCGGCAGGACTTAATGAGCCTGTCGATGTGCTTATCAATAATGCTGGCATTATTGGCCCACCTTTGGATGAGCAGACGGGCCTTAGCATGAACTTTGAGGCGTTTCGCCAAGTGCTGGATGTGAATGTGCTGACCCCGCTCATGGTGTCACAGGCATTCTTGCCCGCCATTCGTGCATCAAAGCGCGGACGGATTATGACCATCTCTAGCCAAATGTCATCAATGGCAAGG
>JBDVXS010000104.1:0-39712 GCA_039964305.1 Hyphomicrobiales bacterium
GCGCGCTGCTGCTTAGGTGAGCGGAGCCTTCTGCTCATAATCGGTGCCAATTTTGGCTCGATCCGCGCAAATGGCTCCTTTCTAAAGTGAACAGGCGGCGCGCCGCCAAAGCCGAGGACGAGCCATGCTACACAATAACAACCTTGAACAATGGGACCGTGAAAACTTCTTTCACGCTTCTACTCATCTTGCCGAATTTGCACGCGGAAACATTCCCCATCGTGTCATTACTGGCGGATCAGGCTGTCATATTGAAGATCGCGACGGCAACCGCATGCTGGATGCTTTTGCAGGGCTTTATTGCGTGAATGTTGGTTACGGTCGCTCAGAAATTGCTGACGCCATCGCAGAGCAAGCCAAAGAGTTGGCCTATTACCACTCTTATGTAGGCCACGGGACAGAAGCATCGATCACCCTTGCAAAGATGGTGCTGGACCGTGCGCCAGATCATATGTCGAAGGTCTATTTCGGTTTGTCAGGTTCGGATGCAAATGAGACCAACATCAAGCTGATTTGGTATTACAACAATATTTTGGGGCGGCCTGAGAAAAAGAAAATCATATCGCGTTGGCGTGGTTATCATGGTTCTGGCTTGATGACAGGCTCACTAACGGGGCTTGAGCTATTCCATAAGAAGTTCGATTTACCTCTCGCGCAGGTTCTACACACTGAAGCGCCGTATTATTTCCGTCGGTCTGATCAGGCGCAAAGCGAGGCCGAATTCGTGGCTCATTGTGTGTCTGAACTTGAGGCGATGATTGATCGCGAAGGGGCGGACACCATCGCTGCCTTCATCGGCGAGCCAGTATTGGGTACGGGCGGTATCGTGCCGCCACCTAAAGGCTATTGGCCTGCCATCCAAGCCGTTTTAGATCGCCACGACATCTTGCTGGTTGCAGATGAAGTGGTCACTGGCTTTGGACGCTTAGGAACGATGTTTGGTTCGGACCACTATGGAATGCGCCCTGACCTGATTACAATCGCCAAGGGGCTGACTTCTGCATACGCGCCGCTTTCTGGTTCCATTGTGTCTGAGAAAATGTGGGCTGTTCTTGAAAAAGGAACGGATGAGAATGGTCCGATTGGTCATGGCTGGACATACTCCGCCCACCCAATTGGAGCTGCGGCAGGCGTTGCTAATTTAGAGCTCATCGACAAGCTTGGATTAATCGAGAACGCGGGTACGGTTGGTTCTTATCTCAATGAACAAATGCGTGTCGCGCTTGGTGAACATCCACATGTGGGGGATGTACGAGGCGAGGGCATGATTTGTGCTGTTGAGTTTGTCATGGATAAAGACAGCCGCACTTTCTTTGATGCAGGCGAAAAAATTGGGCCGCAAATATCAGCCAAATTGCTTGAGCAATGCAATGTCATCGCCCGCGCTATGCCTCAAGGTGATATATTAGGATTTGCACCACCGTTCTGCTTAACCAGAGAGGAAGCCGACCAAGTGGTTGCTGCAACTTTGCAAGCCGTTACATCTGTGTTGGGCTAAAGTGAAGAAGATGGCGTAGGATAACGTTCATTGAGGTTGAGCGAGCCAAGCATTCAGTCTCGCTCACTTACGAGATCGGATATTTTATCCCAAAGTGTAAAAGGAAATAGATTTCTTGCAGCCAGAGCATCGCATCACAGAAGAATTTGAGCACCTTCGTCGTCGTGCCTTAACGGGTAATGCAAATACGAATACATATTACCAAATGGGTCTTGCTTATCAGTACGGGCGGGGGACAGAGCGCAATAGAAGACTTGCTGCTCGTTGGTTCGAAAAATGCATCGGATTGACGAAGCAAAACGTTCTGCCATATCTCGAAGACTATTTTGAAAACACAGATTTAAGCAGCGAAACGGCTCAAAATACAGCCAGAGAAGCACTTCAGGAAGAATTTGATAGTGACCAAATCAATGCGCACATAAAACTGTTCGACATCGAAGATAATACAATCAGTTTGCTTGATATATCCAAGTTGGTGGTTGCTGCCCACGATGGAGATGTTGAAGCGCAATATCAGCTTGGCCTTTATTTTCTAGGCGCTGACAACACATATTTCTTACCCGTCTATGGCGGGGAGAACGAGGGGCTGCATTGGATGTTGCAGGCGGCGGAGCAAGGCTATAGCAAAGCTTATTCACCTATCGCAGAAGGTTACGGGTACATAGCTGGCGTCGCTATAGATATAAACGCTGCATTTCATTGGGCTGAGAAGGCTTATGTAGCAGATCCGACATCGGCATGGCAAAACTTTGCAAACCATTACCTTATTGGTGGGGCCGTTGAAAAAGACGTTCAAAAGTACATCGATATACTTCTTGAGAGTGGCGACTTGGAGATCGCTCCTTATTTGCTAGGCCAGTTGTTTATTTCAGGGCGGTATATTGAGGTTGACGCAGAACGCGCTGCCCACTATTTCGCCCAATGCCAAAGTCAAAATTTGCGAGAGCTGGGTGATGAGGACATCAAACGCTATTACGATGCCCTATGAAGATTTCAGTGTTTGCATTGAGATTTGTTGACGGCATGGATTTGATCAACTTGCATAACATGAATTTTCGTAAGTGCGCCCCATCGCAAATTTAATAAAAATTTGATGGATGTAGCCATATAACAACTATGTATTTTCAAGTGTCTAGCGGGTTTATGGGTGAAAAATACTTAATGGTGAGCAATAATACGAAAATAAATATAATTATTATTATTGTGGTCATGCCCTTATTAATTATCGGTATTGGTGGGATGTTTTCTCAGGCGCATTTTTATTTATCGTCGGTTGTGGTGAGTGTGGAAGTAGTCGACCAGCAAGAGAGGGTTAAGCGCCGTGGTGGTCGAAATTTTAAGAAGCGACATGAAATTTATCAGGTTGTTAAAGGCGAATTTAAAGGAGTCCGTCATAAGGGAAGGGTTTTGCGCTTTTGGACTGATATTGGAGGCACTTTGGAGGCGCTGTATAATCCGTCGTCGGGTAAAATCAAAACTATCGGCCACATTTCAAACACGGGTATTTTTTCTTTATTTTTGACAGTTCTTGGTGTTGCGTTTTTCGCTGTGTTGAGGCGGAAAAAAGAAAAGGCCTAAACTAAGCGCAGATGGGGAACAGTTTGAGAGTGGGGCTATTAATTTTCGTTTGTATAAAACGATTACGCAATGAAGGGTAATGGCGGAGAGGGAGTCCCGCAAATGCCTGTTTCATGTTGTTTGAGATTATAGGCGTGCATGCGCATTGGCAACAGAACGACATTCAGTAAAGCACATAGAAAATACGAGCGTCAAAGAGCAGCTTGCCGATGGTGGTGGTTTATATCTGGAAGCGGGAGCCGCTTCCAAGTCGTCTGTTTGTTAGAACTTTAATTTAATGCCTGTTCTTGCCGCGTGCTCTTGGTCGTTAGATGAGAAGATGCCTTGATACTCAATATAGCCAGTTATGTTTTTGCTGATCTTGGATGCAAATCCTGCGCTGATGCGACCACGGGAGCGGCTTGGGCTTGTGTTTATCACATTGAAAAATGTGCCGCTTGGTTGGAAGCGCTGGGTGGAAGAGGGGGTAACATCGCCAATAAGTTGATCCAAGGCTACTTCCACACGTGGTGCAATAAGAACGCGACCCAGTTTGAAGGATGAACTGGCACTTGCCCCAATTGAGAGTTGACCAATTGAATCGGTCGTGGAGGCAACCACGAGATTAGCAACTCCAGCCCCTGTTTCTGTGAAACCATCACGGCTTGTTAGTGAGAAGCCACCAGAGATGAACGGACGGAATGCAACGCGGTTGAGGAGCGCTGTATATCCAAGTTCAACAGAACCAAACACGGTGTTGGCATCCGTCTCACCATCTGCTGTTGCGTTGAGTGCGCCGACTGTGATGTTTCTTTCAGATGAGATGTCTGAATAAATGTAACCAAGCACACCCGTCGCATCAAACGCGCCTTGGGTGAGGCGGGCGAAACCGTTGACGATTGCGCTGTCCGTTTCAGTCTCGCTGTTGCGTGTTTCTAGGTCCGTATTGAGGTAACCAGCACTCAAGCCTGCGGAAAAACGATCATTGAAGCTAAGACCACCACCAGCAAGAAAGCCTCGGCTTTGAATATCGGTTTGGTCGCCATTCCCGTCGGCATCAATATTAATATCACGGAAGAGACCGCGAGCGAAGACGAAACGATTTTTATCAGGTACGGGGGCTGCCTCTTGTTCGACGATCAAATCAGCGCCAAAGACACGGGTTGCTGTTTCACCCGGTGCAAGGGCGAGGGCTTGTATCGCGACGTTGCCTGCTTCTTGTTGGTTTCTAGCTGCTGCTGCTTCGCCTGTGGCAAAGCCGTCGAGCACATTGGTAATGCTATCGCCGATGAACAAGCCATTAGAATTAAGCGTGAACAATTCTGCGGCATGAACCTCACCAGAAAGACTGTCTATCCCTGCTCGTGCCTGTTCAGCAGTGAGGGGGGCAAAGGCTGCCGTGAGAGTTTGAACGCCCGGATCAGTTGTTGGTAGGCTGCCAAAGCCAATGGCAACTTGTTGTTGATTGAACGTGTCAGCGACTGTGGTCAAATCAACATCGATATCTAAATCAAGGGCAACATCATTGCCGTCCCCACCTGTTAGCGTCACTGTTGGCGTGACGAAGGCGAGATTGTCGAGGACCGTTGCAAAGCCAGATCCACTGATAGCATCTGCGCCATCATTGTTGATGATGACAAGATCTGTAACGGCTGCATCGATAGCAGGCGCTAGGTCTTCAAGCTGCAACGTTGCACCGTTAATCGCAACTGCGCCATTCACATCAATCAAATCAGATGCACCTTGCGACAATTCAATCACCGTGGTGGACCCTGCATTCAAGGTTAGATCCCCGTTGACCGTTTGCGTGCCGATAGAATTACCCGGAGTAATCGTACCGCCATTGTTGTTTGTGACATTCCCGTTGAAGACGCCAACACCTTGCAGCGTGCCGCCATTGACCGTTGTGTCACCATTTAAAGTGCCATTAACAGTCAGTAGGCCATCATTTTGGATAATCGTTGCAGCACTCAAGGCCTGACCGGCTCCAACAGTTGTTGTGGCGCTGTTTGTGAACGAGGTAAGCCCTGAAAACGACCCATCAATAACATTGAAAATTGAGTTGTTGGTGACATCACCATTACCGGCAAGAGCGCCTATGACGTTGAAGGTGTCATTATTGATAATGGGGCCGTTGAAGATGCCAGACGCATTGATTGTGCCAGCATTGACGCTGCCCCCACCAACGGTACCTGATGTGTTGAGCGTACCGCCGATAACATTAGCGGCACCCGTGATCAGGTTTGTGTTGGTAAAGGTGCCAGCCGTGTTGGTGAGTGATGCAATCGTTCCTGCATTGCTCGCAGTGCCCGCATTACTAACAGCACCCGCTGTGCCGCCCGCATTATTGGTAAAGATACCCCCGGCCTGATTATCAACCGTTGCCAATGTGCCGCTGTTAAGGGCGGTGCCACCAATAACATTGACGGTATTGGTTATTGAGCCAGTAGCGGTGACTGTAAGTGTGCCTGCGTTCACATTGGTTGTTTGTGTTGTAAGCGCTCCTGTGACGCTGAGCGTTCCTGCATTCACATCAACCTTGTCGCTAAAGGTCTGTGCGCCATCCAAAGTGAGGGTGGCAGCGCCATTTTTCGCAAGTTGCTCGAAGTTCAAGAATTCACCACCAGACACAGTTGCATCCGTAAGCGCATTGAAGGCCAGCTGATCCAAGTCCGCGCCACCCTCAATCACAGCGCCTGCTTGGCGGATGACTGAGCTATCAATCGAAACCGTATCATTGCCCGCATCACCAAGAACTTGTGAGGTACTATTGATGGATGTGGTGCCAGTAAGAGCAATACTATCGGCCCCATCGCCACCAGAAACTGTGCCAGTGCCATCATTGCCCACGTAGCTGTTATCGATCGTTATGGTATCATCGCCTGCATCGCCTAGAATCACACCTGTGCTGCCTGGAACAGCACCGATTGAGGAAGAATTACTCAGAGCAATACTGTCGGCCCCATCTCCACCAGAAACCGTGCCTGCGCTATAAAAGCCCACGACGCTTTGATCGAGCGTTATGGTATCATCGCCCGCGTCGCCCAGAACCACGCCTGTGCCGCCGTTAGAGAAACCGATAACGGAAGAATTACTCAGAGCTATGCTGTCGGCCCCATCGCCACCAGAAACTGTGCCAGCGCCAAATCTGCCCACATAGCTTTGATCGAGCGTTATGGTATCATCGCCCGCATCGCCCAGAACCACGCCTGTGGCGGCGGGGCCAGCGAGGGAGAGTCCATTTAGACCGATATTGGAGCCATTACTCAACGCAATGCTGTCGGCCCCATCGCCACCAGAAACCGTGCCAGTGCCTCCGTCGCCAACGTCGCTGTTATTGATTGTTATCGTATCATCGCCCGCATCGCCCAAAACCACGCCTGTGGCAGCGGGGCCAAGGATGGACATTCCATTTGCACCGATATTGGAGCCATCACTCAACCCAATACTGTCAGCCCCATCGCCGCCAGAAACCGTGCCAGCGCCTTGTCCGCCAACGTCGCTGTTATCGATTGTTATCG
This sequence comes from Hyphomicrobiales bacterium, assembly GCA_039964305.1. Lineage (GTDB taxonomy): Bacteria > Pseudomonadota > Alphaproteobacteria > Rhizobiales > JACESI01 > JACESI01. Next base: position 6,577 of record JBDVXS010000104.1, read on the forward strand.
TATCATCGCCTGCATCGCCCAGAACCACGCCTGTGGCGGTTGCAGAGAAACCGATATAGGAATTAAACAGATCAATACTATCCGCGTCATCGCCACCAGAAACCGTGCCTGCGCCATCACGGCCCACGCTGGTGACCGAGAGCGCTATAGTATCTTCGCCCGCATCGCCCAGAACTGCGCCCGTCTCACCTACACCGTCACCGGGATTGGAACTAATGATGAGAATAAAAAGATTGTCGTCACCTGCTAAAGCATTAAGAGTGGCTCCATCAGGAACGGAAAATATAGATTCAGAATCGTCACCAGCCGTAAATGTTTGAGCCTGCGCAATAGAAGGCTGCATTGCCACGCCGCCAAGCGCCACACCAAGTGCGGCTGCACCTAAAAGGGCCGTGCGCCAAGAAGGTAAGAACGGGGCTTGTTCTTTTGATTGAACCACCAAACGCGTTGAGTGATTTGATTTGCGATTAAGCGCAAGGGCGCGACGGCGAGCTTGTCTGTTCATTATGAGCCAATAAAAAATAATTTTAAAAATTTATATGTCTTAATAGCTATTAATATATTTTAGTGTCAATTTTTATTTTATCATCAAACTATTGAATTATGTAACAACAAATGAGTTAATCCATTGTTTTGCTATTATAAATCTAAAGAATCTTTGGAAAGTACATATCAATATAAGGGTTAACATCTGTGATGTTATGGGTTGAGATTCTTGCTGGACAAGTCTGGCCGTGTGTTAATCCGACTTGTCTATTTAAAAAATAAAGAAGCCGATTGAGCGGCCAGATTTGCTCAAGCCTGATAAGGGATCAAGAGATGATGGGCGATTGCATCTTCGTATGCCAGTGACAATCTATTCAAAACAATAAGTAATTGTATCGTCAGGTATAAACTCACTCAGTTCGAAGGAGGCTGAATCAGCTTCCAAGTCGTCTGTTTGTTAGGACTTAAATTTAATGCCTGTTCTCGCCGCATGCTCTTGGTCGTTAGACGAGAAGATGCCTTGATGTTCAACATAGCCAGTTATGTTTTTGCTGATCTTGGATGCAAATCCTGCACTAACACGACCACGGGAGCGGCTGATGGGGAATAAGCCAGCCAGCGTCCAGTTTTGTTTGGTAGCTGCAACGCATAATTCAATTAGATCGCAGGTCGCGCTTACGGGCTTTTGGTGAAAGTCGTATTCGGCAATTGCTTTGGCTGGTGTCATTGGATTGCAAGGCATTGTGTTTCATCTCTTGGAAACAAGCGTGAATCATCCTTCGCGTAAAAATGGCGATGGATTTGGGGCCTTGATGACGCGCTGTAAGGAGTTTGGAAAAGCCAGAGGGATGGCGCTAATGGCTTAAAACCTTCAGCATCTCAATTAAAACAATTGCTTATGTTCTTGATATGGCGGAGAGGGAGGGATTCGAACCCCCGGAGGCGTTAACCTCAACGGTTTTCAAGACCGCCGCATTCGACCACTCTGCCACCTCTCCGTTGCCGCCTTAATGCGAGAATGTTCTCCAAAATACAAGACCTAAAAACGCATTTTTAGGACAAAACCCAAAATTTTTTGAGATTTTGGAAAATTATGCTGGTCGGGTGAACCAAACGAGCGCCAGAACGTAGGTAATATTAAGGGGGCTTTAACGATGAAAGAGGGTTTTTTGAAAATGTTCAAACTATTTGGAAACGCCATCGGCGTGTTGGCTGTTTTTTTCGCCGCAACGTCTTTTACTCAGGCCGCTGTTTTAGACGACGTTGAAATTCGAAAGCTTGTCAATGGCAAGCGCGTTTTTTTGAAAATTCCATTGGGCGGTGAATTTCCCTTGAAATATAAGGCTTCTGGCGTGGTAAGGGGGGATGGATCGGGTGTTGGGCTTGGTAAATTTTTGGCCCCAAAAGACACGGGTAGATGGTGGATTGCGGATGGTCGTTTGTGCCAGAAGTGGAAAAAATGGTACAAAGGCAAGACAACTTGCTTCGTTATAAGCGACAAAAACGGCAAGAATTTCCGCTGGAAACGCAGTGATGGGCGCAAAGGTAAGGCGCGCGTCGAATAATTCTTTACAGTCTGTTTAGAGTTTTAGCCAATTTTATTAAAAGTGTTGGCTATCTTGGATGGTCGGGTTGAGTGTGCGGTTGCTACACACGTTTGTGTTAGTGTCGTTTCGAAGACTTGTGGTATACTACTACGCCAAAGACGTTAGTATTTTACGGAGAAGATGCGCACCATGCTGGTGAAAGCTAAAATACCATACCTGCGTACTGCAATTCTTGCCGGTGTCGCTGTTACTCTTGGTGCATGTTCTGGTGATTTTGCCAAAGTGCCTTCTGCCGCTATTTCTGGTGCAAAAAGTACAAAGAGCGCGAGCAACAAAGCGCCCGTTTCTGGTGAAATCCGTACAAAAGCGAAATTTAAGGCTGGCCGTAACTATGGTGCAGCGAGCGAGCGTATTGTAAAATCAGCGTTCGCACCCGTTCCACGCGGTGGTGGTCGTGCGGTGGTTGGTAAGCCCTATAAAATTAATGGACGCTGGTATAAGCCGCGCCATCAGCCGAACTACAATAAGACTGGCATTGCCTCTTGGTATGGTCCCAACTTTCATGGTCGCAAAACGGCGAATGGTGAAGTTTACGACCAAACAGCCTTATCGGCAGCCCATCCAACATTGCCATTACCAAGCTATGTGCGTGTGAAGAACATTAGCAACGGACGCTCGGTTATCGTGCGGGTGAATGATCGTGGGCCGTTTCATAAGACGCGGATTATAGATTTATCCTACCGGACTGCTGAGCTTTTGGGCACGCGGGCAGGCGGGCTTGCTAAGGTTCAAGTGAAATATATTGGACGTGCGCCTGTTGATGGTCAGGATGAGAAATTTCTCCTGTCTTCTTACAAGGGGCCAGGCTCTGTTGCTCCAAGTAAGGTCGCAGCCCGTAAAAAGCTGCTTCAACATGCTGGCTTATCTTCGGAAGAGGTGAATGCGGCGCTTAATGGTGAAATTGGTGGCGAGACGCAAATTGCGGCTGCTGACGTTGCTCCAAAGCGTATTCAACCGCTTCAACCGGCGCTCGGCACTCAAATAAAACGCGCCGCACCAACACCTGCGCCTGTTTTGGTTTCCAATAAGCCTGCAACACAAACGCCTTCTGTGATACCCGCCGCGCAAAATGGTGCAAGTACGGGCGGTCCAATTGTATTGCGTCCGCGTTTGTTGTGGCAGGGCAGTGAAACACCTAGTCAGGTGCAGCCAGCGACGGTGATCAAAGCATCGCCGAGCGGTCAAAGCGCTTATTTGCCATCAACCAATGGCACTGACGCATTCGGTGCGTTGTTCAAATCATCTGAAAACACGCCGCTCGCGTTTCAAATTCGTCAAACGATCTTGATTGCGAAAGATGTGCCACACGATGAAGCGTTTGAATTTGTCGAAAAATTTAGCCGATATGGTTCTGTTACGCTTGCAAGTAAAGCGGATCAGAAAAACTGGTACTCTTCAGTTAAACTTGAGACATATCTTCCATTTGCGCTAAAGGTAGTGCGCAAAAGCGCTCCTGATGCTATAGTACTTTCTCAGGACTGATTATACTCCTAATCATTTTTTAGGAGTGATGTTTCAAGTTTGGAAAAGATGATGGCGCGTAACTTAGTATTTTATTTTATTTCTGCATTTATATTTTTTATATCGACCCATTTAGTTTCAGCTCAGGTTTATTCTACGGAAGCCAAGCATGCAATTTTGATTGATGTAACCTCCGGTGCAACCTTGTATGAGCATGATGCTGAAACAAGAATGCCACCAGCGAGTATGGCTAAAATCATGACGCTTGCCGTGGTGTTTGATGCTTTAAAGCGCGGTGAGCTGACCTTAAAAGATGGGCTTCCAATGTCCATCAACGCTTGGAAAAAGGGCGGCGGTAGTTCTGGTGGCTCTACCATGTTTATCGATCCTAAGACCGAAACGGTCTCTATCGAAAACCTTATTCGCGGTGTTGCTATTCAATCAGGCAATGATGCCTCTATCGTTATTGCAGAAGGGATGTCTGGTAACGAAGAATCTTTTGCAACCCGCATGAATGATTTTGGCAAGGCTATCGGCATGACAGATAGCAATTTCACGAATTCAACGGGACTGCCTGATCCCGATCAATACACAACGGCGCGCGATCTTGCTGTTTTGGGACGTCATGTGATTGACGAGTACCCTGACTTTTATAAGATTTTTGTAGAGCCTGAGTTTACGTGGAACAAAATTCGTCAGTTCAACAGAAACCCATTGCTGAAATCCAAAATTGGTGGTGATGGGATTAAAACCGGTTTTACCAAGGAATCGGGATACGGGATTGTCGGCTCGGCTGTTCAAGATGGTAGACGACTACTGCTTGTCATCAATGGTTTGAAAACACGCAGAGCGCGGTCTGAAGAAGCACGACGCATGTTGAGCTGGGGTTTCAGGTCATTTGAATCAAAGCCAATCTTTGCCAAAGGCGAAGTTATTGGTGGCGCTAAAGTGTTTGGCGGAACCCAAGGCCGTGTCGATGTTGTGTCGAAGCGTCCTGTTGCTATTTTATTGCCAAAAGGGGCGAGCGGACGGCTAACGGCCAAAGTTCACTATATTGGCCCTTTGGTTGCTCCCGTTGAAGCTGGCCAGCCTGCGGGTAAGCTCATTGTTAAACTGGACGGTAAGGTTGTGAGCACCACTGAAGTGTTCACAAATGACGATGTTGAAAAGGGGGAGTTGCATCAACGCGCATTGGATGCAATTTTCGAGCTTATGATTGGCTGGATTTAATAGTCGCTTTTTAGCGCGTCCCGCTGACAATAGTGCGGCGAATGGGAGCTAAAAGTGTCTGGTGTCTTTGTGACGTTTGAAGGCGGGGAAGGGGCTGGTAAATCCACCCAAATAAAACGCCTGTCAGATTACTTAAAGAAAAATGGCTATAACGTTGTTTTGACACGTGAACCAGGCGGTTCGAACGGCGCTGAAGCTGTGCGCCAAGTGCTGTTGAGTGGCGCTGCTCAACCGTTTGGACCGGAAACTGAAGTTTTGCTGTTTGCAGCGGCGCGTCTTGATCATATGCGTGAAACTATCCTGCCTGCATTGAATGACAACAAAATCGTATTATGCGACCGCTTCTACGATTCGACAAGCGCCTACCAAGGGGGCGGTGACGGTGTTGACGATGATTATTTGAAGCAGATGGAAGAGATTGCCGTCGGGGATAAGCATCCTGATCTCACCATCATCATGGATATAGCCCCAGAAGTTGGTTTGGAACGCGTAACGAAACGGTTGGTTGCTGGGCAAGATGGCGCGCAGAATATTATCGATCATATTGATCGGTTCGAAAAGGACGACATTTCGATTCATATTAAACGCCGCGAAGCGTTTTTGACGATTGCGGCAAATGATCCAAAACGCTGTGTTGTGGTTGATGCCAGCCAAGACCCTGAAAATGTAGCAGGTGTTATCATCGCTTGTATTCAGCCCTTTTTGAAATCAGTGTCGACTGCAAAACCAAAGAACAATTAAGGGCAATTGCAATGCAGGCTGTTGATTATGACATACCGATTGCCGACCGGATTGAAGGGCTCCTTCAGCCTTACGAAAATGGCTGCTTTGTCGGTCAAGAAGCCGCCGATGCGCGGTTTCTCGCTGGTGCTAAGGCTGGTCGCTTACACCATGCTTGGCTGTTATGCGGGCCTGTAGGGGTTGGAAAGGCCAGTTTCGCTTTTCGCATTGCGCGTGCTTTTACGGAGCTTCAAGATGGTCAGCCCTTGCCACATAAGCAAACGTTGAATGAAAGCTCTAACGCGGACAATCCGGTGTTTCGGCGTATCGCCAGTGGCGGCCACCCCAATATTTTGCACCTTCGTGTGCCGCTTGATGAAAAGACCAAGAAATTCAAAACCCAGCTAACGGTTGATGAAGTGCGCCGAAGCGTTGGGTTCTTTGGCTCAACTGCGGGTGAAGCTGGGTGGCGCGTTGCAATCGTAGACAGTGCAGACCAAATGACAATCAGTGCCGCCAACGCATTGTTGAAAATATTGGAAGAGCCGCCAGAAAAAACATTGTTCTTTCTGCTCAGTAGTCAGCCCGGCCGGTTGCTTCCAACCATACGCTCACGCTGCCAGCAATTAGATTTTCAGCCGCTCAATTACGCTGACATGACGACGGCATTAACAGCTGCAAGCAGTGATGATGCGTTAAATTATGACAGTTTGCAGAACTATAGCGCCCATCTGGGTGGCAGTGTGCGTCGTGCCTATCAGTTCTTGGCAAATGATATGGCGTCATTGGTTGATGAATGCCATGCGTTGCTTGCTAGTCAGCCCAATTACAATATGGCAACCTTGCACAGTTTCGCCGATCATGTGGCAGCGCGTGGTGGTGATGAGAAGTATAATTTCTTCGTTGATCTCATGGAAGGTTATGTCAGCAACAAAGTGCGTGCAGGCGGTGCGCCAGATGTGCTTGTAAGCTTGGCTAAGGTATGGGAAAAGATGCGCGAGAGGATTGACTTAGAATCACGCATGAATTTGGATCGCAAGCAAACAGTGCTCGCCCTTTTTCATGATGTGTGCGAGGCATCCTAAGGACACCGTTGCCGCTTTCAACGGCCCCGCAATTTTACAAGATTGATCATGGCTGACCCAACAAATACGTCTCCCTTCTACCTCACAACGGCAATTGTTTATCCAAACGGACGCCCCCATATTGGCCACGCCTATGAGCTGATTGCGAGTGATGCAATAGCGCGGTTTTTCCGTCTTGAAGGGCGCGAGGTCTATTTTCAAACAGGAAGCGATGAGCACGGCATTAAAATGATGCAGACAGCACGCGACCTTGGCATTACGCCAAAAGAGCTTGCTGATCAAAATGCCCAAGTCTTTATGGATATGGGCGAGGCGCTTGATTGTTCTGCTGACCGATTTATTCGTACCACTGAGGATACCCACAAAGAAGCCTGTCAGGCGATTTGGAAGAAGATGGAAGCCAATGGCGATATCTATAAGGATAGCTATTCTGGCTGGTACTCTGTGCGTGATGAAGCCTACTACGATGAGGGTGAGACTGAAAAGCGCGAAGATGGCAAACGCTACGGCCCACAGGGCACGGAAGTTGAGTGGGTTGATGAGGAAAGTTATTTCTTCCGCTTGTCAGCCTATGGCGACAAGCTTCTAGCGCTATACGAAGAGCAGCCAGACTATATCGGTCCGCGTGAGCGTAAAAACGAAATTGTTAGTTTCGTAAAATCTGGCCTTCGCGATCTTTCAATTTCGCGCACCACCTTTGACTGGGGTGTGCCGGTGCCAGGTAATGAGAAGCACGTGATGTATGTGTGGGTTGATGCGCTCACCAATTATATCACGGGTGTTGGCTATCCAGATACGAATAGCGAGATGTTCAAGAAATTCTGGCCAGCGGATGCGCATATCATCGGTAAGGACATTACCCGTTTCCATGCGATCTATTGGCCTGCTTTCTTAATGTCTGCGAACATTGAGCTACCAAAGCGCGTGTTTGGCCATGGCTTTGTTTTGAACAAGGGTGAGAAGATGTCCAAATCGGGTGGCAACTCACTCGATCCCTTCGATTTGGCGAATGAGTACGGCGTTGATCAAATCCGCTACTTCTTGCTGCGTGAAGTGCCATTTGGCAATGATGGCAGCTATAGCCATGAGGCAATCGTCAATCGTGTGAATGCCGACCTTGCCAACGACCTTGGCAATTTGGCCCAGCGCTCTTTGTCGATGGTATTCAAAAACCTAGACGGCAAGCTCGACGCGCCGCAAAACCTCAGCGCTGACGATGAAACAATTTTGGCGCAGGCAGATGGTATGTTGGCTGCATGTCGCACGGCCATGGAAAGCTATGCCATTCACAAGATGACGGGCGCGATTTGGGATGTGGTGGCAGAGGCTAACCGCTACTTTGCGGGCCAAGAACCATGGGCTTTGAAAAAGACGGACCCTGACCGTATGGCCGCCGTGCTTTATGTGACGGCTGAGATTGTGCGTCAGGTTGCCATCTTAGCGCAGCCGATTGTGCCAAAGTCGGCGAATGCTTTGCTTGATATTCTCAAGGTCGATGCTGGCAATCGTCAGTTCGTAGACATTGCAACACGACTACCTTCAGGCTTGGTGATTGATAAGCCCGAAGGTGTGTTTCCGCGCTATGTGGAAGAGGGGGCTTCCTAAGTGCTTGTTGACAGTCATTGCCATCTCGATTTCCCTGATTTTGAAAATGAGCTCGACGATGTGGTCGCCCGCGCGTCTGATGCTGGCATCAAATATATGGTGACCATTTGCACGAAGGTTCGTGAGTTTGACCGTATCCATTCTGTGGCAGAACGGTATGAAAATATCTATTGTTCAGTGGGTACACATCCTAACAATGCAAATGAAGAAACTGCCGTAACTTACGACGATATATATAAAAAATCTACTTTAAGTAAGGTTGTTGCCATTGGTGAAGCGGGGCTTGATTATTTCTACGACAAAGCCACGCCTGCTAACCAAGAAGCAAGCCTGCGAGTGCATATTGCGGTTGCTCGCGACACTGGTTTGCCACTCGTTATTCATGCACGTGATGCCGATAAGGATATGATCAGCATCTTAGAAGAAGAAAGCGGGAAGGGTGCCTTCCCTGCTATTTTGCACTGCTTTTCATCCGGCCCTGAGCTTGCTCGCGTTGGTGTTGATCTTGGTTTGTACCTGTCATTTTCTGGCATTTTGACCTTCAAAAACGCCCACGAAATTCGCGAAATTGCGGCCAATGTGCCGATGGATCGGCTTCTTGTTGAGACAGATGCACCGTATCTCGCGCCCATGCCTTACCGTGGAAAGCGCAATGAGCCGGCTTATACAGCCCATACGGCGGCTGTTTTAGCGGATGTGAAAGGCGTTTCTTATGATGAAATGGCCCATCAAACCACGTCAAATTTCTTTCGTCTGTTCAAGAAAATTCCACCGCCAGCGGGCTTTGAAGGTAAGGGATAACGTATGAGCAAATCCCGCATTGTATTCACAATTCTAGGCTGCGGTTCATCGCCGGGTGTGCCTAGAATTGGCAATGATTGGGGTGCTTGTGATCCGAATAATCCTAAAAATGAGCGGCTTCGTTGCTCGTTGTTGATTGAAAAGTTCAACGAAAACAATGACGTTACGCGCGTTCTCATTGATACATCACCCGACATGCGCCAGCAATTGCTCCGTGAGAATGTTGACACACTGAGCGGCGTTCTGTTCACCCATCCACATGCTGACCACATACACGGCATCGATGATTTGCGTGCGTTTTGGATTATGGAACGTGGAGCACTTGTCGATACATATGCCGACGCGCCAACCTCTGAACGTCTGCATGAGGCCTTTGGTTATTGCTACAAGACGCCAGAAGGAAGTTCGTATCCACCAATATTGACGGATCATCGAATTGAGCCATATGAGCCAGTCACCATAGACGGACCAGCTGGCCCAATCACAGTGCTGCCATATGAACAGACCCACGGTGATATTGTCTCTCTGGGCTTTCGAATTGAGAATTTTGCCTATTCCAGCGATGTGAACGCTCTGAGCGATCAGGCATTCGATGCGCTAGATGGCGTTGATATATGGATCGTCGATGCGCTGCGCTATAAGCCGCATCCAAGTCATTTCTCTGTCGATGAAGCATTAGAAGCCGCAGGCCGCGTCAAAGCTCGACGAACCATCTTGACGCACATGCATATCGATTTGGATTATGAGACGCTCAAGGCCAAGTTGCCCAAAGACGTTGAACCAGCATATGACGGCATGAAGATAGAGATATCTGGCTAATATCATATTTGCTATATAATAAAAGTTCCATAATATATATTATGCGAATTAGATATAAGTTATCCCCTTAAGGACAAGATTTGACATTTGCCGTTGTTAGCGTCGAAATGTTCCGTAAGGAGCGCAACACATGGCCGTTCAGTTTCATATCATGCAGTCGAGCGGTAAGCTTGGCGGTACGGTCAATGAAAGCATTAGGTTTCTATAAGTCAGGCAACCATCACCGATCAGGGCGAATTGAGTATATGTTTGGCGTCAACAATAACTAATCGTCGATTTTTACCATTCCGTGTGATTTGGGATGGAAGTCTTTTGGGAAAATTGTTTCATCATTGTATTCCGCACCTTCCAAGTTAGCTCTATTCAAAATGGCTTTTGAAAGGTTGGCGCCCTGAAGCTGAGAACTGCCACCCAAATTATCTTTTCCAAGATTAGCATTGCGAAAATTTGTGCCAATACAGGATGCTTCTATTAGATTTACTCCCTGCAATCCTGCGTTCTCGAAATTAGCACCATCGAGGTTAGCCATGAAAAAGCCTGTCGAGTACAGTTCTGCATCTTTGAAATTTGCTCCCGAAAGCTGAGCGCCGTAGAGATATGCACCTTCCCACTGAACGCCTTCGAACTGTTCTTTGTCTTCGGGCACTACGTATGTTTTTAAGATCTCCCCTTCGTCATCCAGCACCTCAATTTTCATTGCCATTGAATATCTCCCGCTGTTTTTTTATCTAAATCTACAACAAATTTGCTCAGCGGTCTTCCTTGAATACAAAGTCCGAAATGATTTAGTCTCAGGAGGTTGCCGTAATGGGAGGCGAGTATGATCGGTGAATCTGCCGCCTTCCCGCCTGCATTGGTTCGAATATTACACACGGTGAGACATTTATGAATAGCCAGACGAGTGCCATTTCTAGCAGGCTTTAATCAACCCAATCAGCTGATAACCGCCCCGCCCTCTGTTCTTTGTTTGCGTCACGCTGTAAGCAGGGCTGCATATTATCTTGGAGATAAAGCGCATGCCCTTGGATGAAGATTACCGTGATATTGAGCCGTCTCGTGACATTGAGCGTCTCTTGGAAGTTATGGCGCGATTACGAGATCCTTTGGCTGGCTGTTCTTGGGATCAAAAGCAGACGTTTGAGAGTATCGCTCCATACACCATCGAAGAAGCCTATGAAGTGAAAGACGCTATTGACCGTGATGATATGCCGGACCTTTGTGATGAGCTTGGCGATTTGCTGCTTCAGGTAGTCTATCACGCAGAGATTGCTAAGGAGCAAGGCGCGTTTGATTTTGGCGATGTGGTGGAAGCCATCAACCGCAAAATGATCCGCCGTCATCCGCATGTTTTTGGCACTGAAGAGCAAAAGAAGAACGGCATTCAAGCGGGAGAATGGGAGCGGATTAAGGCTGTTGAGCGGGCTGAAAAAGCGGCGTTGAAACCAGTGCAAACTGAAGCCGAGGAGGCGCTGTTACTGGATAGTGTGCCCGCCACCCTGCCCGCATTATCCCATGCCATGAAGCTGCAAAAACGAGCATCAACAGTTGGTTTTGATTGGGACGATATTGGGCTGGTTTTTGAAAAACTGCGTGAAGAATTTCAAGAGTTTGAGGTTGAACAAGCGTCTGGTGATCAGGATAAGATGCAGGATGAGTTAGGCGATATTCTGTTCGTCGCTGTCAATCTGGCGCGGCATTTAAAAATTGACCCAGAGGCGGCTTTAGCAGGCACAAACCGCAAGTTCACAAATCGATTCAATTATATTGAGCGGCAATTACGCTCTCAAAATCGGAAGCTTTCTGAGGCTGATTTGGATGAGTTAGAGGCTTTATGGGTTGAGGCAAAATCACATTAATTCAATGGGTTAGTAAATTTATTTCATGTAATTATTTAGTTTTTCCCAGTTCTCTGATTTTACTTTAATAGTAACCGATCCGTCCTCTGCCGTGTCGCAAGACAAAACGGTGCCCAGACTGTAGGCATAGTGCATGTTTGCCAGCTGTTCGCCAGCCAATGTAACGGTTCGTGTGGTTTGGTTCGCTTCCAAGACTTCTTTAAAATAGTCCAAAAGCTCTTTTATGCCCTCTCCTGTATGGGCAGAAATTAGCTTGATGGTGGGAAAGCCGCGCCCTTCGGATTTTGCGTATGAAAAAGCTTTTTCATCGTCACTTAAAAGGTCAATTTTATTCCACACTTCCACATAAGCTTGCTGGTTTTTTTCGAGGGTATCTGGGTTCGCAATATCGACATCCAGATCGGCTAAGACCGATGTGACATCTTGGCTTTGTGCGTGGCTGTCTTCATGGGATATATCGCGCACATGCACGATGATATCGGCCTCAGTTACTTCTTCTAGAGTAGCGCGGAAGGCGGCGATGAGGTCTGTCGGCAAGCTGGAGATGAAGCCAACTGTATCGGACAAAATAGCCGCAGTCCCATCACCCAGTTCAAGTCGGCGCAAAGTCGGATCAAGCGTCGCAAACAATAGGTCTTTTGCAAACACGTCAGCGTTGGTGATGGTGTTGAAAAGCGTCGATTTGCCGGCATTGGTATAGCCAACAAAGGCAATGATTGGGATTGCTTGTTTCTGGCGCTGCTTACGGTGGAGAGATCGGGTGCGGCGAACTTGATCCAGTTGTTTTTGCAACCGTTCAATCTTCATCTGTAGTTCGCGTCGATCAGACTCGATTTGTGTCTCACCCGGCCCGCCAAGGAAGCCGCCACCGCCCCGTTGCCGCTCAAGGTGGGTCCAGGAGCGAACCAGCCTGCCCCGTTGATAGTTTAGGGCTGCAAGGTCGACCTGTAGCGTACCCTCTTTGGTTTGCGCTCTCGCACCAAAGATTTCAAGAATAATGCCCGTACGGTCAAGCACTTTGGTTTGCCAAGCGCGCTCAAGGTTGCGTTGCTGAACGGGCGTTAGTGGATGATCGACAATCGTTACTTTGATTTCGTTGTCATGGAGGTGCTCTGCAATTTCATCAACTTTACCGCTGCCATAAAGGGTTGCAGGTTTTATCTTGGTGATGCGGATGATGTTGGTGAAGCAGATATCCAAATCAATGGCTGCGGCAAGCCCTGTTGCTTCTTCAAGCTGTGCCTCAGTCGAGCGCATAGGTTCGCCTGCGTCGACGATGGTCGGCACAAGAACAGCGCATTTGGTGCGCTCCTGCATTGTTTGGTAACCGTCACCCATTTGAGGGCGACGAATTGACGTGTTGAACCATAGACAGCGCCGCTGACTTAGGTTTCATCTTGCTCAAACATTTGGATTGGACCGCTAGGCATGATTGTCGAAATCGCATGCTTATAAACGAGCTGGGAATGTCCATCTCTTCTTAGTAGAAGGCAGAAATTGTCAAACCATGTAACCACACCTTGTAGTTTTACACCGTTGACCAGAAATACTGTGAGTGAAATTTTTTCTTTACGTACGTGATTTAAAAAATTGTCTTGAAGATTTTGAGAGCGTTCTGCCATCTTTGTATTGCCCCTTGATAGAGCCAAATTTACGACGGCTCTATATTTTATATATTTGTTCCTTTTTGGAACTTCGAATTACGCTGCCACAACGGCTCTAAATAGACAAGTCATCGAATGTCTAATAGCGCTTAACTTGCGTGTTCGTGGAAGTGTGCACGCAATCTTTGTGCGATTTCCCCAACTTTTCCGTTCCCAATATCTTCACCATCTATTTTTGTAACTGGGACGCAGATTGTTGTTGCAGCTGTAATAAATGCCTCTTTTGCTTGTTTTGCTTCCTCAACTGTGAAGCGACGTTCTTCGACTTTCAGCTGCAAGCTCTCTGCAACAGCCATGGTTGTCCCACGCGTAATACCTTTAAGAATTCCGCGTGATGCGTCACGAGTAACGAGAATGTTATCTTTGGTCACGATCCAAGCATTGGTTGAGGACCCCTCTGTCACCTTATCATCACCATCAACAAACCATGCCTCATAGGCGCCAGCCTCATGTGCTTTTTGCTTTGCCAAGACATTTGGCAGCAAAGACACTGTTTTAATATCAACCCGCTCCCAGCGATTGTCTGGCACGGTTATAACACCAACACCTGCGGCAGCTTTCGCATCTGAAGCCTCGCGGGATGTGGATTTTGCTGTCATCACCATCGATGCAGGTGTTGAGGGCGACGGGAAAAGGTGGTTTCGTGGTGCAACGCCACGGGTTACTTGAATATAGACGATGCCGTTTTGAACGCGATTTTTATGGCGCATTTCTTCGACAATTATCTCGATTGTTTTGCGTCCATTAGGAAGGGTCATCTCCAGCTCGTCGGCTGAACGTTCTAAGCGGTCTAAATGGCCACCCATATCGATGATTTGGCTATCGCGCACTTCGCAAACTTCATAAATTCCGTCTGAAAATTGATAGCCACGATCTTCAATATGCACACCGGCATGTGCGTGGGAAACATATTGTCCATTAACATAAGCAACGCGGCTCATAACTTACCTCTTATACGCAAAAATTTCGAGAACACTTTTGTTCAACGCGAGCCTAACCAATAGACCCTGTTGAAAGCAGTTAATAGTACCAAAATATGTAAACGGCCTAATATCATCAAAACGGATAAGACGACTTTCGTTTCAGCGTCCATTTGGTGAAACGCTGTCCATTGGCCCGTATCACTCCATCCTGTGGCATAGAACCCCCCGATGTTGGAAAATGCCGCAACGCTTGCGATGAGAGCAGCTTCAAAACTATCCAGCCGTAGCGATAAAAACACCGCCCCCGTCATCACAACCACCATGACCGCAAAGAAGTAGCTCCATATGGCTTTGATTTTGGCTACATTATAACGCTGGCTCCCAAATTTAGAGCTGTAGACACTGTTTGGATAAACCAGCTTGGTAAAGTCTTTCACCGAGTGCGATAGCATGCCCCCTATTCTGTAAAATGAGATGCCGCCTGCTGTGGACAACGAGCAACCACCAACCAGCACAATGATAAGGATAAAGGTTGCGGGTAAGACACTGAACGAGCCGTTCCGTATCTCAAGCCCTGATGTGCTCACAAGGGATGCCGCCGTGAAGAAGCCTTCATTCAACGCTGCGATTGGCGCTAGAACCTCAGAAGAACCTGCGCGTTGAAAGAATGTCGCAGCAAAGGTAATGCCGAGGATTACGAACACGCCGAGATAAAAATAGGTTTCACGGTGTTGTTTTAATAAATCAGACCGTCGAGCCACCAAGTTTCTCTGCCAAAGAACACTGGTGCCAGCAATGATCATGAAGAAGCTCAACACATAAGGCGTAAAGTTACTGCCAAGTTCGCTAATTGGTGTGTCTGTTGCGACCATGCCGCCGGTTGCAACGGCTGCGGTCATTAGGTGAAACGCATCAAAGACTGGAACCTTCGTCGCGTTCAATGCAATGAAGCAGAAAATGGATAAGATAATGTAGGCCGCTGCAAGGTTCACAATGACTTGTCGCGCTCGATAGCGCGTGATGTCTGTCTCACCTTGGTTGTAATGGGATTGGCTGATGCTTAGTCCGCCAAGGCCTGCTGGTGCCATAATGAGGACAACACCTACAAGGGTTAGCAAGCCCCCTATCCACTGTATGAGCCCGCGCAACACTATAAAGGCAATTGATGCCTCATTGAGAGACTGGAAGCTGCTAGCGCCCGTGGTTGTTAAGGCAGAGGTCGCTTCAAAATAGGCATCCACAAGGGTTAAATCGGTTGTCTGCATAAAGGAGATCGCAACCGGTAGAGGCAGGACCGACCATAAGATAATCAGCAGGACAAAGCTTTCCACCCGATTGATCGCCCAGTCGCCACGGCGAAACGCGAAAAACAAGGAAACGCTTACATAAATAATCACGCCTGCAATAACCAGATTGGTTGTTTGGTCCGTATTGGCAGCCCCTATAAGAGCGCTGATACAGATAAGGGTGCCGATGAAACCAAAACAGATTGCTGCAAACCGGAATACGCCTGACATGGCTTAACCGAAGAAATCGAGGCTGACGCGGAACATTTGCTCAACCTGCTTCACCCGTGCGGCTTCTGCGAAGATAATGACCCGATCTTTTGCCAAAATTTGAGTGTCGCCGTGGGGAATAATCACCTTCTTATCACGGTAGATCGCGCCAAAGCGGATGCCGTCTTCAAGATTGAGGTCCCGTAAGGGGAGACCAACGAGGGATGAGGTTTCGAGCGCTTCAGCCTCAATCACCTCAGCTTTACCGTTTTGAACCGAATGCACCGCGCGAATAAGACCCCGCCGTACATGCTGGAGTATTTTGGAAATCGTCACCTGACGCGGATTGATGTAAGCATCTATGCCAATGCTTCGCGTAAGGTTTGGGTACCCCTTGTTGTTTAAAAGGGCCATTGAGCGCGAACAGCCAAGTTGTTTGGCCATGACGCAAGACAGCATGTTCACCTCATCATTGTTACTCAAGGCAACCATCATGTCAGATGCCGCCGCATCAGCTTCGATGAGGAGGTTTTCATCAAGCGCATTGCCGTGCAGGACAACGGTCCGCTGAAGCTTATCAGCCACCGTGATGGCGCGCTCTTTGTTGGATTCGATGATTTTAACTTTCGCCCGCGCCTGAGTGCGTTCGATAGCGTTTGCAACATAGAGACCGATATTGCCGCCACCCGCGATGATGACACGGCTTGCTTGTGTTTCATCGTGGCCGAAAATGCCGAGCGTTCTTTGGATTTGATCGCGTTCCACTGTTACGTAGACAAGATCGCCCGCCAACATGCTGTCATCTGATTGTGGGACGAAGAGGCTGTCTCCACGGACAATGCCGACAACGACGGTGTGAAGTGTTGGGAAGAGTTCTGAGAGCTGTCTGAGCGGTGTTTCAATAACGGGACAATCGTCTCCACAGTGGATGCCCACCACAGCCACATTGCCGTTTGCAAACATCACAGTGTCATCTGATCCTGGCACCTGAAGGCGGCGCATCAGCATCTCACCCACTTCAACCTCTGGAGAGATGATGACATCAATTGGCATATTCTCACGCGAAAACAGATCTTGCCAATGTGGCTTTAGATAAGACTGCGCTCTAATACGGGCGATTTTCGTTGGCACATTAAACAGTGAGTGCGCGACCTGACAGGCCGTCATGTTGACTTCGTCATATAGGGTTACGGCAATCAGCATGTCGGCATCGGCCGCACCGGCTTTTTGCAACGTATCTGGATGGGCACCGTGGCCGACGTAGGCACGCACATCCAGTGTTTCGCGAATGCGTTGTGTTAATGTTTCAGATGAATCAATGACGGTAACATCATTGCCCTCAGTCGATAGGCGTTCAGCAATACCGTAGCCGACCTGCCCTGCTCCACAAATTACAACTTTCATCCCGTTTCGTCCTCTAAATGGTCGCTTGGACCGTTCGTCGGACTGTTTTAGCTGATTTTCTTATTGGTTATTAGTGTTTTTGCCACTTACACCCAAAGACTTGAGTTTTCGGTGCAAAGCGGACCGTTCCATACCCACGAAATCGGCAGTTTTAGATACGTTTCCGCCAAAACGACTGATTTGTGCCAAGAGATACTCCCGCTCAAAAACTTCTCGCGCTTCTCGAAGCGGCATCGCCATTAGTTGCTCACCATTTTCAGACCCTTTGGGAGCGCTTGGTAGATAAGCGCCAATTTCTGATGGTAAGTGTTCAACTGTGATTTCACTATCGGGTGCGCCTTGCGCCAAAATCATCAAGCGCTCGACGTTGTTCTTGAGCTGTCGAATGTTGCCGGGCCAATCATGGCCTTGCAAAACGGCCATGGCTTCTTCTGCGATGGGACGCTTGGGTAGACCCTGACTGTCTGAAATCTGCCCCATAAAATGTTCAACCATTTCAGGAATATCATCACGGCGTTCATTGAGGGCCGGCACACGCAGTGGCACCACGGCTAGACGGTGGAACAAATCATCGCGGAAGGTGCCCTGCTGGATTTCAGCCTCGAGATTTCGCGCTGTAGAGGAGATGAAACGAACATCGACCTTTACTGGTGTTGCGCCATTTACGCGGTGGAAATATTGGTCAATCAAAACCCGCAAAATCTTGTTTTGCGTTTCATAAGGCATGTCTGCCACTTCATCGAGATATAATGTACCACCATGAGCGCGTTCCAAAGCGCCAGTGCGTCGCGGGCTGCCATCGGCGGCTTCGCTCCCAAAAAGCTCTTCTTCGATTTGCGATGGTTCGATCCCACCTGTGTTCAAAATGACAAATGGACCTTTTGAACGGGTCGAGTTTGCATGAATTTCCCGCGCAATCAGCTCTTTACCGGACCCAGAGGGGCCTGAAATCATAATGCGGCTATTTGCTGGAGCGATACGGTGGGCTGTTTGCACTGTTTGGCGAAAGATTAAACTCTCCCCAACGAGCTTTGCTTCACCACCTGCCTTGATAGTAAGTTCTTGCACACGGTCGCGCAGTTTGGACACTTCAATGGCACGTTCTGTAACCTGTAACAGACGGTCGGTCTTGAACGGTTTTTCGATATAGTCATAAGCGCCGCGCTGAATAGCGGAAACCGCAACTTCAACATTGCCATGCCCAGATATCATAACAACAGGAAGGTCTGCATGATGTTTTTTCAACTCATCAAGTATCGCCAACCCGTCGAGTTCGCTCCCCTGTAGCCAAATATCCAGAAACACCAGTGCTGGACGCCGTTTTCGTACTTCAGTGAGTGCATCGCGACTGTTTGAGGCATCGCGCGTCTCAAAACCTTCATCTTCTAAGATGCCAGTTACCAGATCACGAATATCGTCTTCATCATCTACAACAAGAATATCTGTTGCCATATCTTCATGTACTCACGTTTTGTGTTTCTGATTGAGGGGCCAAGCCTTCATTTGGCTGGTCTTCTTGCGTTGTCTCTTCCGCCATCGGCAATGTAATGCGCACCATTGCGCCGCGACCTGTTTCTTCATAGTCGGGCGCATCAAGAAGGCGCATTTGGCCGTTATGTTCTTCGATAACCTTCACAACAATAGCGAGGCCGAGGCCAGTGCCTTTCTTGCGGGTGGTCATATAAGGTTCTAACAATTGGTGACGGTTTTCTTTGGGCCATCCTTTGCCGTTATCAATGATATCAACGATGTAACTACCATTAGCTGGCCGCCCATGAATGTGCACTTTGCCACGTTCCGCGTCATCAAGAATGTCTGTCTCATCATCATTGCCAGGTATCGCTTCACCGGCATTTTTAACAAGATTGGCGAAAGCCTGTGAGAGCATTCGCTCATCAAACATGGCGGTCATCGGGTCTTTAGGTAGGTCGTGTGTAAAGTCTATATTTGGTGCGGCCACTTCCCTCACCTCAAGCGCTTCACGCAAGCAAATCGCTAGATTGCCTTTTTCAAAGACTGGTTTTGGCATTCGCGCAAAGGAGGAGAACTCATCTACCATTCTGCCAATATCACCAACTTGACGCACGATGGTGCTGGTGCACTTGTCGAAGACCTCTTGGTCTTTATCTTCCAAGTCCTTGCCAAATCGACGGCGTAGACGCTCAGCAGATAATTGAATTGGTGTCAGTGGGTTTTTAATTTCATGGGCAATGCGGCGGGCAACGTCAGCCCATGCGGATGTACGTTGTGCGGTTACCAGTTCGGTAATGTCATCGAGTGTTAGCACGAAACCATCGCGTCGCCCTTCTGAGAACTCAGCTGTGATTTGTGTATTCACCGTGCGTTCCATCCCGCTACGATTAAGTGAGATTTGGGCGCGGTGATCGTTTTGATCGTTCAAAAAAGCGAGTTGCATTAAGTCAGCCATTTCTGGAATAACATCGACGAGTTTCTTGCCGATGGTATTTTCCTCGCTGCTGCCGATCAGGCTTTGGCCAGAGCGATTTATCACCTCAATTGTTCCATTTTCGGACATGCCGACCACGCCAGCAGAAACACCAGCTAGAACAGCTTCGATGAACCGACGGCGGTGATCTAACTGTTCGTTGACTTCCAAGATGTCACGGCGCTGGTCATTGAGTTGCGCGGTCATCTCGTTAAAGGTCTCGCTTAATGCGCCAATGTCGCCTTCCTTTTTGCGTACGGGCACTTGGACTGAAAGGTCACCTTTTGAGACAGCGGACGCCGCTGTCATTAATTGCCGAATGGGGTTCACCAATCCATCGGCAAAATTGATCGCAAGCCATACTGACGAGACGAGTAAGACAAGGGCGACGCCAAGATAGAGCAAGGCAAAGGCCACTTGTGTTCCTGTTCGCGTGTTTCGCAGATCAGAATATTCGACAGAATTGGATTCAGCTTCCCTCAAATACTCAACAACTTTAGGGTCTACGGATCTAATGGCGTATAAAAACCGATCCTCGAAAAGGTCAATTCTGATCAACGCGCCAACTAAGTTGTTGGTTCGGCCTGGATTGATGAAAATTGGAACGCGTTCCAAGCTCTTTACAGCGTCGTCAAGCGCCACTTTGGGAGCCTTGGGCCACGCCCTTGGTGTTGGCAGATTGGCAGAAGCAAAGACTTTCGCGTCTTTATCTACGATTTGAAGGTGCGGAATGTTTCGGATGCGGGCTTGGGTGTTCATGAAAAGCTGTAATTGCTCTTCGTTGGATATTAAAACATTATCCAATCTCTCATAATCATTAGCGATTGCGGAAATGTCGGCAAGAAGAAAGCGCGCATGTTCGTCTAAGTAAGAGCGAGCAACCGTAACGGACGATTGAACAATGGCTTGCGTGCGATCTGAAAACCAACGGTCCAGCCCTCGATCCAGTGTTAAACTTGCAACAATGGCGACGAGAATCGCAGGGACAGCTGCAATAACAGCAAAGAGGCTGACGATACGAATGTGGAGCCTTGCAGCTGCCTTGCCTTTCTTGCGCGCGCGCCATAATTGGCCCGCTTCCCAAAGAATAAGGAGAACAAGGCAAACCATCAAAACCGCAATGGTTGTGACAATCAAAAAGGTGACGCGGCGATCGGGGTCAATTGGGGTAAAACCTAGCAATACGGCGAACGCAGCCACTGTCGTAATCAGCGATACAACGACAAGCGCAAGACCAAAACGACGACTAAACGGACGTTTATTCGTCGCTCCAGATGTAGCTTTGTCTAAGGGTTCTTCTATGTCCGTCGTGGAAGACATTATTGCTATGCGCCAAAAATAGTAGTCAGAGTTGATCGTTGGTGTGTGCGTTGTTTTTGCAACACCCCATGTTACCAAAAAGTCACACCAACACAATGGCGAAAATGTGGTTCCGCCATTCTAAGTGAATGAACTTAGCATTCAGTTGTGGATTTATGCCCTATGCAGATACCCGAATAACAGGAATTTGTAGGTCTTTGATTTTCTTACGCAATGTATTGCGGTTCAACCCTAACAGTTCAGCTGCCTTGATCTGGTTGCCACGCGTGGCGCTGAGTGTTGCAATAAGTAAGGGTTCTTCAATCTCCCGAAGAATGCGGTGATAGAGGCCGGGCGGTGGCAAATCTTCACTAAACTGGCTGAAATAAGTCGTGAGATGACGCTCAACAGACGCGCCGAGCGTTTGCTCTTCAATTGTACCTTGAACCAATTGTGGTTCTTCTCGTTGATCGAACTCAGAAGACACAACTAATTCGGTAATAACCTCATCAGGGCAAAGTGCGGTGAGTTTGCGGACCATGTTTTCAAGTTCGCGAATATTGCCGGGCCAATTGTGTTGCTTCAGTCGATCAAGGGCGGCCTTCTCAATCTGTTTATTGCCGAGCCCTTCTTCTGCCGCAAGGCGGAAGAAGTGGTGAACTAGGTCATCAATATCTTCAAGCCTCTCACGAAGCGGTGGTAGACGGAGCGGCACAACGTTGAGGCGGAAATATAGATCTTCGCGGAACAAGCCCTGGTTGATGAGCTGTTTTAGATCTTTGTTACTTGCAGCAACAATGCGAACATCTGTCTTAATGGCATTGCGTCCACCAACCGTTGTATATTCCCCTTGTTGGAGAACGCGGAGCAAACGGGTTTGAGCGTCCATTGGCATGTCGCCAATCTCATCGAGGAATAATGTGCCCCCTTCAGCCTGTTCAAAACGACCAGTTGCACGGTTTTGCGCGCCGGTAAACGCGCCTTTCTCGTGGCCGAAAAGTTCGGCTTCAATCAGGTCTTTGGGGATGGCGGCCATGTTGATTGCAACAAAAGGCCCATGTTTGCGTTTGCCGAAATCGTGCAACGCGCGTGCGACGAGTTCTTTGCCCGTCCCTGATTCACCATTGATCAAAACGGTTAGGTCCGTTTGCATCAAGCGAGCCAAAATGCGGTATATTTCCTGCATTGCATTGGAACGCCCAACCAATGGCATATGGTCTGTGTCTGGGTCTCTTGTGCTTGCTGCTTTTGCCTTTGGTTCAGAAAGGGCACGCCCAATAATTGAAATGAGTTCTGTTAGATCAAACGGCTTCGGCAAATATTCATAAGCACCGCGTTCAGACGCTTTAATCGCAGTCATAAATGTATTTTGGGCGCTCATTACGATGATGGGCAAATCAGGGCGCAACCGTTTGATGCGTGGCAGAAGGTCAAAGGCATTCTCATCAGGCATAATGACATCAGTGACAACAAGGTCACCCTCACCTTCATTGACCCACCGCCAAAGTGTCGCTGCATTTGAAGTTAGTCGTACTTCGTACCCGGCCCGCGATAAGGCTTGGTTGAGTACGGTTCTGATTGCTGCGTCATCATCGGCAACAAGTATTTGTCCTTTAGACATCGATTTGCCCTTCTTCTTTAGCCTGCGCCGTTTCCTTAAAAGCTGGGAGGAGGATGCGGAACATGGTGTGTTTTGGTTGGGATTTGCATTCGATAATGCCGCCGTGATCGCCAATTATTTTAGCAACCAGTGCAAGGCCAAGGCCTTTGCCGTTGGTTTTGCTGGTGATGAATGGATCAAAAAGGTTCGGCATTAACTCTTCAGGAACGCCACTGCCATTGTCGATAACGCAGAATTCCATCGGTAAAGCGATGCGCTCATTGCTGCCCGCAGAGGCGATGCGAACGCCTGGGCGATAGGCCGATGTAACGATGATTTCTGGATCAGAAACATGCTCGCAAGCTTCTTGGGCATTCTTGATGAGGTTCAAGAAGACCTGAATGAGCTGGTCTCTATTGGCAAGAACGGGTGGTAGTGATGGGTCGTAACTCTTGGTGACTTTTAAACCAGAGGCAAAGCCACTTTCTGCCAAGGTGATGACATGATCAAAGACCGTATGAATATTGATCGGATCACGTTCAATTGGGCGTTCATCAGAAAAGACTTCCATACGATCGACAAGGCCGACGATTCTATCAGCCTCCTCGGTAATGAGGCGCGTGAGAGTGCGATCGTCTTCGCTCGCGCCTTGCTCAAGCAATTGCGCCGCACCACGTATGCCAGACAATGGATTCTTAATCTCATGGGCAAGCATGGCAGCAAGGCCCGTCACGCTTTTTGCTGCACTTCGGTGAGTTAGCTGACGATCAATCTTGTCAGCCATTGTGCGTTCTTGCAGCATAATCGCGACGTTGTTCGAGTTTGTGTCGAGCGGTGTTGCAAAAACATCCACCACACGCGGGCCGCCTGTTCTTGGTGTGCCAATATCGACTTTATATTCGTTGATCGGCCCATTACGCTCCCTCACCTGTGGCAAGAGCGATAAAATGGGGCTGCCAAATGGCATGATGTCATCGAGATGGTGTTTCTTGAACCACGCCAACCCGGCTTGGAAGAAGTCTTGGCCTGAATAGTTGGCGTAGATGATCTTATTGTCATCACCCACCACCAAGACTGGATTGGGCAATACATTCAAAACGGCGTCGCAGAAATTATCGGTACTGTCGTTTATCATCAGGCAACACTCTCTAATTCAGATGCGTTGATGTCTGGTACATCGCGAGAAAAGACAATCTTGATGGTCATCAGCACCTCACCGATATCTGTGCTGGTAAGAAGGGCTAGCCGTTCTGCTGCTGGCGTGTTGGCTTTTCTGATGGTGTTGGCATCGAGATACCAGCTGAGATGTTTTCTAGCCGCTCTCATGCCGATATGTTCGCCGTAATGGGCAAGCAAGGCTTCATAATGTTCATTGATGAGAGAGGCGAGTGCGTCGCCTGATGGCGCTGGCAGAGTGACGCCCGTTTCAAGGTAGTGGGCGGCGTGACCGACAAGCCATGGTCGGCCATAAGTGCCACGGCCAATCATTACGCCATCCGCGTTGGTGACGTTGAGGATTTCTTTGGCGTCCGTCACATCAAGCACATCACCGTTGGCAATGAGTGGGATATCGATTGCTTCTTTGACTTTAGCAATCGCGTTCCAATCGGCTTTACCATTGTAAAACTGGCACCGTGTACGGCCATGTAAGGTTATCAGTTGCACGCCAGCATTTTCGGCGCGCTTTGCAAGGTCCGCAGCATTGAGGCTGTTATCATCCCAGCCAAGGCGCATTTTTAGCGTGACAGGGCAATCTACCGCCTCAACCGTTGCTTCGATTAAGGTCATGGCATGGTCAAGATCGCGCATGAGGGCGGAGCCTGAATAGCCAGATGTTACCTTCTTAGCGGGGCAACCCATATTGATGTCAATAATGTCAGCGCCCGCATCCCGTGCATGTTTGGCGCCAATACCCATCCAACTTGCTTCTCGGCCTGCTAGCTGAACAATGTGAGGCGCCTCGCCTGTCTTTGCGATTTTTAGGATGGCTTCTTTGTCTTCTTTAACCAGCTGTTCGCTTGCAATCATTTCAGAGACCACACCGCCAGCGCCGAACCGACTAACAAGACGACGAAACGGCAAATCGCTCACGCCTGACATTGGCGCAAGATAGACGTTGTTGGGTAAAGTGATTGGTCCGATGGATAACACCGAGTATGTGCCTTTGTGGTAATGCTTATTTTTTATGCATTCAATAACATGCCTATATAATAGCCAAATCATATGCTGCGGCAAGTCATAATTTATCTAAATGGTAAAAACTATTGCAATCGGCTTGCGAACCGCATGGGCGCGGCGTATCTGGTAGGTTCTCTCGCGCTACCAGAAGATTAAATTGATGAAAAACAATAAAGTTGCAGTTGTTATTGTTGCTGCTGGACGCGGTGAACGGGCCAAAAGAGCCAGTGAAGGCGACAAAGGCCCAAAGCAATACCGCCTTATTGGTGGCCAAGCGATTATCGCCCATACCGTGAAACGGTTTTGTAATCATCCGTCGGTGGACAAGATTATTCCTGTAATTCATCAAGATGATGAGGCGCTCTACCTTGCGGCTTTGGCAGATTATAAACATGACAAGCTGTCTCTGCCCGTTACTGGTGGCGCGTCACGACAGGGGTCGGTCTATAATGGTTTGTCGGCCTTGAAGGATGACGGCATCGACTATGTGCTGGTACACGATGGTGTTCGGCCCTTTGTATCTGATGATACGATTGATCGTGTGATTGCTGGCTTGCAGGAACACAACTCCATTTTACCCGCATTGGCCGTTGTTGATACGATTAAACGTGTGAGTTTAGATGCAGGTGATTATCCAATTGTCAGTGAAACCGTTGATCGCTCAGTGCTATGGTCTGCTCAAACACCACAGGGCTTTCACTATAATGCGCTGTTGACGGCGCATAACAGTGCGGCAGTGGACAGTTTCACCGATGATTGCGCGGTAATGGAAGCTGCTGGTCATGCGGTTCGCATCGTCGAAGGCAATGGCGAAAATATGAAGATAACAACACCAGATGATATAGACGAAGCGGAAAGACGAGTGAATAACATGGTCTCACGTGATGGACGGGAAAAACAAATGACTGAGATGGAAACACGAGTTGGCAATGGATTTGATGTGCACGCGTTTGAAGATGGCAATGCAGTCATCCTTGGTGGCATCTCCATTCCGCATACGAAGAAGCTTAAAGGTCATTCTGACGCAGATGTTGGTTTGCATACGATTACCGATGCGATTTATGGCGCGTTGGCGGATGGCGATATTGGTAGTCACTTCCCACCAAGCGACGAACAATGGAAGGGTGCTGCCTCTGACCAGTTTCTGATCCATGCTTGCGATCGGGTGAAACAACGGGGCGGACGCATTGTTCATCTCGACCTAACATTGATGTGCGAAGCGCCGAAGATTGGGCCTCACCGTGACGCGATGCGTGAGCAAATTGCCAAGATATGCAATCTCCCCCTCTCCCGTGTTGCGGTGAAAGCAACGACCACTGAGCGACTGGGTTTTACTGGCCGCGAAGAAGGTATTGCAGCAATGGCAACGGCGACGATCCAAATTCCATTTGAGGACTAAAATGTCTGACGCCACGCAAGAACTTGCCGAAACAATCATTCAACGCTGCACCGATATAGGCAAGCACGTGGTGACGGCAGAATCTTGCACGGGTGGACTTATTGCAGGCGCGATTACAGATATTGCTGGGTCTTCTGCCGCGTTGGAGCGTGGCTTTGTGACGTATTCGAACGCATCAAAAAATGAGATGTTGGGTGTTCCAACTAAGCTTATCGACGCGCACGGTGCTGTCAGTGAAGAAGTAGCCCACCATATGGTGATTGGCGCTTTGGCCCATTCAAGCGCCAGTTTTGGTGTTGCTGTGACTGGTGTTGCTGGCCCCGGTGGCGGCAGTAACGAGAAGCCTGTTGGCCTTGTTTATATTGCGGCAGCAACAAAGGAGCCACAACGTGTTGTGGTGTCTCGCGAGCTATTTCCTGACAAGGGTCGTACCTTTATTCGTGAGGCGACCGTTCAACGGGCGCTTTCTATGCTGCTTGATCAGCTAGACGCGTAAACGTTGTCTGCGCGTTCTTCGAAAGCTTCTGCAAAACGACGAAACGCACGATCAAACACGGTCCCCATGAGGGCGGCAAACGTTCTGCTTTTAAATTCGTAGTCGAGCTTGAAAATAATGTCTGAGGTCTTTTCGCCTGCATCGACAAAATTCCATTTGTTTTCAAGTTCACTCACAGGGCCATCAAGATATTCGACAAGGATTTCGTTTTCTGCGCGGTTTAACGTCACTTTTGTCGTGAAGGTCTCGCGGAACACTTTGTAGGCGACGGTCATATCGGCCACCAAAATCTCTGTGCCGTCAGGACGCGCTTTGCGGCCACGAACAACCAGCGTTTCGCACAGGGGGACGAATTCTGGGTATTTTTCAACATCGGCCACCAAATCAAACATATTGCTTGCTGAATGTTTGACGCGGCGTGTGGTTTCGAATGTTGGCATGACGGTTTCGGCTTAGCTCACTAACGCGGTGCGTTCTTTTCAGCGCGCGCTTTTTGCAGCTTGGCAAAATCCTCACCCGCATGATGCGATGAGCGGGTAAGCGGGCTTGATGAGACCATCAAGAAGCCCTTGGTATAAGCAACCGTCTCATAGCCTTTGAATGCTTCTGGCGTTACATATTCAACCAATTCATGGTGGCGCGGTGTTGGCTGTAAATATTGGCCAATGGTGATGAAATCAACGTCTGCACTGCGTAGGTCATCCATTACCTGCAATACTTCGTTTCGTGTTTCTCCAAAGCCAACCATGATGCCGGATTTTGTGAAGATCGTCGGGTCAATCTCTTTCACTTGCTGCAACAAGCGCAACGAGTGGAAGTAGCGCGCACCGGGACGCACCGTTAGATATTTGCTCGGTATTGTTTCGAGATTGTGGTTGAAGACATCTGGTTTTGCCGCAACGACAATTTCCAATGCCCCTTCTTTGCGAAGGAAGTCAGGCGTTAAAATCTCAATTGTCGTATTCGGTGAACGCTCGCGGATAGAGGTTATAACATCGGCAAAATGCTGAGCGCCGCCATCATCCAAGTCGTCACGGTCAACGGACGTAATCACCACATGCTCAAGGCCAAGCTTTGCGACTGCATTTGCAACATTGCGCGGTTCATCTAAATCAAGTGGATTGGGCATGCCTGTGCGCACATTGCAAAAGGCGCAGGCTCGGGTGCAGATTTCACCCATAATCATCATGGTTGCGTGCTTCTTTTCCCAGCACTCCCCAATGTTCGGGCAACCCGCTTCTTGGCACACCGTGACGAGATTGTTTTCTTTGACAATCTTTTGGGTTTCTAAGTACCCCTTAGACCCAGGTGCGCGCACTCTAATCCATGACGGTTTTTCAACGCGCGCATGGACCGGGCGATTTGCTTTTTCTGGGTGACGAAGCGCTTGCTTTGCCTGTTTTGCCGTATCAAGAACAGTGACCATTTGAGTATCTTTCTCCTGCCCCTCTATATGGGTTTTGTTGGTCGAAAAGTCGAGTGTAAACTACAGCAAATCCTTCACATTAATGGTTAATTCAGCTTTAACTTGCCGCGCTCAATGCAATGTAATATTTTAAGAGCTGGGACAGGCGGAAAAAAAGTAAACATTGCGATTGGGGTATGGTCGCAATTTAACAAGCTGGAGCTTGGTGACGCATGCTGAATAATACCCGTACTATCTCAGAGATTGCCCCTACCGGATCAAACAGTTTTGGCGTTGTCAGACTACTGGCAGCAAGCTTGGTTGTGTTTTCACACGCCACGGCTATCGTTTATGGCGACGCTGTAAAAGAGCCGCTTGCTGAGCTTACGGGTCATACGTTGGGTTGGCATTCAGTCAATATGTTCTTCTGCCTGTCAGGTCTTCTGATTATGGCATCGATGGAACGCACCTCGTCTACTTTGCAATTTTTATGGGCGCGGTTCTTGCGCCTTTATCCAGCGATTATAGCGCTTGTCTTCTTCATGTTTGGCATTGGTGCAATGATGTCATCTGAGCCATTTTCTGTTTTTACCTTCGTTGATTTTAGCGCACGCATATTGCTGCTGTTTGGTGATAGCGCAACCCTGCCCGGTGTTTTTGCGAACAATCCGATATCCGACACAATCAACTCACCTTTGTGGACATTGCGTTTTGAGGTTTTTTGCTACTTGTTCTTGGCGCTTAGCTTTACGGTTTTTGCGGCGATCAAGAAACGGGTGCCTGCATTCATCACCTTCAAGACATTCAGCTTATCCGTAATGGTTATCTGCGTTGTGCACATGAATTTCTTTTATGATGAGAAGACCGCGACTATTGATGCACACATGGCGCGTTTTGTTTTTGCATTCTTCATTGGTGCTTGGGTATGGCAGTGGCGCGAAGTCCTTCGTCCAAGCCTCAAAGGCCTATTGATTTTAGGTGCGTTGAACCTTGTTTTGCTTCTTGTGGGCATTCACTACGCGCCAATCCAAATTGTAATGGCAAGCTATCTTGCGCTTTACATCGGTAGTTTGAACCTTGGTGCATTAGCACGCTTTACCGATCGCCAAGATTATTCATACGGCGTGTATATTACTGGTTTTCCAATTCAGCAGATCATCTACGTTCTGCTGCCAGAAGCATCACCTGTTATCAACTTTGCGATTGCGATGCTCATTGCGTTGCCTATCTCAGCCCTGTTTTGGAACATGATTGAGAAGCCTGCGCTAAAATTGAAAGCTATACGGATAGATGGTGTTATCGGCCTTTTATTTTCCGATAAACAAAAATCACTAACATCGCGCCTAAAGACGCAACAATCACGTTATTAAGGAAGCCAGATAGGATTGAAATGCCGAGGAGGCCAACAATCCACCAGCCGACAAATGAGCCGACGATGCCGCAAATAATATTGGTCAAAAGACCATGATCGGTTTTCATAACCTGCTCAGCGATCCAGCCGGCAATGCCGCCGATAATTATTGACCAAAAAATCCCCATAACAACCTCATGCTTTTGGTGAGCGACTGTTTATCGCTCACCGATTTTAGATGTTGTTTAATTAGCACTGATATTGATAGGTGAAAACCAGCGTGTCTTTTTTATATCGGCCTGTTGGTTGTCCACCGCGCCAAATTTCTCTGGAGCCACGCATGGTAATGCGGGTTTGGTTGTTACTCACAGGGCCTTCCACGTGATATTGCAGCGGATTTCCTCGATTAAAGCGTGAGAACACCCGTGCGTTTCCCGAGTAATAGCCACCTCGGTTTTTGCCATTGAATAAAAGCGTGCCGGGGCCAACGGCAAGGCCTGGGCGTGGATGTTCATAGTAGAACCAACGTTTCTTTCCACTGGCTTTAAGACGCATAATGGAGCCATTGTGGTTCCAGCAACTATCCGCATTCGCGGCTGTTGCTGTAAATAATGACATTGATGTTGTTGAGACTGTGGTGGCGAGCAATAGCGCGCCGATGCTTAAAATTTTCATGAGTATAACCTAATTAATTTTATAATGAGTGACGGTATATCAGACCTTTTGTGAACAGATGTCAAATCACCTGTTCACTCGATATTCAGTCATTCATAAGCAATCAAATAGGCTTAGGCGTGGATTACTTTGCCATAGGCATCGAGCACGCTTTCATGCATCATTTCCGACAAGGTTGGATGCGGGAATACTGTGTGCATTAGGTCTTCTTCAGTGGTCTCTAAGTTCATGGCAACCACATAGCCTTGAATGAGCTCCGTTACTTCTGCACCAACCATATGGGCGCCGAGGAGCTGACCTGTTTTTTCGTCAAAGATTGTTTTGACCAAGCCATTCGGTTCACCTAGGGCAATTGCTTTGCCGTTACCTGCAAATGGGAAGCGGCCTACTTTGATTTTGTAGCCAGCTTCTTTGGCTTTTTCTTCCGTCAAGCCAACGCTTGCAACCTGTGGGTTACAGTAGGTACAGCCTGGAATTTTTGCTTTATCCATTGGGTGAGCATTAAGGCCTGCAATTTTCTCAACGCAGATAACGCCTTCATGTTCGGCTTTGTGAGCAAGCATTGGTGGGCCTGCCACATCGCCAATGGCATAGATGCCTGCAACGTTGGTTTTACCGTAGCCATCAATGACGACACATCCGCGATCTGTTTTGATGCCTAGTTTTTCAAGGCCGAGACCTTCGATGTTACCAACAACGCCAACCGCAGAAATGAGCTTATCAGCGCTGATCGGTGTTACTTTGCCGTCTTTGCCTTCAACATGGGCGGTAATGCCATCTTTGGTCTTTTCAACCTTGGTCACCTTCGCCTCAGTGATGATTTTCATGCCCTGCTTTTCTAGCTGCTTGCGGGCAATGGCTGATATTTCCTTGTCTTCAATAGGCATGATTTGCGGCATTAGTTCCACAACAGTCACATCAGCGCCCATTGTTTTATAAAAACTTGCAAACTCAATACCAATGGCGCCCGAGCCCATAACGACCAAAGATTTCGGCATCTCTTTCGGGTTCATCGCTTCAAAGTATGTCCAAATCTTATCGCCATCAGGCTCAATACCTGGGATAGCGCGTGGACGTGCGCCAGTGGATAAGATGATGTGCTTGGCTTTGTAGGTGCCCTCACCCTTGGTGCCTTTTGGCGCTGGGTGCTGAGGCTCAACTGCCTTTTTCTTCGGTGCGGAAACTTTGACTTCGCCCGCTTTGACGATTTCAGCTTCACCCCAAATAACATCGACTTTGTTTTTCTTGAGCAAGAAACCAACGCCACCATTAAGCTGGGCAGAGACGCCGCGAGAACGGGCGATGACTTTTGAAATATCAAAACCGAATTTGTCAGCGCTTAGGCCGTAGTCATCGGCGTTTTCCATATAGTGGAAAATCTCAGCAGAGCGCAGGAGCGCCTTAGTTGGGATACAGCCCCAGTTTAAGCAAATGCCGCCGAGATGTTCGCGTTCAACCACGGCTGTTTTCATGCCAAGCTGGGCAGCACGGATTGCTGCCACATAGCCGCCAGGGCCGCCGCCGATAACAATGATATCGTAATTAGACATGAGCTTAGCTCCTACAATGAAAGAATGGTTTTTACCGGATCGACCAAGGCCTCTCCGATTTTGATTGTGTCTTCTGCTGTCAGATGGATGCCGTCGCGTTGGCTGCCACTGGCAATGTTTGCTGCGTCAAAGAAATGCGCACCCTCTTCTTCAGCAAGCTTTTGATAAAGCGGTGCGATTTGATCAAAGATTTTATGAGCATCACCAAAGATCGGGCCGTAATAAGGGTCGTCGGTTTCAATGATCTTTGTCGGCGATATGACGAGCACTTCTGGCACCGGCATATTTGGCTCTGTGTGATAGGTCTTCACAGTTTGAACGAGCCTGCGCATACCGCGTGCAACGTTAAAAGGATCGAGGCCATAATTGGAATGAAGGTCATTCGAGCCGAGTGCCAAGATAACCAAGTCAATCGGCGCGTGCGCTTCTAGGAGTGACGGCAATATGTCTAAGCCCCGACGATAATCGCGAAACGGATTGTCATGCACAGTCGTGCGGGCGTTAAGGGCGTTATCTAATACTTCAACTTGGTCGCCTAAGCCTTTTTGCAACACGCGAGGCCAGCGCACGTCACGCGGATATCGGGCCCGCGTGCCGGGTACAAAACCCCACATAATACTGTCACCGAAGGCCAAAACGGTCTTCATAGATTTACACCATCATTGAAAGCGGGTTTTCGATAAACTTCTTAAAGCTTACAGAAAGTTCAGCGCCAACAGCGCCATCAATAACGCGGTGGTCAAAAGCGAAGGTTGCAGTCATCAACGTGGCAACTGAAAGTTCGCCATTTTTAACAACGGGACGCTGTTCACCAGCACCAATTGAGATGATGGATGCGTGTGGTGGGTTGATGATTGAGGTGAAGTCACGAACACCGAACATGCCAAGGTTTGACACTGCTGTCGTACCACCTTGGTATTCTGATGGTTTCAACTTGCGGTCACGCGCGCGCTTGGCAAGGTCTTTCACGTCGTTTGAAATCGCAGAAAGTGTCTTTTCTTCTGCTGCTTTCACGATTGGTGTAATCAAGCCGCCTTCAATGGCCACTGCAACACCCACGTCTGCGTGTTTGTGTACAATCATGCCACCCTCGGTCCAAGACGCGTTTGCGTTTGGATGGGCTTTGAGCGCGAGAGCCAATGCTTTGATGATGAAATCGTTGACCGAGATTTTGTAAGTCGGTTTTTCATTCACTATTGGCGCGCTTGCATTGATTTCTTTGCGGGTTGCTAACAGCGCATCAAGCTCACAATCGACAGAGAGGAAGAAGCTTGGAATTGTCTGCGTGGATTCCGTCAAACGGCTTGCAATGGTCTTGCGCATACCGTCGTGGGGAACAATTTCGTATGAACCCTCTTCAAACAACTTGAGCACTGTCTCGTCTGACATGCCTGTAGCAAGCGTTTTCGACGCAGCAGAAGCGCCAGATGCTGCTTTGTTTGTCGCGGTGCCCGATTTCATGGCTGCCTCTACATCGCGCTTTACAACGCGACCATGTGGGCCTGTGCCTGTGACGGCTGAAATATCAACGCCCTCTTGTGAGGCAATACGACGAGCAAGCGGTGAAGAAAATACACGCT
>JBDVXS010000105.1:0-24892 GCA_039964305.1 Hyphomicrobiales bacterium
TTTGTAAAAAATTAGAAATTCACCTTAAAATTGCACTGACTTAACCACCAACACACCCTCAAGAGCATGAATTGAGGAGAGCACTTTCTCATTGACTTCACCGTCAATTGATAAAAGCGCGATCGCATCACCGCCTTGGTCTTTACGACCCAAGGCAAAAGTCGCGATATTGATATCATGGTCACCAAGCAACGTACCAAGACGGCCAATAAAGCCCGGCTTATCTTGGTTGGTAATATAGAGCATGTTCTCGCCGAACTCGCCGTCCATATTGATGCCTTTAATCTGAATGAAGCGCGGTTTGCCATCTGAGAAAACTGTACCAGCAACAGAACGTTCTTGGTTCTCAGTTTCAATCGTCAAACGAATGTAACTGTCATAGGCACCTTCTTGCTGACGGCGAACTTCTTCAATTTTAATGCCACGGTCACGCGCCATAACAGGGGCGGACACCATGTTGACTGTTTGCAAAAGCGGCTGCATCAAACCTGAAAGGGCGGCTGCGGTGAGCGCCTTTACGTTCATTTCAGCAACATCACCTTCATATTCAATACGAACGGCCTTAATGCCAGTTTCGGTTTGCTGACCAGCAAACAGGCCAATTTTTTCAGCCAAGGTTACAAACGGCGTAAGCTTCGGTGCTTCCTCAGCTGTGATTGATGGCATGTTGAGTGCATTTGAAACAGCACCCTTCATCAAATATTCCGACATTTGTTCAGCCACTTGGATGGCAACGTTTTCTTGCGCTTCCGTTGTTGCTGCACCCAAATGCGGGGTACACACCACATTTGGCAGGCCGAATAATTCGTTTTCAGTCGCCGGCTCTGTTTCAAACACGTCAATGGCCGCACCTGCAACTTTGCCAGATTTCAATGCTTCAACGAGAGCGGGTTCATCAATCAAACCACCACGGGCACAATTGATAATCCGCACGCCATCTTTCATCTTTGGAAATGCGCTAGCACCCACGATATTTTTCGTCTTCTCAGTGAGCGGCGTATGCAGCGTGATGAAATCAGCGCGGGCAAAGAGGTCATCAAGTTCTACTTTTTCAATGCCAAGGTCCGCAGCACGTTCAACTGTGAGGAATGGATCAAAGGCGACAACCCGCATTTTCAAACCGAGCGCACGTTCAGCGACGATAGAACCGATATTCCCCGCACCAATAATGCCAAGGGTTTTAGAGGTTAGCTCAACACCCATAAATTTAGATTTTTCCCATTTGCCTTGCTGTGTTGAAATATCCGCAGCAGGGATTTGGCGAGCAACAGCAAACATCATCGCAACAGCATGTTCAGCGGTTGTGATTGAGTTACCAAAAGGCGTGTTCATCACGATGATGCCTTTGGCAGAGGCTTTTGGGATGTCGACATTATCAACACCGATACCAGCGCGACCGATGACTTTTAGATTTTCAGCGGCTGCAATAATTTTCTCAGTCACTTTTGTAGCAGAGCGAATTGCAAGGCCATCATATTGACCGATCACTTCAAGAAGCTTGTCTTTGTCTTTGCCAAGGTCCGGCTGAAAGTCGACGTCGAGGCCGTAATCTTTAAAGATTTGAACGGCCGTTGGTGAAAGTTTGTCAGAGATTAGAACGCGAGGAGCCATGTTGGTTTCCTTTGATTGTTTTGGTCCTGCAACCAGTCAACTTGGGAGGGACTGGTTGCTATAGAAAAGTGGAAATTTGAGTGAGTTAGCTTGCAGACTTGACGTTTTCAAACGCCCAATCGAGCCATGAAGTGAGCGCTTCAAGATCGGAAGCTTCAACGGTAGCCCCTGCCCAGATGCGAAGACCCGCAGGTGCATCACGGTAAGCGCCAATATCGAAAGCGACACCTTCTTGATCAAGCAAGCTTGCCAATTTTTTGGCAAAGGCGGCTTGAGCCTCATCATCCATTGCAAGAACATCGGGGTCGGAAATGACCAAACAAACAGATGTGTTTGAGCGTGTTGCTTCCTCTTTCGCAAGGAAATCAACCCATGCCGTTTTCGAAACCCAATCGCTCAAAACACCAGCATTAGTATCAGCGCGTTTGATCAAACCTTCTAAACCGCCAAGGCTTTTGCCCCAGTTCAGTGCATCAATATAATCTTCAACGCACAACATAGATGGTGTGTTGATGGTTGCACCCTCAAAGATACCTTTGATCAGCTTGCCACCCTTGGTAAGGCGGAAAATTTTAGGAAGCGGCCATGCAGGCGTGTAGCTTTCTAGACGCTCAACAGCGCGTGGTGACAAAATTAGCATGCCGTGAGCAGCTTCCCCACCCAGCACTTTTTGCCAAGAATAGGTCACAACATCGAGCTTATCCCAGCTCAAGTCCTGAGCGAAGGCCGCAGAGGTTGCGTCACACAATGTGAGGCCCTCACGGTCACTTGGGATCCAGTCGCCGTTTGGCACTTTCACGCCAGAGGTTGTGCCGTTCCATGTAAAGCAAACGTCTGTGTTAAAATCGACTTTTGCAAGATCAGGAAGCTCACCATAAGGCGCATCAAGCGTTGTCACTTTGTCGAGCTTGAGCTGTTTAACAACATCACTCACCCAACCAGCACCAAAGCTTTCCCATGACATCATGGTAACACCGCGTGCGCCCAGCATGGTCCACATGGCCATCTCATAAGCACCCGTATCAGACGCTGGTACGATGCCAATGAGATAATCATCTGGCACGTTCAAAACGTCACGGGTTAGATCGATTGCTTGTTTTAATTTGTTTTTGCCTGGCTTTGCACGATGCGAACGTCCAAGTGGCGCGTCGTTAAGTGCATCTAGCGACCAGTTAGGTCTTTTGGCGCATGGGCCAGAAGAAAAACGCGGGTTATCCGGCCGCGTCGCCGGTTTAGTCATCTCAGTCATGTATTCTATCCTCACAGATAGTTGCCCTTCGTTGGGGAAGGGTGTCCCACTGCGGGAATTAACGACTGAACGACATGGTGTCAACGTGTTATGTCGCAAATAAGCATATTATTTTGCAACGCAGCAAAACGAAAAAGGCGGGCACAAGGCCCGCCTTAAAATATCAAAGGAACGTCATCACTTATCCATCAACTGAAAACTTCGTGACGTTCTTGCCATCTACTTTTGGTGCAGACTGCTGCAAAACCCTAACTTTTCCGCCCGTATCTTTCGATAAAGCTTGAATTTCTGCTGGAGGGTTTCGGCCACCCCATATGCTAACTGCACCAAGCTTATCTGATAAACCTTTATAGCAACGTTTGCGGTTTGGGCTGCAACTCCAACCACTTGCAAACTTAGTACAAACACACGCTTTTCTAGCGTGAGCTTCGCTAATATAACCAGTTGGGACAATGGAAAAAACGGCAAACGCCATCGTTGCGGCCAATGCCGCCTTTTTTGTATTAAACATAATAACCTCTAATAAGTATTTATTCTTAAATATATTTAGTCGTTAAAGTATTCGTCATTAATGTAACCAGAAATAATATGAAACGAAGCTTCGGTCAATACAAAAAAGGCGGGCACAAGGCCCGCCTTAAAACTGTAAGTGGTTTATAAGTCTTATTTAAAGACGCTATTGCCACCATAATGCTTTTTGCCGCCACCAAATGTGTAGCGAAGACCCAAGCGAATTTCATGACCAACTAAGTCATCTGAAACCAAAGCACCAACACCACCAATATCTGGAGCGACGTCGCCGCCGTTGATGCGTGTATAGCGATAAGACCCGTCAAGAGCTAGATTTTCATTGATGTCATAGCTCGCACCTGCCTGAAGGTTCCAAGCAAAACGAATATCGTCAGCACCAGCGAACACTTGGTTAGCAATACCTGATGGGTTAGCAGCAGCAAGATCCTGAGGTGTACCACCTGGCGTGTTACCAGCCGTTGGGTTTCCAAGGCTCAAGTAATCACCATAGTTCAAGTAAGCGAAACCAACGCCACCGCCCACATAGGGAGTGAAGCCTTTGAAAGTGCCTACATCTACGTATGCATTGGCGAAAAACGTTGCAATATCAACGTTCGTACGCTGTTGCAATGTGGTATCTGGAATTGATGCGAAAGCTAAACAAGCCCCACACTGAATGCTTCCATCGATGTCTTTGTTTTTTCTAAGGTCGGCTGTTAAGTCGACGCGAAGGTATTTTTTGAATTTATAACCAACGCCCACGCCGCCAAAAATGGCATCGTCGGAATCTTCGTTGTCAATTGCGGAAGAGAACCCAGCAACGTCATTACGAAACGATAGGTCTGGGTTTTCCCAAATTGAATAGCCAATATCACCACGGAGGTAAAAACCACCGCCAACTGAAATTGGTTTATGTTCAATAATTGGGGCTGGCGGATCCAAATCCGCAGCAACTGATAGATGGGCAGACATTGTGACTGCAGCCAGCGCGCCCATGCCGACTTTAAATAAACGGCTCATGGAAAAATCCTCTTTGTTACTTACACACCGCCATTAGTTGGCGCTCGAATTCAATTTGCCATGAAATGCTTAAGAGTGGATTAACTAAGAAAATTAAGCCTGTTGATTAACTATAAACCCTAAATTAGGCTAAAAAACCAAGAATTCACTGGGAAAATATGCTTTTTATTAAAAAGTATTTAACCATGATTACCCAGTTGTTAATTTCGCGTTTCGTGGTACATGTCCCCAATACATTCATAATCAACTCTGAAGCCGACTAATCTTGATCATCGAAAAACTAAAACTCAAAAACCGTATACGCCGCGCACGCTCACGCATGGATGACCCACGTTTTTTTGAGAAAGAACTCTTCCTGTTGGAATTTCTGGTCAATGGTGGGACGGCAATCGATGTTGGCGCCAATAAAGGGCTTTATGCTTACGGCCTTTCGCAAGTCGCTGACCGTGTTTTATGTTTTGAAGCAAACCCAGCGCTTGCAAAACTGCTCATCAAAAGTGTCCCGCACAATTGTGAGGTCATTTCAAAAGCCGTATCCACCCAAAACGGGACCTGCGTTTTAAACATCCCAGCGACAGACAAAGGCACACCTTCTGTCAACACAGCAACCTTAGAAGCAGTTCCCGGAAATCTTGCAACGACTGTGGAAGTTGAGATGGTAAGCTTAGACGATGTCTATGCTGATTATAATTTGACCAATGTAAGCTTCATCAAGGTGGATGTAGAAGGCCATGAAGAAGGTGTGATCAACGGTGCGAAAGCATTGATTGAAAAAGAACGGCCAACTGTGATGTTAGAATTTAACAACCCTGCGGATGCACCCTCGCAGCGACTGTTCACCTATTTTGCGGATCAAAATTACATCGCAATGCAGCTAGCAGGGCGTACCTTAAAAGCCCTACCCTCGCATCCGCTCACATTAAACGGACGCAATGTTTTGTTTTTTCCATTGGAAAAATAAGATCGAAAGCCCGCTTAAGCAGCGACCTTCTTCACAGCATCGATAATTTCATCAACGACATTTTCGACGATACCATCATCATCGCCTTCCGCCATAACGCGGATAAGCGGCTCAGTGCCTGATTTACGGATAACCAAACGTCCCGCATTGCCAAGTTTAGAGCGGCCATCATCAATGGCTTGTTTAACGTGATCGTCTTCCAAAGGCTCGCCACCTGCATAGCGCGCGTTTTTCAAGATTTGTGGGACAGGCTCAAAGCGATGACAAACTTCGCTCACCGACTTACCTTCGCGCACAACCACTGCCATGACCTGTAGCGCTGCTACAAGGCCGTCACCAGTTGTTGAATAATCAGATAGCACAATATGGCCAGATTGCTCGCCACCAACGTTAAAGCCGTGCTCACGCATATGCTCAACCACATAGCGGTCACCCACTTTAGTGCGGGCAAGTTCAAGTTTTTGGTCGGCCAAGAAGCGTTCAAGACCGAGATTAGACATCACGGTTGCAACAATACCATTGTTAGAAAGACGCTCACTCTTCTTCCAGCTTTCAGCAATAACCGCCATTAACTGGTCGCCATCAACCACATTGCTTTTCTCATCAACAATGATGACACGATCCGCATCACCATCAAGCGCAATACCAATATCAGCGCGTACTTCTCTCACCTTGCGGCGAAGAACATCTGGATTGGTAGAACCACATTCCTTGTTGATGTTCTTACCATTTGGCTCAACACCAATTTGAATAACATCTGCACCCAACTCCCAAAGAGCTGCTGGAGCCGCTTTGTAAGCTGCGCCATTTGAACAATCGATCGCAACGCGAAGACCCTCAAAACTGATGTGACGAGGCAACGTACGTTTTGCAAATTCAACATAACGCTCAAGAGTGCCATCAACACGCTTAGCACGACCAAGATTAGAGCTGTTAGCAAATTGACTGGTGAGATCCTCATCAATCATCTGTTCGATACGCTGCTCAATCTCATCGGAGAGCTTGTATCCATCAGGACCAAATAATTTAATGCCATTGTCTTGAAACGCATTGTGAGAGGCAGAAATCATCACACCAATATCACCACGCATAGAGCGGGTAAGCATCGCAACACCTGGTGTTGGAATTGGGCCAAGCAGAAACACATCAACGCCAACAGCTGTAAAACCTGCCACAAGCGCGTTTTCGATCATGTAGCCGGATAGACGCGTATCCTTACCGATAATCACACGATGACGATGATCGCCATTTTTGAAGATAAGGCCCGCAGCCATACCAACTTTCATAGCGATTTCAGCAGTCATTGGCCATGTATTAGCCGTGCCACGAATACCGTCTGTTCCAAAATACTTACGCACCATTAGTGTCTTCCCCGCAAAGTCCGAAACCCCCTCCAAGGGCATTTCGTCAATCTAGCTTATAAATGTTACCGCAATTGGTGCAAAAACAATTAAAACAACGCCACTGTTAAGTTTCGTGAGCGATAAAACGTCCAAAAACACACAAAAAAGCCCCGATATAAAATCGAGGCTTCTAATTTTGTTAGTTAAACATCTTAACTTTGCGGTTGAGGCTCTAAACCATCAACGTCGGATGCATCGTCTTTTGGCTTCTTGCCACCCGTTTTTGGAATAGCCGATCCACGTGTTGGCGGTGTTTCATCACCATCGTCATCACGCATTGGCGGCTTACCATCCAACAAGTTTTGAATTTCAGTGCCAGACAATGTTTCATATTCCAACAGGCCATTTGCGATTGCATGAAGCTGTTCATTGTAATCAGTCAAAATACGCTTGGCTTCGGTGTAGCCTTCATCAACGTAATTCTTGATCTCTTCTTCAATCGTCACAAGCGTAGCTGGCGAGATGTTGCCAGTGCGGCCAGCGAACTGAGCTGATTGCTCATCTGGGCCATAATCAATCATGCCAAGCTTGTCCGACATACCCCATTGGGTCACCATGGCAGTTGCTAGTCTGGTTGCCATTTGGATATCACCAGATGCGCCAGAGGTTACTTTCTCATGGCCAAAGATGATTTCTTCAGCAACACGGCCACCCATCGCAACCGCGAGGTCTGCGTAGCATTTTGCCCGTGTCAGCGAGACTTGATCCTTCTCAGGAAGACGCATCACCATACCCAACGCACGACCACGTGGAATAATCGTTGCCTTATGGATAGGGTCCGACGCTTCCATATGAATGGTAACAAGAGCATGGCCAGCTTCATGGTAGGCCGTCAGCTTCTTCTCTTCTTCACCCATAACAAGTGTACGACGTTCTGCGCCCATCATCACCTTGTCTTTAGCATCTTCAAACTCACTCATGGTGACAAGACGCTTTGAACGACGGGCTGCCAAAAGGGCTGCCTCATTCACAAGGTTCATCAAATCAGCACCAGAAAAACCCGGTGTGCCACGTGCAAGAATTTTCAAATCTACATCTGGAGCAAGCGGCACTTTGCGCACATGCACTTTCAAGATTTTCTCACGACCCGATACATCAGGATTTGGCACTTGCACCTGACGGTCGAAACGACCAGGACGCAGGAGTGCTTTATCAAGAACGTCAGGACGGTTTGTCGCTGCGATGATGATAACGTTTTCGTTCTCTTCAAAACCATCCATCTCAACGAGAAGTTGGTTCAATGTTTGCTCACGCTCATCATTGCCACCACCCATGCCGGCACCACGATGGCGACCAACAGCATCGATCTCGTCAATGAAGATGATACAAGGTGCGTTCTTTTTAGCTTGCTCAAACATGTCACGTACACGCGATGCACCGACACCCACAAACATTTCAACAAAGTCAGAACCTGAGATTGTGAAAAACGGAACATTCGCCTCGCCTGCAACAGCACGCGCGATCAATGTTTTACCTGTACCTGGAGGGCCAACAAGAAGTAGGCCTCTTGGAATTTTACCACCAAGACGTTGGAATTTTTGCGGTTCACGCAAGAAATCAACAACCTCTTCAAGGTCTTCTTTAGCTTCTTCAACGCCAGCAACATCATCGAAAACAACGCGGCCATTGGCCTCTGTCAACAGTTTGGCCTTCGACTTACCAAAGCCCATCGCCTTACCACTGCCACCTTGCATTTGACGCATGAAGAAAATCCACACACCAATCAAAAGTAACATTGGGAACCAAGATACAAGCGCGCTTAAGACAGGCGAGCCTTTTGGTTCTGGTTCAACAGCAATCGTCACACCCTTGGCTTCAAGGCGTGCAATCAAATTAGGGTCATTTGGCGCATAGGTTTTGAACTGGGTGCCATTAGAATAGCTACCCGTAATCTCATCGTCATACATCGTGACCTTGTCAATTCGGCCAGCATCAACTTCCGTTGTAAAGACTGAATAAGCGATTTCACGCGCACCCGCAGATTTATTGGGGCTTTGGAAAAGTTGGAACAACGCTACAACCAGCAGCAAGATCACAACCCACAACGCGAAATTTTTTAAATTGGAATTCATCAACAAACCTTTTCGTCCCAGTGCCGCATCAAGGCACTTCATTCCTCATGAACATAGGCAAGGATCACCCATATTTAAAGTGTTATCCGCCTAAAATAAGGGCGTGTCACGGTGATTATCGCGTCAAAGTGAACTCACTTGGTTAACAAATGGGTCAACGCTCGTCTTATTGGTAGATCGAATGCCCCGCAAAAGCGTTGAAAACCGCCATATAGAGGCTGTACGCGCACCGTTTTAGACTCACTTTTTTCTAAACACAGCACTGATTTAATTTCCCTCTGCTGCCCATTCAACAAAAAGGGAGCAGACTGAAACGCAATTTTCTCAATCTTGGAGAGTGGCTTTTGCCCCTCTTCAACAAACTGGTTGATACCATCCGCATCAAGTTCATAACCAGATACGAGTTCAGCATTTGAGATGGATGTTTGAACGAAAAACCGCTTATCCCAGCGAACAGGTTTTTCACTCAGTTTTTGAGCACTCGGCAAATGACGCACTTCACGGGTTAAATAGATTTTATCGCCTTCATCATGTATGCGCACCCGCGCCAACGTTTGCCCGCCAACACGCGCCAACACGCGTTGAACATCTGATACAGAAGGCAGATAATCGCGCCCTCCAACCACAGATAATAAAGATTGCAAAGCGAGGATGGCGACAGGTTCGGGCAAGCCATGCAATTGCGCTTTATTGATGGAAAGCCCGCCAAATCGAATTGTTTCGACCTGCTCTGTAACAAACTTCGCAACCATCAAAGACATTGCCGTGCGATAACCCGCCGAAACTTTTCCATATGACAACAGTTGCTCGCGAAACATCTCATGGTGCTGCAAAGCAGAGCGAACACGAACACGTTCGTACGCCTCATTATCATTCGTCGGGTCCGAGACCCAGTTGACATTGCGCGTCGATAAAAAACTCTGCAAATCCAAACGAGAACAATCGAGCAAGGGGCGATGCATTGTGATTTTTTGATCGGTCCCCGTCCAATATTCAGTCTTTTGTGGCATCCCAGCAAGACCACGCCCACCTTGGTCACTTCTTGAAAGTCGCATCAACAATGTCTCGGCCTGATCATCGCGTTGATGTCCTAACACCAAATCAGCAATACCAAGGTCAAGACACCGCCTCGCCATCAACTCATACCGCGCATCACGGGCAGCATTGGAAAGGCCCGTCGTGGGTTTCTCGCCATCCCACCTTAAAACATCATGGGAAATACCAAGATCAAAGCAATGGGCACCAACCATCACTGCTTCATCACCAGAAGCAGCTCGCAAGCCATGATCTACGGTTAAACAATGGAGGTATTTTCCCTGTTCATTGGCCCAATCAGCCAACATCAACAAGAGCGCTAAGGAATCACTGCCACCTGAAACAGCAACTGCAATTTTTTCTTTGTCACAGAAAGAATGAAAAAGCTCGCGCACATTTGCACAACCACACGATAGATCGCCCTCACCTGACGGCGCAGACATCATATTAGATGCAGTTCGAACGAGCCTGACCGTCGCGTGCTGCTATATGAATAGAGCGTGACGCTTCTGGAAAGCGGTTAAAAACTTCTGCAAGGGTCGCACAGGCCGCATCATGTTCTTCAAGACGCGCAAGTGATAAGCCTAATTTCAAAAGGCTATCAGGTGCTTTACTGCTTGCTGGAAAAGATTTGTACGTAACAGAAAACTCTTCTACCGCATCGGCAAACTGCCCACGGGCGTAAAATGTTTCAGCAAG
This sequence comes from Hyphomicrobiales bacterium, assembly GCA_039964305.1. Classification (GTDB taxonomy): domain Bacteria; phylum Pseudomonadota; class Alphaproteobacteria; order Rhizobiales; family JACESI01; genus JACESI01. The sequence continues at coordinate 10,561 of JBDVXS010000105.1, forward strand.
CCAATAGCGACCATTTGGCGCTAATTGGTGATTAGGATAAGACTGAACGAATTTTCTCAAATTTGCTTCAGCACCTGCATAATCACCATTCAGCAGTCTTGAATAACCAACATTATAAAGCGCTTCTGGGTCCGTATCTGGCAAGACTAATGTGCCAAGGCTTGCTGTACCGTTAGGTTGCAACAACGGATCACGGCTTTCCACCGCCAAATTTGTTTGTGCGCCCGTATTCGGCTTCAACTCAAGCGGTGCATCCGCAGAAGGTACGCCAGCTGCGGCAATTTGCGAACCACCGACTGTACCTGGAGGTGGGATAAGATTGGCATCACCGCCGCCATTGTTATCTGGATTATCATTTTCACTGCTATTGTCAGCGCGTTGTTGTGTCGAAGGTTCCTGCACAACACCTGCATCTTCTTGCATGATACGAAGCTGCTCTTGAATGCGTTGCAAGTCAAAAACCAACTGCTCTACACGGCCAGTGATCTGGCGCATTTGTTCTTGCAGTTCTTGAACACGAATAGTGTTTTCACCAATCGCGCGGGAATTTGTATTGATCGCAGCACCAAGTTCGCGTTTTGACTGCACTTTAATAATGCGTCCGCCGTGCCCGCCATCGTTAGTGAGGTCGGCTTGCGGCACAGGAGTTGGCACAAGCAGCGCCGTTTCGTGCGTGGTTGGCGCAGGCGTTACAGCAACAGGTGCTACACTTTCCTCGCCTTCCTTAAAGAAGCCGCCAAAGGTTGAAGCAATCTTAGAGCCAATTCCATCAGCCGCAGCCGGAACAACTGTTGCTGCAACAGTCAAGCTGACAGCAAAGCCAACGGCCATAACGGAATTCAAAAAAGTGGTTTTAAAATGTGTCATCAATCTATCTCTTCGTGTGTCTTTGGGGCGTGCCTTTGGCGTGTATCATCAATGCGAATTAACAGCGGCGCTATTGCCATCTCATAGCGTTCTCATAACTTGCTTATCACAATGTATGAGGAGTTGGACCAAAATTTGTCCTCGATCACGCAAAATTTGCCAAAAAACGAAACAAGGCGCTGCAAATGCAACGCCTTGTCAAATTTTCGTTTTTAAACGGGAAACTGGTATTAGCTGCCAGCGCCATTCAAAACTGTTACCGAACGACGGTTTTGTGACCAGCACGAAATGTCGTTACAAACAGAAACAGGACGTTCCTTACCGAAAGACAAAGTCTTCATACGGCCAGAACCAACACCTTTAGAAGCAAGGTAACGCTTAACAGCTGTTGCACGACGTGCACCAAGTGCCAAGTTGTATTCCCGTGTGCCGCGCTCATCAGCATGACCTTCAACCGTGAATGTATATTGACCGTACTGGTTCAGCCATTGTGCCTGGCGATCAAGGATCACTCGGCCTTCTGAATTGACTGAACTTGAATCTGTCGTAAACAACACGCGATCGCCGACGTTCACAACAAAGTCTTGAACTGAGCCTGGTTTAGCAGTTGAACTGCTCGCACCAGCACCAGATAGGCTTCCGTTTACAGCATCTTTTGGCTTTTTGGCGCACGCACCTAGAGCAACAGCTGCTGTCATAAAGAGCGCAACTGATAGGCCGCGCTTAGAATTAATAGTCATCATCATAATGGGAACTCCACTTTATCCCAGGAAACTCAACGTCCCCAAACCTTATGGTTAAAAGGAATACGTCATTGCTAGTTAAGGCGGGGTTCAAAGAATTGGTTAATAATAAGTAAAGTCTAAACGCCCCTGCTTGAAACGCTATTACACCCGCAAATGTGACCGAAAATTGGTCGAATTAGACCAAATATCAGCAAATCTGCGCTGTTTTTGCAACAAATAGGACCAACTGCCTATTTTTAGGTTCTGTTATGGTAAACAGATCCTTTCAAAAAGTGGCCAATATCAAGGGTGCAATTTATAAAACCGGCCGCATGCGGGGCCGGTTTTAAAAAATTTAGCAATAAAACTGCAAAAATTTAATTGCTGCGCGGCGACCAAGCAGGGTCAGAGCCGAAATTCGGTGTTGGGATCCGCTGTTCATTATAGCCAGTCACATCAACAGACCAAAGCTTTGATCCGCCACTTGCGCCTGGGCTTTCGCGGAAGAACATCAATACACGGCCATTAGGTGCCCATGTTGGTCCTTCATTGTGGAACCCTTCTGTCAAAACGCGCTCGCCAGAACCATCAGGCTTCATCACACCAATCAGGAATTTTCCACCCGTGCGTTTTGTGAAAGCAATCCATTCGCCATTTGGAGACCATACAGGCGTTGAATAAGACCCTGCCCCAAATGATATGCGCTGAGCACCGCCGCCAGAGCCAGACATCTTATAGAGTTGCTGGCGACCACCACGATCTGATTCAAACACAATCGCACTGCCATCAGGAGAATAAGAAGGCGATGTGTCGATAGACGGTGAGTTGGTCAATCGCGATGTGGCACCAGAACGAATATCCATCGCATAGATATTGGCATTGCCATCTTGCTGAAGGCTCATCACGATGCGATTGCCATCTGGTGAAAAGCGCGGACTAAACGTCATGCCTGGGAAATTGCCAACAATCTCGCGCTGGCCTGTCTCAATATTCAACAGGTAAACCTTAGGCTGGCGACCTGGAACAAACGACATATAAGTAATTTCTTGGCTGGTCGGGCTAAAACGCGGGGTTAGCACCAAATCCGTCCCATTGGAGAGATAGCGAACATTCGCGCCATCTTGGTCCATGATAGCCAGACGCTTTTTACGTCTTTGTTTTGTGCCTGTCTCATCAACGAACACAACGCGGGTATCAAAGTACCCCTTCTCGCCTGTCAGCTTCTCATAAATTGCATCGGCAATAATATGAGCGACACGGCGCCAATTTTTTTCCGTTGAAGAAAACTGCTGACCATCAATCTGATCAGCACCAAATGTGTCCCATAATCTGAATTGCGCCGTAATCTGCCCGCCTGCAAGCGTTACAGCACCTGTCATCAATGCTTTTGCGTTGATGACTTTCCAATCATCAAATTTCGGCGCAACATTGGGGTCGGTGATATTTTCAAGGAATGTATTGCGATCAACAGATTTGAAAAATCCGGATCGTTCAAGATCGGCAGCGATAACATCGGTGATGCGTTGAGCGTAATCAGCATTACCTGTTAAAATCGGCAAAGCTATCGGCAGCGGTTCAACATTAGCCCCGCGCACATCAATCTCAACCTTTGACAAAGCAGGCGCTGAAGCAAGAAAAACTGTCGCCAGCATACCTAAAATAATAGGGTAAAGTTTCTTCACGAATGTCATAATCTATTCCGTACCGTTTCTTTCAACTTGCTTTACACCCATGTTTATACAGTTTTGTGGGCGAAATGTGACTGTAATTTTTTCCAATCGTCATATTTTCAACTGGCAATCCGCACCATAGGGCCTTTTCCTAAGGGTGGAAATTGACGATGAGGTCTTTCCATTCATCATATTTTGATGCTGGCAATTTGTAAGGTGCACATTTTTTAATGGCAACATTGACCGCATTTTTGATGAGGAATGAGTTGCCACCAGAAAAGCCTGAGACACTCAGCACTTTGACCTTACCAATCACACTGCCGTCTTTTGCAAGCTTTGCCTGAACCCTCGCTTTAAAATCATTGCCAGCTGTATAGCCTGCAGGAAGCACCCAACACCGCTTGATTGAATCACTCAATCCATCAAGCTCAGATTGCGTCAGTGGAGCGCCTTTGCGGCCTGTCTTTGTGCCAACAGAAGCTTTCTTCTTAGGCTTACCAGCTGCAGACGACTTTGGTTTTTTCTTATCCAAAAGCTCATTCGGCTTTGCAGAAGCCGTTTTAATTTTCGGACGTGGGTTTAAACGGGGCGCTGGCGCTGACGGCGCTTTCGGCGCAGCCGCGATCAATTTGTCGATCTCAGATGGATCAGGCGCTTTATCTTCCGCAATCAATTCCTCAATTGCCTTTGGATCGGGCGCTTTAACAGTTTCGATCGGTTTTGGCGGTTCAGGCTTTGGCTCAGCCTTTTTTACAGGCTCAGGCTTTGGCGGCTCTGGCACGGGTTCCGGCTTTGGTGGCGGTGGTACTGGCACAGGTTCTGGCTTTGGCGGCTCAGGCTTTGGTGGCTCTGGTACAGGCTCAGGCTCAGGCTTAGGCGGTGTCGCTTCAACCGGCTTCTTGGCTGGTTCTTTTACAGGCTCAGGCTTTGGCTCTTCCGCGGGCGTTTCAGCGGGGCCTGGGTCTTCTGCCACTTCAGGTGTTTCAATCTCAGGTGTTTCAGTTGTCTCTTCACTATCAATAACTGCTTCAGCCGTTTTCACCCCTTTGGTAACATCGGTCACCTCAGAAATGGTCACAAACTCAATCGGGATCGTTTCCACAAACGGCTCATCGAAGGGGTCAGGCGCGAACGACACCAATCCCCATGTCAGCAAAGCTGCATGGCCAACAAATGAAACTGCGTGTCCGGCTCCGCGCATTAAATCTCTTTAACCGCCATTCTCATTAATCGAAAGCAGACCAATTTTGGTATAACCAGCCGCACTGATCGTACCCATTATCTTCAAAATCAGACCATAATTAGACTGGCGATCACCGCGCACGAGAACCCGTTCTTCCAAACCAGCGCCTGCTTCTGTGAGTGCTGTAAGCTTCGTTACGAGATCAGCTTCGGTAATTTCATCTTCTTGCAGGAACAATTGACCTTCTGCATTAATCGTCACCGTTATGGGCTTGGCATCAATGTTGAGTGCTTTAGCTTCAGACTTTGGCAAATCAACGGGAACACCAGAGGTAAGCAAAGGTGCTGCCACCATAAAGACGATCAAAAGCACCAACATCACATCCACGAAGGGCGTGACGTTGATTTCACTAATGACACCAGAGCCGCCACGGCCACGACCGCGTCGGCGTCTTCCACCACCAGCAGATCCAACAGACATGCCCATGAGCTAGACCTTTCTCTCATCAATTTGACGAGAAAGGATCGCAGAAAATTCGTCGGCAAAGCCTTCCATACGACCTGTCAGCTTACCAGCTGAATTGCTTAATTTGTTATAGGCAATAACCGCAGGGATCGCGGCGGCAAGACCCATCGCTGTTGCAAGTAGCGCTTCAGCAATACCCGGCGCCACAACGGCAAGGCTTGTATTTTTAGAAGCAGCAATCGCTTGGAAACTTTGCATAATGCCCCAAACGGTTCCGAACAGTCCGACAAATGGGCCAGCAGAACCAACCGTTGCTAGAAACAAGAGGCGATTTTCTAACCGCTCTGCCTCGCGGGAAATGGTGACATCCAAAACTTTATCAAGGCGGGTTTGAAGTCCGATAAAGGAGCTAGCGCCCGATTCATGACTGCGCTTCCACTCTTTCATTGCAGCCACAAAAAGCGCCGCCATGCCGTGCGTGGTGCGAGCCGATAAAGAGCGATAAAGCTCTTCCAGCGATTGGCCAGACCAGAAAACGGATTCGAACCTATCCAATTGTCTTTTGGTGCGACCGAACAATATCATCTTGTCGACAATAATCGCCCACGTCCAAACCGAGGCTGCGACAAGGCCAATCATGACGACCTTCACAACAATATGCGCCTCCAAGAACAAACCGAGTAACGAAATGTCGCTCGGTGCGGAGAGCGCAACGCTCGTAATATCAATTGGATTAGCCATGTATGTCTTTCCTCAAGACTGAATAATTATATTTGTCAGCCACAATATGGGTGGAGAGCGAGCAGGTTGCGCATTATTTCAGCCATGGGCTTAGTCTTCGCATTTGCCCCGTCTCTTTCACGCCCAATTTTGGCAGAACAACGGCACGCCGCTCCAAATCCCCGCTTAAGACGAGAAAATCGAGCCACGCAAAATGAGAAAGCCATTTTTATGGTTAATAAACAGTAACCATTTGAGCAAACATGCCCAAACGATACAATTTCTCGTTGAAATTTATGTGAGAGCTTGCGTTAGCGCCTCAGGAAGCCTCTTTGGGCGTCCTTTTTCATTGATCATAACAACGCTCACCTCAGCGGTTGCAATCAACTGATTCTCTCGCTCAATGATTTGCTTCATCAAGACGCGAACACCTTTAATACTCTCAATTTTAGTGGTGACATGAACCACATCATCAATGCGAGCAGCTTGCACGAAATCAAGCGTCATACCTTTGACGACAAAGAACAAAGGCTCGCCATAAACCCCTTCTTGTAGCTTGTTATGGTGCACGCCTTTAAGGCGCAGAAAATCAGACCGCCCCCGCTCGAAAAAATGCAAATAGCGGGCGTGATAAACAACGCCAGAAAAATCGGTATCTTCAAAATAAATACGGACGGGGAGTTTATGGCCCTCAGGGGTCAATTCCCCTGATAGCTTGTCCAAAAGTGGGTCAGGCATTGTCAAACCTAGTATTAGCCGAACACAAGATGTTCGCGTTGAACAAACTCAGGGGCTGCGCCCAGCATTGCACCAAGTTTATCAATATCACCGCGTTCAGCACGCCAGCCTAAATAAGCCTGTTGATGATCTAAGCTTTCCCAAACTTCGTGGACAATAAAACTCAGGCTGTCTTCATTGGCAGAGCAAGAAATCAGGTGAGCGCCATCATAGGCCGCCGTATCTGGCAAAATCGCTTGCAGCGTTTTGTATAACGCATCGTAATTCTCTCGATCTTTCGCTTTCAAATGCAAGTCAATCACGATGGCCATGTTAGTCTCCCTTTGTTTCAACAATCACTATGTCAAAACGTTTTCACTCCCGCAAGAATACGAGAGTGAAAACTGACCCAGTAGATTTGCTGGGAGACTGGGCCAAACGGATAGACGACTTATACGCCTTTGTAAGTGCTGGCATTTTGCATAAGAACGATAACCTTAGCGCCAACAGATACACGCTCATAAAGATCAGCGACATCCTCATTGTTCATGCGCACACAACCTGATGAACTGTTAAGCCCAATTGTCCATGGCTTGTTTGTCCCGTGGATGCGGTAAATCGTGTCGCGACCTCCTTCATAAAGATACAAGGCGCGTGAGCCGAGGGGATTGTTCGGGCCGCCAGGCATGCCTTTTGCCCATTTAGCAGCGTTTTTATCGCGTGCAACCATTTCTGCTGGTGGTGTCCAACGTGGCCATTTAGCTGTGCGGCCAACTTTCACGATACCAGCCCAACCAAAGCCATCACGACCCACACCAATACCATAGCGCATAGCTTTGCCGTTCCCCATTACAAAGAACAAGAAATGCTTATTGCCATCGACGATGATAGTGCCTGGCTTTTCGCGAGTTCTAAAATCAACAACCTGACGGCGGAATTCTGCTGGAACTTGTCCGTGTGTCTTATAATATTTGGCTGCACGGCGCGGTGTATATTCAATCCAGTTACCTGTATCAGGGTGCTTGATCATTGTTGTAATACGCCCGCTTGCATTGGCGTCCATTGACATGACCGATGTCATGGCAACCGCCGCCACTCCTGAGGCAACAAAGCCGAAGAAACGGCGGCGGCTGTGATCGACAGTATCGTCATTCGTCTTCGTTGTATGTGTCATTAGTCTGCTCCGAGTATTCTTGGTTCTTTATAATTTTTTCGTTTTGTATGAACTCAATATAGCCACCGCTTGTGCATAATGGCGTGCATCAATGCACATTGAGGGACAAACACCTTCTTTGCTTGACAACAGAGCGGTTTCTACTAGTTTCGACATCAATCGAGGAGAGTCCCGGTAAGGGTTCTGAGAGGCGGTTCAAGATTCCACCGCGATCCTTAAAACCTGATCCAGATGATGCTGGCGAAGGGACGATTGACGAGCGCACCTTTTGGACAGCGCTTTGCGATACGCCTTTTAATCCGCATCATCAAACCTTGGTCTTTGAGCAATCGTTATGCGCGATGAGAGTGTGAACATTATTGGTGCAGGTGTTGCGGGCTTAACCGTTGCAGCTGAATTGGTTGAGCACGGCTACAACGTTTCTCTTTATGATAAAGGCACGCACATTGGCGCTGCTTCCTGCTCTTGGTATGCAGGCGGCATGTTGGCCCCATGGTGCGAGCGTGAGAGCGCTGATGAAGCCGTTGCCCGCCTTGGTGGGGAAGCTGCTCAATGGTGGCAACAACGCACAAACCTTGTTGAACAAAACGGCAGCTTGGTTTTAGCCCAACCTCGTGATGCCAACGATCTTATGCGCTTTGCCAGACGAACAGAAAAATATGAATGGTTGGACGGCGAAGGTTTAAAAAACCTCGAACCTGATTTAGAAGGCCGTTTTCGCAAGGCGCTCTCGTTTCCAACCGAAGCTCATTTAAATCCACGCGATGCACTGGCAAAACTTGCTAAATACCTTGAAGAAAAAGGCGTTACTTTCCACTTTGAACAAGATGGGTACGATGCCTCTCGCGCTGATATTACTATTGATGCACGGGGCTTATCAGCCAGTAAAAACCTTACCGGCCTTCGGGGTGTAAAAGGTGAAATGTTGATCATCAAAACCGATGAAGTACATTTGTCTAGACCTGTGCGGATGCTACACCCACGTATCCCACTTTATATTGTGCCGCGTGCTGACTGTCATTTTATGGTTGGCGCAACGATGATTGAGAGCAGTGAACGGGGTCGGATTACCGCGCGCTCTATGATTGAGCTATTGTCCGCCGCTTATGCTTTGCACCCCGCTTTTGGTGAAGCAGAGATTATTGAAATCGGCACTGACGTGCGCCCAGCCTTCTCCGACAACCTTCCGCGCGTCGTAAAACAAGACGGCATCTATTATCTAAACGGTCTTTATCGCCACGGCTTTCTGCTGGCTCCTGCCTTAGCCCGCATGGCCCGCGAAGCAATTTGTGACAACGCGCAGCCAGAACTTTTCATTCAAGAGGACAAAGACGATGAACCTTACCGTCAACGGACAAGCGCATAAAAGCGACGCCGTCACACTGACGGCGCTGCTTGAAGAGCTCGGCTATAAAGATGCAACAGTCGCCACTGCCCGCAATGGCGAGTTTGTAAGTGCGACGAGCCGTGATGTTGAGCAAGTTGAAGATGGCGACAAAATCGAAATCCTTGCACCGATGAAAGGGGGGTAATGCGGATGAATGACACGCTCACCCTTTATGATACTGAGGTCACATCCCGCTTCATGCTGGGTACATCGCTTTATCCATCGCCGGCCATTATGGTGGATGCGATCAAACGATCCGCCTGCGAGATTGTCACGGTATCCTTACGCAGGGAATCAGGTTCCGATCTTGAAGGGCAAGGTTTTTGGGAAATTATCAAAAACCTCGATTTGAAAGTGCTGCCAAACACAGCTGGTTGCCACACGGCCAAAGAAGCCATTACGACCGCTATGATGGCGCGCGAAGTTTTTGGTACGACTTGGGTTAAGCTTGAAGTGATTGGTGAAGCAGACACGTTGCAGCCTGATGTTTTCGGTTTGGTAGAAGCCGCCGCAGAACTCACCAACCAAGGCTTTCAAGTCTTCCCCTACACCACAGATGACCTCGTCGTTGCTGAACGCTTGTTAGAAGCTGGCTGCGAAGTGCTGATGCCGTGGGGCGCACCTATTGGCTCGGGCCGTGGGATCAACAACCCGTTTGCCCTTCGTGCTATGCGCGCGCATTTTCCAAACGTACCGTTGGTAGTTGATGCAGGTCTTGGCAAACCATCCCATGCCGCACAAGCAATGGAAATGGGTTATGACGCCATCTTGCTCAATACAGCCGTTGCAAAAGCGGGCGACCCAGCCTTAATGGCAGAAAGTTTCGCCGAAGCACTTATCGCAGGCCGCAAAGCCTATCACGCCGACCCAATGGAAGAGCGAGATATGGCGGAACCTTCAACACCTGTTTTAGGACAAGCATTTTTATCATGACAACACTCGACCCTTTTTACCCAATCGTTGACAATACTGATTGGCTGGCAAGACTTTTACCAACGGGCATCAAATTGGTTCAGTTGCGCATGAAAGACCGCCACGGCAATATTCCAGATGAAGCAACGCGCAAGAGCGAAATCATTCGTGCGCGTGTTTTATGCAAAGAGGCGAATTGCCAGCTTGTGGTCAATGACTTTTGGCAAATCGCGATTGATGAAGGCTGCGACTATGTGCACTTGGGTCAAGAAGATTTGGACGATGCGGACCTTAAAGCGATCAGCAAAGCTGGCATCAAGCTTGGTCTCAGCACCCATGATGAAGCCGAACTAGAACGCGCCCTTGCTTGTAATCCCGATTATATAGCCCTTGGCCCGATCTATCCGACCATCTTAAAAGAGATGAAATGGGACGCCCAAGGCTTAGACAAAATCACCCGTTGGAAAAAGCAAGTGGGCGATATTCCCCTTTGTGCCATTGGCGGCATCAACCAAGACCGCGCGGCAGGCTGTTTTGATGCGGGCGCAGACATCGTTTCTGTTGTGACCGACATCTTATTGAGCGACACGCCAGAAGAGCGCTGCACGCAGTGGATTCAACTCACACGACAAAAAAGCTAAAATCTCACTGCGCCAGTTGACGCCCTCAAAAAAATCAACAGTTGTTGACAAAATTAGATTGTCGCACCAAATTGAGATCATGTCGAAATCTCAAAAAACCAAAACAGCCCTGCTCCAAAACGCTCAAGCACTGTTTTGGTCGCGTGGATATTCCAATGTATCGGTCAGAGATGTGGCAAGGGCCACGGATGTGGATGTCGCACTGGTCTCACGCTATTTTGGTTCCAAGCTTGGACTTTTCAAAGCCACCTTGAATGATGTACCGCCGCTTAATACAGATGCCATAACCAGCGCCGACCAACTGATTGAGCAGGTCGTCAACCTCTTCACAGCCACCAATGACAACAATGCTACGGCCACATCGCTCATTTTGCGAAACACAACAGACCCAGAAGTGGGCGAGATGGTGCGCGAACTTTATAAGCGCACTTGGTATCAATCGCTCATCCAAATCTTAGGCTCAAAAGCAAAAGCCACCCGCTTCAGTGCTGCGGTGCTCGGTATGAGCATTGTAGAAAAATCACTCGAGCTGGACGGCATGCCGCCCCATCAAAGCGGGGAATACAAGTTAGAACTGACAACCTTTTTGCGTGCATCCATTGGTGCCAGTAAATAAGGGCAACGCCTTCGTAAAGGACGTTCAGACCAAACAATGACGCGCGCCATGATCAGAAAAAGGTCAAATCTGCCAGCACCGCTAGGGTTCCACAAAACAACTCTGCATAATTACTCACATCTCGCACTTGCGTCATGGCCCTTTGAAGCGCTAAAAGGACATCAACGATTTAGCCAACCAATGAGGCCGTTATGACAACAGCAAATCCGGTGCTTGCGCAACAGTTCGCCAGCCCTTCCCTCCTTAAAAATATTACGCTTGCAATCCTTGGCTCACTTGCCATTTGGGTTTCAGCGAAAATTCAAATTCCATTCTACCCAGTCCCAATGACAATGCAGGTCTTCCTGGTCCTCGCCATTGGCGCAGCTTTCGGTTCACGCCTTGGTGTTGCAACTGTTCTTTTGTATCTTGCTGAAGGCGCTGCTGGCCTCCCAGTTTTCGCTGGCACACCAGAAAAAGGCATCGGCCTTCTTTACATGGCTGGCCCAACTGGTGGTTTCCTAATTGGCTTCGTTGTTGCTGCCTTTATCACAGGCACACTTGCAGAACGTGGCTGGGACCGCAATTTTGTAACCACAGCACTTGCAATGCTCTTCGGCCTTGCAGCCATCTATGCCGTTGGCGTTTTGTGGCTTGCAGCACCGTTCTTGCCAATCACAGAATTCGGCGGCATCGGCTTTGCAAAAGCAATCCAGTTTGGCTTTCAGCCTTTCATCATTGCTGACCTTGTGAAAGTGGCACTTGCAGCAGCACTCTTCCCAATGATTTGGAAGATGATTGGCAACAAGTAAGCCAACGATCAGTGAATAAGAAAAAGCCCCGCTCATTGAGCGGGGCTTTTTTGTTTTATCCGTTACTTAAAGCGCGCGCTGTTATTCAGCAGCGATTGACACACCTTCAGGAACCAGCGGCTTAATGCCAAGCTTTTCCATGAGGAGTTGATCTTTTTCAGCCTTAGGATTTGGCGTCGTGAGAAGTTGCTCACCGTAGAAGATTGAGTTTGCACCCGCTAAGAAACAAAGCGCCTGCATCTCGTCATTCATTTCTTCACGCCCAGCCGACAAGCGCACAACAGCTTGTGGCATCATGATGCGTGCAACCGCAATCACGCGAACGAAATCAACGCCTTCAACATCTTGGTTCACCTCAAACGGAGTGCCTGGCACTTTTACCAGCATGTTGATTGGCACTGAATCTGGATGCTCTTCAAGATTTGCCAATGTGGTCAGCATAGAGGCGCGGTTGGTTTCTTTTTCACCCATACCGATAATGCCGCCACAGCACACATTAATGCCCGCATCGCGCACATTAGAAAGCGTATTCATACGGTCTTCAAAGGTGCGTGTTGTTATCACCTCTTCATAATATTCTTCGCCCGTATCAATATTGTGGTTGTAATAATCAAGGCCTGCATCCCGCAATTCAGAGGCCTGATCAATTGTCACCATGCCAAGGGTCGCACAGGTTTCCATGCCAAGCGCTTTAACGCCGGAGACCATCGCTTTGACTTTATCAAGGTCACGATCTTTCGGAGAGCGCCAAGCAGCACCCATGCAAAACCGCGACGCACCAGCAGACTTTGCCCGCTGCGCTGCCTCTAGCACTTTTTCAACTTCCATCAATTTATCAGCTGAAAGCCCCGTGTCATAACGCGATGACTGCGGGCAATATTTACAATCTTCAGGGCAACCGCCCGTCTTAATCGAGATAAGCGTAGAAATTTGAACGGCATTAGGGTCGTGATAACGGCGATGCATCACCTGCGCATCAAACAATAGGTCGTTAAACGGTTTACTAAAAAGCGCTTCAGCCTCAGCTAAAGTCCAGTTGTGACGAATGTCGTCTGCCATTGTTTCATTAATCCAAAATATGGGAGTTTCTAGGCACTCTATTACAAGATTAAATCAGGCTTGGAAAGTAATAGAAACGACAAAACGAATTTGCCAGATTATTCCTCGCCCTCAGCAAATAACCCAAACTGAGCTGTGCCGCCGCCCTCTGGCACCGCAAGGCCCAGATGCGAGAATGCTGTCGGCGTTAACAAGCGACCACGTGGGGTTCTTTGCACAAAACCTTGTTGAATAAGATAGGGCTCAACAATCTCTTCAATCGCATCACGTGGTTCTGACAAAGACGCAGCGATCGTCTCAATACCAACCGGCCCGCCACCAAAGTTCAAAGCAATCTGGTTAAGGTAGCGCTTATCCAAAGCATCAAGTCCGCGTTGATCCACATCAAGACGCTGGAGTGCTTTATCCGCAATCACTGCCGTAATCTCGCTCGCCCCATCATACACTGCAAAATCTCGCACACGACGAAGCAGGCGCCCCGCAATACGCGGTGTACCACGCGAGCGTCTAGCAACTTCTCGCGCGCCGTCCGCTGTCATGCCAATACCCATAATCCGCGCACCACGTTTGACGATGCCTTCAAGCTCTTCCACCGTGTAGAAATTGAGACGGATTGGAATGCCAAATCGGTCACGCAGGGGCGTGGTTAGAAGGCCAATCCGTGTTGTTGCTGCAACCAGCGTAAATTTCGCAAGATCAATTTTCACAGATCGCGCAGCAGGCCCCTCACCGATAATGAGATCAAGCTGGAAATCTTCCATCGCGGGATATAAAATTTCCTCAACCGCGGGATTAAGCCGATGAATTTCATCAATGAAGAGAACATCGTTTTCTTCAAGGTTTGTTAGAAGCGCTGCCAGATCGCCAGACTTTGCAATAACTGGCCCTGAGGTAGAGCGAAAATTAACGCCCAACTCTCGCGCAACAATCTGTGCAAGCGTGGTTTTACCGAGGCCCGGCGGGCCAACAAACAGCACATGATCCAGCGCATCACCGCGTGCTTTTGCAGCGCCGATAAAGACCTTCAAATTCTCCCGCGCCTCTTTCTGCCCCGTGAATTCATCAATCGCTAAGGGGCGGATAGACGTGTCATCGTCTTCGCGAACTTCAGGCGTAATAATGCGGTCTGCGTCTTCGTATGAATCACTCATGCTATTGGTTTACCGCGTCTTGTTCGCCACGCCAAACGGCAAGTTCTTCTTTCGTCAGCGGCCCAATCCATTCTTTCGGTCTTGATAGCCACAATATGGTGGAGACGAATGGACCAAGCAGCAAGGGAAGTGCCACGAGGAAAATTAACACGGGCACTGAGATCACATCCGAGCGTTGGCCTTGCCACAGTTGCAACGCCAAAAGCATCGCAGCACTATTACCAACCACCCCACCAATGGCTGTTGCAATCAAG
>JBDVXS010000106.1:0-48941 GCA_039964305.1 Hyphomicrobiales bacterium
GGGCGAAGGGAACGATAAGGGCTGCATCGGCGATAAGGTCGCAGATTTCGTTGAGGTAAGCCCCAAGTTTTGATTGTTGGTTATGTTCCCGCGCCAACATGCCATCGATTGCATTAAGTGCCATGCGGATGAACAGGACTGCGGGGAGGAAGGCGAACCATATGAGTGCTCCCCCATTCAACCAAATCATCACGCCATAGAGCACTGAAAATACGGCTGCACCAATCGTCACCATATTGGCTGTGACGCCCCGTTCTGCAAGAGCGCGAACCACGGGGCGTAACAATCCTTGAAAGGCGGGTTTTAGTTGATAAATCGACAAGGTTATGCCTTTTGTTGTGCAGTAATGACGCCGAAAATACCAGTATCTTCCATTTTTATTGACTGAATTTCAAACCCAGCTTTGTTCAACCATTGAGTTATCAAGTCTTTATTGCGAAGACGCATGGCCCAAGGGCGGCCTGTATGGCTTTTTAAAGCGCGGGCGATGAATTCTAGTTGTGGATGATCCGGCTGGATTGTGAGAATCAATGTGCCATCAGATTTTAGCACCCGCTTGAGCTGTGTGAAATGATGACGGATAAGATCGTCATCATCAATGATCTCATGCAGGCCAGAGACGACGAGTACATCTTGCTGATCCATAGTCTCTAGGTCACGGGCGTTGAAGGCATCAGCTCTTTCTATGCGCGGGGAGAGGTTTAGCGCGCTGGCGTTTGCTTTGGTTTGTTGAATGTTTGCATGTGCATAGTCGCGCAATGTCGCGTTGATTTTGATGCCGCTAACGTTTTTCATGGCGCGCAGAGCGTATCGACCGCCACCACAAGCCAGATCAGCAAAATTTACCTCATCACGAAACGCGCCATAGCGTTGCAATGTTTCTTTTATGGTCTGCGTGAGAAGCTCTCCACGATTTCGAATGCCAACCCACCCGATGGAGTTCAGGTATTGGCGATCAATGAAACGACCCAGAAAACCAGTGCCTTTCGCGTCGTTTTCATAAACATGATTGAGCATGACGCCACTATCAAAGCCGTGCTTTTGACCAATCGCTAAGCCCTTTGAGAAGAGGGCACCTATGTTTAGGCCTGCGCGGACTGTCGCATAGTACCAAGCTTTTGGTGCCCAAAGCGGTAATGGTTTTTTTAGTTCAGAAAGTGAAAGAGACATTGATTTATCCTCAGTTTTATTGAACAATGTTCAAAATATATACATTCTTTTTGAACATCGTTCAATATCTTTTTTGAACATTGTTCAATTTAAATCGTAAGAGCTTGAAAAACCTATGAGAAAAACTGAACTTTCCCATGATGATTTGAAGAAAAAGGCCGTATTAGAGGCTGAACGGCTCGCGCAAAGTGGGGGCTTGTCCGCGATTTCCATGCGTCCTGTGGCGAAGGCGGCGCAATGTTCGCCCGGTACTTTGTATAATGTGATTGGCGACTTGGATGAGCTGGTTTTGCTGGTCAATGCTCGCACGACAGAGGCAATCACTGATTGTCTCGAACAAGCCGCTGATAAATCAGATGACCCTGTACGCCGCATTTACGAGATGGCGGATGCTTATGTGGCCCTTGGTATGTCGGATGCTCGTTTGTGGTCTGTTTTGTTTGATTATGTCTATCCAGAAGAGCGCAAATTGCCAGATTGGTATAGCGAGATTTTGTCACAGCCTGTTTTGGTTATTCAAAAAGCAGTTGGTTCAGCCTTTGCGACAGAAGAGCAGTGCACACGATTTGTGTCGGAGATTTGGGTGTCTTTGCATGGCGTGCTTATTTTGGCGATGAAGAACAAGCTTGTTTATCTCAGCGAAAAATCAGTTCAGCACTTCGTCAAAGATCTGATTTCAACCCATCTTACTGCGCATGGCGTTGAAGCGCGCAACGAATAGATTGGTGTTTAGCCACGCAAGAGTTCAAATTCTGGATCATAAGGGGACGGTGCAATAACGCTGGCTTTCACCAAATCACCACATAGGTCCAATTGCATTGTGCGACCCAGGCTTGCGAACTCTGCATCAACGAAGGCATAGGCAAGGTTCATGTTGACGCGGTGACCCCAGTCGCCTGATGTAATGGTGCCGACAACCTTGTCGCCCAGCATCAAAGACCCACCGCCGTGGGCAGGGGCATGGGTCGCTTCAATTTGCAGGGTAACAAGCCGCTTTGTCGGTTCCTCTACATGGCGTTTCATCAAAGCCTGTTTGCCGATGAAATCGCCTTTGTCCATTTTCACAAAACGGCTCAAGCCAGTTTCATAAGGGTCGAACTCTGTGAGGAGATCGGATTTCCAATGCAGGAACCCTTTTTCCATGCGCATGGATTCAACCGCGCGCGCGCCGAAGAGTTTCATGCCATGAGCTTTGCCCGCCTCGCGCAAGGCGCGGTATGCGGTATAAAGAGAGGCGTTTGGAATGTGAATTTCATAAGCCAGCTCGCCTGAGAAGCTGACGGCCATAACGGTGGCAGGTGCAAAATCGATGAAGCACTCACGAACGCTGAGCCAAGGGAATGCTGCTTTTGACCAATCCCCGCGCGCGCAATCAGACAAGACAGCGCGAGCTTTTGGGCCTGCAACAATGAGGATGGTCTGGTCATTGGTGAGGCTTCGAATTTGCACGTCTTCATCATCGCTCAGGTTTGATTGCAGCCAATCCATATCGTGAAACTCGCTGGCGGCGGCTGAGCCATACCAAACCCGATCTGGCCCTCTATCACTGGCTGGTAAATTGGCGATGGTCGCTTCACCCTTCACCATGCCATGATGATTGAGCAGATACCCAAGACCAACGCGGCTTGCGCGTTTTGTCACCGTGCCGCATATCATGCGATCAAGAAAGGTATGGCGGTCTGTGCCCGTTATTTCAAAACGGTTGAAACCGCTCACTTCTGTCATGCCCACATGGTGTTGGATGTTGGCAACTTCTTCCTTCACAACATCAAAAGCCTCATCAAAGTTGAAGCTGAGCGACGGGTGAAAATCATCTGATGGCTTAATGTACTCAACTCGCTCCCATCCATTGACCACAGTGAATGCGGCGCCTTCTGCTTCTAGAATGGGGGTGAGGGGTGTGGTTTTCGCGTAGCGGCCAGCGGGGCGATGTTCATGGGGGTAGTGAAAGCGAAATTCGTTTTGATAATCTTCAATTGACTTAAGCGCGGTGAGTTCAACATTGGCGTGGCTGCTGAACCGTCGTGGGTCGATAATCCATGTGTCATAACAAGCTTCGCCGTGAACAATTTGTTGAGCAAGCAACCAGCCATGGCCGCCGCCTTCACCAAGGCCTGCTCGCAAGCCAATAATGCAATAAGCATTGCGTTTGTTTGGGATTGGCCCAACCAAAGGTGCGCCATCAATTGTATACGTTATGGGGCCGTTGACAACATTCTTGATGCCAGCTTCCATCAAAGCAGGCATACGGCTGAACGCCCCTTCAAGCACATCGGTTACGCGTTCTAAATCATCAGGGCAAAGAGCATTGGCAAAGTTAGGGTCAATCCCGTCCATGCCCCATGTTTTGCAATCTTGCTCATAAAAGCCAAGCAGCAAGCCGTTCTTTTCTTGTCTGCAATAATAGTCGCTGATGGGGCAGCGCAGGAGTGGCATTCTATGGCCTGCGTCGCTGATGGCTGGAATATCGTCAGTCAGGAAATATTGGTGTTCCATAGACGCAACAGGGTGATGCACATTCATCATGGCACCAATTTCATTCACACGGTAACCGCCCGCATTGACCACAATGTCGCAATCAATGTCACCCTTTTCGGTGTGCACTGTCCATGTGTCATCTTTGTGCTGGGTGAGGGCTGTTACGGGTGTGTGGCGATACACCTCGGCACCTGCTAGCCGCGCGCGCCGTGCTAACGCTTGGCAAAGCTGGGCAGGGTCGATGTCGCCGTCTAGCGGGTCCCACAACCCGCCAAGCAAATTGTCGGTTGAAATTAGCGGATGACGGCGCGCGCATTCTTCTGCGTCGATCACCTCAAAATGGACATCCATGCCGCGAGCCATCGAAGCAAAATGACGATAGCCCTGCATTTGTTCCTCAGTATTGGCCAACCGAATGCCGCCATCACCGTGGTGGTAATTGATTGGATAATCTGGGTCGTTCGCCATTTCTTGGTAGAGATTGATAGAGTGCGTTTTTAGCCCGACCATGGTTTGGTTCATGCCGAAATTCGTCACCTGTGCGGCAGAGTGCCATGTGGTGCCAGACGTCAGTTCATCGCGTTCAACCAGAACAACATCGCTCCAACCTTCCTGTGTCAGATGATAAAGCGTTGAACAACCAGCAATGCCGCCACCAATAACCACAACCCGTGTCCGTGTTTTCATCGTCTTACTTCCATCGGTTAAAGGTCGTTGAAATTGGAAAAATTAGGCTAAGCAATTTCATTTATGAGAGACTGGCATAACCGTCTCATTGTTGGCGTAAGCTTTGAAGCGCGTCTTCAAAAAAGCTAACTGCGCCAAAGTTACCAGACTTTAATGTGAGCGCGATGGGGATGCTGTTTGAATGGCAAAATGTCCAAGGCACACCGGGGGCGGTTTCTTTGCCGATTGTAAGCTGGTCGACGTCTAGCGCTTTGGTGACAGCGCCCGATGTTTCTCCGCCTGCAACAACAAATTGTCGTGCGCCAAGGTCTCGAGCTTTGGTGGCGCATTCAGCCAGTACGCTCTCTACTAATGCGCCTGCATGTTCAACGCCGAGTGTTGCTTGGACTTTTTTTACCTCATTGGGTTCTGCGCTTGCATAAATCAAAGGGGCTTTGGTAAAATCTTGCTGTTCCAGCCAATTAAGTGCGTCAGTTGCGCCTGTTTTCGCAGCTTTTAACGGGTCGATGTTGAAGCTTGGATGGCCTGCGTCAATATAGGTTTCCACTTGCGCAAGTGTCATTGCTGAGCAACTGCCTGATAACACAATGGACTTGTCTTCGGTTTCGAAACTTTGGGCTTCTGATTGGCCAAGGTCGAAAAGCCCATCTGCATCATAGAGCTGGGGAAGGTGCATTGCGATGGCACTACCACCTGTCAGCAATGGCATATCTTTGCACGCGGTGCTGATGGCAAGAAGGTCTGCATCGGCCACGGCATCAATGACGACATGGCTGGTGCCACGGCTTTCCATTTCGTGCAGTTTGATCTTGATGGCATTTGGCCCTTGAGCGACAGTCAAATGCTCAACCAGTCCAACAGGCATAGTTACTTGCGGTTCGAGTAAGCGCATCAAATTGCTGTCCCGCATCGGGGTCAGTGGATGGTTGCGCATGGGGCTTTCGGCCAAGGGCTGGTGGCCGACAAACAAGTTGCCCATGTAGATGGAGCGACCATTTTCAGGGAAGGCAGGGCAATAGATTGTTTGCTTCGTACCGATGGCCTGCATCAAAGCTTCTGCTACGGGCCCGATATTGCCTTCAGGGGTTGAATCGAAGGTTGAGCAATATTTCCAAAAGAAACGCTGCGCTCCCGCCGCCTTCAGCCATTCATAAGCTGCCACTGTATCCTTTACTGCTTCATCCACTGGGGCGGTGCGAGATTTGAGGGCGATGACTTCAAAGGGGGCAGAAGGGGGGCCGTTTGGCACGCCTATGCGCAAGTTCACGGCAACGCCTGAGCGTGCGAGCAACCCTGCTAAATCAGATGCGCCTGTAAAGTCATCTGCGATGGCACCAAAAATACAGCCTGTCATGAGGTTTCCGTATCCATGAATGGGAGGGTCAATTGGGCGCGTTCTGCGTAAACTTTCGCAACAGCTGCATCATCTTCATGGCCTAGTCCCATCTCTGCCGCCTTGGTGAATTCTGCTAGTGCGGCTTTAGAAATGGGTGCATCAAAATTAGCGCTGCCTGCGATATCAAGCACAATGCCGAGGTCTTTTAGCCAGATGTTGACAGCACTCTTTGGCGTGTAGTCGCCATCAACGATATGCGGTGCACGATTTTCTAACATCCAACTGGAGCCTGCGCATTTGCTGATAACTTCAACGAATGTTTTTGGCTCAACGCCCTGAGTGATGCCGAAGGTGAGGGCTTCTGCCATAGTTGCGATATGAACGCCCGCCAACAATTGATTGACCGCCTTCATCGCTGAACCAGCGCCTGCCGTATCGCCAAGCGTGAAGACAGTTTCTGAAATGTCGTCAAGCACAGGTCTGGCAGCAGTGAAAGCTTCGTCGCTACCAGATGCCATAATGCTCAGCGCGCCTTGAGCCGCCTTCGTCGCACCGCCTGAGATAGGGGCGTCTAAATAATGAACTCCATGCTCAGCACAACGCGCGGCCGTTTGGCGGGCAAATTCTGGAGGCACGGTTGCACAAGCGATGACGACAGAGCCGGCGCTCATGTTTGCAACCAATGCACTGTCACCAAACAATACGTCCTCAGTCTGACTTGCGTTTAAAACCACGATGACGGCGGCATCTAATTTTGAGGCAATGTCTAAGAGGTTGTCGCTAACACCACCTTCTAAACGGAAGTCGGCCATGCGGGTTTCATCAACGTCGACGCCAAGCACATGGTTGTTGGCTTTGAGGAGCGATTGCGCCATGCCATAGCCCATCGATCCAAGTCCGATGACGGCGCACGTCGTTTTTGAAGACATTGTAAATTCCCCGCTGAGGTTAAATGATTACCAGCAGGAATATTAATTTGGCTGGTCTTTGAAAAGGTCTTTGCTGTTCCTAGCACACAGTGGGTGCTGGAAAAAGAACCTCAGCCTAAGACGCCTTACATTTATCAATAAAGGAAGCAATGTTTCCAATCACTTCATCGGGCTTAGCGTAAAGCACCAATTGTCCATCGTCAGGATAGAGAACGAAATCAAAATTCTCTTTTTCTGAAAACTTTTTTACATCTTCCATACGAACCACAGGGTCATGCTTCCCGTGCACAAGTAAGACGGGTTTGTGGCAACGATAAACGATCTCGCTCCAATTGCGGGTTACATGGTAGGCGTCGACGAGAAAGGCTTGGTATCCTTGTGTAACGCTGAACCGATAGCCATCGGCGAGCACGTCGGTTACTTCTTTTTGTGAAGATATGGTGCGGTCTACGGTGTCTTTTGCATAGAGGTCGTGGATAAGGCTTTCAGCACTTAGCGCATCAATTTGTTGGATGCCTGTTCGACATAATGTTGGCAAAAATTTTGGGGCGAAACGGGCGGTATAAGCAAAGGCTTTTTGCCGTGTCGACATGCTGCTGAATTGTTTCGTGGATAGGATTGGAACACCACCAGAAATATTGACGACACCCAGCACTAGATCCGCCAAATAGCTGGCGGCTGCAAATGAGAAAACGGCACCGGACATGTGGCCAAGCAAAATCACGTCTTTAAGCGATAGGGCGTTGATGACTTCGCGAAGTTGACGGGCAAAGAAATGGGGTGCGTCGACTTTTTCTTCGCTTGGGTCGGCTGCGCCAAAGTTTGGGCGGATGGGCGCGATGAACCGCACATTATGTTTGTGCAAAGCGTCGATCACTTCCGCAGTCATCGCCACGCCGTCTAACATGCCATGAATGAAGATAACCGCATGCCCATCTTCCGGCCCCATTAAATGAACAGGAACCTGTCCGCCGCTGCTCAGGGGTAAGTTCAAAATTTCACCAAGCTCGACTTCTTTGTTGAACCCTTCACGGTCATGGCCGATGGTCATGCAAAACTGGGAGAGGACTGTTAGGCTTTGCAGGGCTTCTGCTTGCGAGCGGACTTTCAGCTTTTTAAACACGGCTTTTAATTGGCTTCGCAATGTGTGTTTTGATCGGCCATTGATGAAAGATAGCGCGTCTAACGACCCATGTATTGAAAGCTGTTGCGCTAATTTAACTTCGGCGTTTGTTAAATTGAATTGCTCTGATAGCAAAACATCCATGCCGTCATTCCAAGAAATTTTAAGTTGTTGCAGGTCACAAATAAACTTAAAGCCATCTTCTCCCCGGCGGATGGTGGCAACCAAAAGGCCTTGCTCTTCGGTGGAAAAAATTTGGAACTTATTTGGCCTTGGGCTGCGCTTGAAATCTTGTAGAAAACGCATCCAAGATTTTGCGTCTGTCTCTTCCATGAAAATGGCAAGCTCAGATGATGTTTGGCAATCCGTAAAGGGATTGTTCGCGCAATGCTTGATATGGGTGATTGTGCCATCGGACGAAAAAGACAGAAGGGCAGATTTACTCGCTAAAATATGCGCAGAATTGGTGCTGGATTGAACCCGCTCGTTTTGTTCCATAAGGGTGAAGGCACGGGAAAAGTGCATTTCCAAACCATCATCATCAATCAGAACTTCCGATTCACCCACGGCATTTTGTCGGTCAGCATAACCCGCACAAAGATGGCTGATGTATTTTTCCCATTCAGCCACAAAGTCGTTTGTTTTTTCGGGGCTGAGAACAACATCATAAATCCGTCCGATCAACTCGGCTCTATCTTCCGTGCTTGGTTCATCATTGCTCATATAAAAATATTAAACGAAAAATATCATCCTGCCACCACCCATATGGGTTATGTGTTGATTGAATTGTTTTGATATTCGAGACAGCGGCTCTATCGGCCAACATGTTTGCTGTTGATGGCTCTTGGTAGCGCCCATTGCTTTGATCGATGTTCACAATTGGAATGCAATGACACCGCTTGTAGACAAGCCACACGTTATACATTGTGATTTGTGGAATAAGATCGTTTCTGAAAGTTCATAAATAATATAATCTATATACCCTAATTTGCATCCATAGGTAGGTTAAATACACCTATGGGTTGCAGTCATGGCTTTCTCGTCCGTAACCCTCAGATCAGAAACAAGTACCAAGGCCATCCGCTTCTTGCTCGCCCTATTATTTAATGCTTAAGTTCAAGTTGGTCGTCGCGGGAGAATTGGCCAGATTCGAAATATTGGAGGATAATTTTCGATGGATATTTTAAACAGAAGAAAATTTTTAAAAGGCAGTGCAGTTGCTTCAACTGTTGCAGCCGGCGCACTTGCAGCACCAGCTGTCGCACGTGCTGAACCAACTGTTCTTAAAGTTCAGGCTGGTTGGGGCGGTGGTATTTTCCTTGAAAATGCTAAGTCTTACGTAGACCGTGTGCACGCAATGGCTGGTAAAGATCTTAAGATTGATCTTCTTGCTGTGAACTCTGTTGTTAAAACAGGTCAAATGCAAAATGCGGTTCACCGTGGTACGCTTGATGGCGCCCACTACGTGCCTGCTTATTGGTATTCAAAATCAAAAGCTGCTTCTTTGTTCGGTACTGGCCCATGTTTTGGTTGGTCTTCAAACGAAGTGCTTGGTTGGGTTCACTACGGTGGCGGCCAAGAGCTATTTGATGAATTGATGGGTTCACTTGGTCTAAACCTCGTGTCCTTCTTCAACTCACCAATGCCAGCACAGCCAATGGGCTGGTTTAAAGAAGAAATCAAAGACGCATCACAAATGTCTGGTTTGAAATACCGCACAGTTGGTCTTGCTGCTGACGTTCTTTTGGAAATGGGCATGTCAGTTGTTCAGCTTCCAGGTGGCGAAATTCAGCCAGCGATGAAATCAGGCTTGATTGATGCTGCTGAGTTTAACAACCCAACATCAGACCGTGACTTCGGTATGCAGGATGTGTCTAAGCACTATCACCTTGCTTCATTCCACCAGTCACAAGAGTTCTTTGAGATTACGTTCAACAAGAAGAAGTACGAATCGCTTCCTGCTGAGCATCAAGCAATCTTGAAGCATGCTTCAGAAGCTGAAAGCTCAAACTTCTACTGGAACAACACGAAGCGTTATGCTGAAGATCTCGTGAAATTGCGCGATGAGCAGGGCGTGAATGTTTACCGCACACCTGACAGTGTGATGACTGAGCAGCTTAAAGCTTGGGATAAAGTTGTTGATCGTATTTCGGCTGAAGATCCGTTCTTCGCGAAAGTTATCGTGTCACAAAAAGCATACGCTAAAGACGTGATGAACTATCTCAACTTGAACCAGCCTGATTACAAGCTGGCATACAAGCACTACTTTGGCTAAGTCGCTTTAGACTTTTCCTAACAATTAAAACCCCAGAGACTAACCGTGTTGGTCTCTGGGGATCTCTATGAAAATCAGATTTTTTGGCCTGTTTTTAAACAGCAGGCTGCAACGTGGATGATAAAATCTCGTGGAACGATTTATTTATACCATTGAAGGCTTGAGCATATGGGTAGGGCGCGCTTTTGGTTGGTGCATTTTGATCCTCACCCTTGCCGTTGCCTATGAAGTTTTCGTTCGTTACGTGCTGAACACACCAACGGTGTGGTCGCTCGATATGCAAATTCAAATGTACGGCGCCTTGTTCTTAATGGCTGGACCGTATGCGCTGGCGCAAGGGGCGCATGTGCGCGGGGATTTCATCTACCGTCTCTATTCTGTTAGGCGGCAGGCGATCTCAGATTTCATTCTCTATATCTTGTTCTTCTTCCCTGGCATGGCAGCTTTGTTTTTTGCAGGATGGCTCACAGCTGATGAAAGTTGGCGCTTTAAAGAAGTAAGTCTCAACAGTCCTGCGGGCATTCAGATTTATTATTTCAAAACATTGGTCCCAGTGGTTGGTTTTTTGATGATGCTTCAAGGCCTCGCAGAAATGATGCGTTGCTGGAAAGCCTTCAAGACAGGCGTATGGATGCCGCGTCTTGATGATGTGAAAGAAACTGAAGACCTTCTCGCAGAAGCCGATCTCGACGAGATCAGCCAATTCAACAAGTAATTTCTACCAAGCTCGGATACGCATATTATGTCAAACCCTGAAGTCGCCATCTTAATGCTGGTCAGTTTTATTTTTCTGGTCCTGCTTGGTTTCCCTGTTGCTTTTACACTTATCGGTATGGGCCTCGCGTTCGGTTTTTATTACTACACGACCCAAGGCGATACGATTGTTGAGTTTACGGATATTTTCACAAACCGTATTTACTACCTGTTCGCCGACCGTACCTTTGAGGTAATGGATAACCCGATCCTTGTCGCGATCCCGCTGTTCTTGTTCATGGGCTATATCGTTGAACGCGCAAGCATCATTGATAAGTTGTTTTATTCGCTCTATTTGGCGGCCCGCAATTTGCCAGGCTCAATGGCTGTTGCAGCACTCATTACGTGCGCGGTCTTTTCAACGGCGTCGGGTATTGTTGGTGCGGTTGTAACCTTGATGGGCTTGCTCGCGTTTCCTGCCATGGCGAACGCAAAATATAACCGCGAATTTGCAGCGGGTGTTATTTGTGCAGGTGGTACGCTGGGTATCTTGATCCCGCCCTCTATTATGCTGATCGTTTATGCAGCGATTGCTGAACTTTCACCTTTGCGCCTTTACGCAGCAGCTGTCTTCCCAGGTTTGATGTTGGCAGGCATGTATATCGTCTACGTGATTGTTCGGGTGATGATAACACCATCAATCGCGCCGAAGCCGAAGGAAGAAGACATTCCACCTGTTGGCAAAATCTACCGTGAATTGCTCGTCTCTTTCGTGCCGCTCACTGTTTTGATCATGTTGGTGCTCGGTTCTATCCTTGGCGGTCTTGCAACCCCTGCCGAAGCCGCCGCTATGGGTGCTGCTGGCGGTATTGGTCTTGCAGCTCTTTATCGTGCGCTTACGTGGCAAAAACTCAAAGAAAGCGTGTTCCTAACCGCTAAAGCGACCGCGATGGTTTGCTGGTTGTTCATTGGCGCTTGGATTTTCACCTCAGTTTTCTCGCTGCTCGGCGGTGAAGAGCTTGTGAAGCATTGGGTTCTAAGCCTTGATCTTGAGCCTTGGCAGTTCCTTGTGATTGCGCAGCTCATCATCTTCTTGCTTGGCTGGCCGCTTGAATGGTCTGAGATTTTGATCATCTTCGTACCGATCTTCCTACCAATGCTACCATTGTTTGAAATCAACCCGTATTTCTTCGCCATGTTGGTGGCGCTCAATCTACAAACCTCATTCCTGACCCCGCCAATGGCCATGTCTGCCTATTACTTGAAGGGGGTTTTGAAGAACCAGATTGAGTTGATGGAAATCTTCCGTGGCTTAATGCCTTACCTCTCCATTGTGATTTTCTGCATGGTGTTGATGTATCAGTTCCCAGGCATTGCGCTTTGGTTCCCTGATTATCTCTTCGGCAAGTGGATCCCATAAGGCACAAGCTCCTATGTCAGACGTACCACCCAATGGTTTAAGTGCCACGGAAGCGAGCGAGAAAATCCGTCAAGGATGGCTCACTTCCGTTGAGCTCACCACCGCTTGCCTGAACCGTATTGAGGAGACCGATGGTCAACTCAAAGCGTGGGTGCATGTGGACCGTGAAGGCGCTTTGGCGCGGGCTGAAGAACTCGACAAACTTCGCTTTGCTGGCAAGCCGCTTGGGCCTCTTCATGGGCTTCCTGTCGCGTTGAAAGACATCATCGATGCAAAGGGCATGACTGCTGAATTGGGGTCTCCTATCTTCAAAGGGCGCATGCCTGAAAGTGATGCGAAGATTGTTGAGCGTCTACATGAAGCGGGTGCTGTGATCATCGGTAAGACGGCAACCACTGAGTTTGCTTTCGTCCATCCTGCTGAAACCTGCAACCCGCATAATCTTGAGCACTCACCGGGTGGATCGTCCTCTGGTTCTGCGGCAGCTGTAGCGGGCTTCCATGTGCCGCTTGCAATCGGCACACAGACCAACGGTTCCGTCATTCGTCCCGCTTCGTTTTGCGGCACTTATGGTTTTAAGCCAACACGCGGTGTGATCCCTAGAACGGGTGTTTTGCAAACCTCCATATCGCTGGATCAGGTCGGCGTTTTTGCGCGATCGTTAGATGATGTGGCACTGCTTGCAGATGCGCTTGCAATTTATGATCCGTCAGATGCAACGTCTTACGCCAGAGCACGCCCGCAAATGGCAGAAGGTGCTAAGTCTGAGCCGCCAGTTGATCCAGATTTGGTTTGGCTCGAGCTGCCTTTCCTTGATCGTTTGAACGCTGAGGCGACGGAGGCAATGGAAGAGGTGGTGAGTGCGCTAGGCGACCGTGTGGAACGCATAGAGGCTCCGCCATATTTCGCCGATCTCATTGAGACCCAACGCACCATCCACGAATATGAAATTTGCCAGCATTTGGCTGAGACCTTTGACAAGCACTGGGATCAGGTCAGCTCAACGCTGCAACCCGTGGTCAAACATGGGCAGGCCATTTCACAAGATGAATATGACAACGCCATCGGTGTTATGGGTGAGGTTGGTTCTTTCTTTGAAGAGTTCTTCATGGATTTTGACGCCGTTTTGGCACCGTCCTCTGCCGGTGTTGCGCCTTTGCGCTCAGATGGGCATACGGGCGATCCTGTATTCTCGACAATTTGGACGCTTGCAGGATTGCCCTGTTTAACATTACCCTTGCTCACTAGCAGTGCTGGCTTGCCGATTGGTATCCAGTTGATTGGTGGACAAGAAGAAGACGATAGACTGCTTCGAACAGCGAGTTGGATGCTGAACGAGCTTAGCTAATTTATTGGTTTAACGATGGAGAAACCGCAATGGACACTATGACATTAAGACTTGTCGGACTGATCGCCACAGCGCTGATTGGGATTTTCATTTTTGCTTTGGCTGGTTCCATTTCGTCTGGCTTTGCAGGTTTTTATGGCGGTTTGCCGTTTTGGGTGATTGTTCTTTTCGTCATGTCTTTCGCCGTTTACGACTATGCGGAAGAAGCTTTCGGCATCAATGATAAAGTGAAATTTCTGTTGGTGATGACGATGATCATTACCTGTGGTTTGGTCTTTATTTACGGCGCTTATGGCGCTTCAACATTGTTTGAAGTGGGCAAAGACGTGCGTGTTCGTTCGCTCGGTTCGTCTGACAATCCGTACCTTGTTGACGGCATGTGGCCTAAGTACTTTTGGTATGGGGCAATGGTGGTGTTCGCAGTGATTACATTGTTCGTGAGCCGTCGTGTGATGAAGAAACAAGCGATGAAGTCATAGGTTATGGTGAAACCAACACTTTGGATAACGCGCCGCCTCTCTGACAAAACCCTTGAGCGGGCTGAGCGTGATTATGAGTGCATCATCAATCACGCCGATGGCGAGCACACTGCTGCTGAGATTATTGAGATGAGCGCGAAGGTGGACGCTATTATGCCGTGCCACTCTGAGCGTTTTCACGGGGAGACGGTGGACCAGCTAGACCCACGCGTGAAGATCATCGCCAACCATTCCGTTGGCACAGACCATTGCGATATTCCTGCGTTGAATGCGCGCGGTGTTGTGGTGACAAACACGCCAGACGTTCTGTCTGATGCGACGGCAGAGATTGCTATGCTTTTGATGCTAGGTGCTGCACGGCGCTGTGTTGAAGGTGACACCATGGTGCGTGATGGCAAATGGGACTTTTGGTCTCCAGCCTTCATGGTTGGCAAGCAAGTATCTGGTAGCCGTATCGGTATCATCGGCATGGGCCGTGTTGGCCAAGCGATGGCGCGTAATGCGCGTGGCTTCAATATGGAAGTCCATTATTATAACCGCAACCGCCTGCCAGCGGACAAAGAGCAGGGCGCTATATTCCACGAGGACATTGATGGCCTTTTAGCGGTTTCGGATTTTCTGAGCCTTCATTGCCCTGCGACACCACAGACCACAGGGTTGATGAATGCAGAGCGCTTTGCAAAGCTTCCTGATGGGGCAGTGTTGGTCAATACGGCGCGTGGTGCCTTGGTGGATGAGGATGCGCTGGTTGATGCGCTTGAAAACGGCAAACTGTCTGCGGCTGGTCTTGATTGCTTCGTCAAAGAACCCGTTGGGAACCCAAAGTTTGCAAACCATCAAAACATTTTCATGATGCCGCATATTGGCAGTGCGACCGTTGCAACCCGTGATGCGATGGGCTTTCGGGCGCTCGATAATTTGGATGCATTCTTTGCTGGAAAAACACCCAAAGACCAGCTCTAAGAGGTCGTTTCTTCGCGGTCTTTACGCCAACCATTTTGAGCCAGTTTAAAGCCGATATGGATGGCTTTCGCGATCACAAAAATTGCGATCCAAGTGAGGACTTCATCTAAGAAGAAGTCAAATAATATCCAATGGATAAACAATGGCACAATGGCGAGATAGCTGAGTTGCTGCAATGTCTTCCATCGGGTACCCAGATAGCGCACAGACGCGGCATTTGAGGTGAGGAATGCTGGGATAAGGAAGATGAAGCCCAGCCAGCCGACAAATAATGTGATGTCGAAGAATTCGAGATAGATGATGTAGAGATCGTAGGTTTCTCGAATATAAAAAATCAGGTGGAGCAAGCCGTAACCAAAGGCGGCAACCCCAAAATAGCGACGATTTTTTAACAACCATCGACCTACAATTTTACCGATTTCCCAGCGCTTTATCAGATGTGTCAGCGGTGTAATTGCCGTCGTCAGAACAAGCAGCTGCACGGACAATACACCTGTTACGTGCATGATTTCGGCGTAGTAACGATTGTTTTCAAATAGATCCCAAACCAGCGGCCACGCCCACCAAGAAAGCGCAAACCACACCGCAAAAGGCGAGGTTGCAAGGACAAGTATTTTGCGTGCAGCGATGGGCAAGAGAGGTGTCTTTTGGATCATTGTGTGTGTTTGAATAGACCCTACAAACACAAAGGCCAGAGGTAAACAATACCTCTGGCCCCCGCATATGTATGTTTATTGCTTGGTTATTCTGCGTTTACGCGAACTTCTTCAGCAGGGTAACCTAGAGCATCTTGATCCTCATAGGCGCCGTGGCAGTCGTGACAGAATTTTTGGCTTACTTTGAAGTCTTTACCAGCGCCATTTACGCCAGTGTAAAGCCAGTTACCAAATTCGTCAGCTTCGCCCTTAGCAAGTTTTGTCATGATAAGAAGCGGGCCTTTTTGCGGCTTGCCTTTTTTGTTCACTTTCCAGCTAGCTTTAGCCAGAACAGAACCAACAGGCATTGAGAAACCACCTTCGTCGCGCCATTTGATATAGTCGTCAAAAGCGATGTCGTTTGAATATGTTTTCAAGAAACGATTGCCGTGGCCAGCAAACGAAGGACCGATGCCTGTTTGTGTCACTTTCCAGCTTTGCAAGTTTGCACCAATTTCATGGCCTTCTTTTGCATAGCTACCGTATAGGTTTTCTTTGATGCACTCATAAAGCTTATCAATTTCATCCTGCTCAAAATCGTCCGGTGCCTTTTCGAATGTACAGGCATCTTGCGCTTGTACTTGAACAGGGGCTGCAACCCATGCACTAAACCCAATTGCTAGGCTTGCTGTTAGCAAAGCTGTTGTCTTTAAAAGTGTTTTCATCGCGATCTCCTAGATTTGTTGCGACTATGCAAAGCGAGAACTCATAACTCAGGCGTGCGCCTAAACTCGTGATCGCTTCCATACTAAAAATCAAACAATGCAATAGCAATTTAACCTTTAGTTGCCATATCACATCACTTCACAATAATGTTGGAATTACAATCAACTAGAGTGTTTGCAAGCCGTTCATTATGGTTACCAAACTAACGGCTTTGGCGTGATTTGATCGGTTTAGTACCAAGTATCATGATTTGCGTTGATTTTATTGGGTGTTTTCTGTGACCTAACGGGCATCCTGTCAAAGGTATTTTCGCATTTAACACTGTTGCCAAATTGGCGCGTAACTTATGATTTCACTTTATTTGCGGACAAAATTCCCAAAAATGACCGACTATGATTGCAATTAGGCAATGGGTCTGCTTTTGATAAGAGAATATTAATACTGTTGTTTTTTTTGATTCTTGGATTAGTTGCAGATCATGCACCCGTTTAGTTTAGTTGGTTTGCAAGCGCTTAGCGTTTGTGCAGTTTTTTTGGTGCCTTTGAGTGTTAGCTCTATAGCATTTGCCGAAAGCATGAAGAGCGCTGTTACAACTGCGCTCACAACAAACCCATCTGGCAAGGCCAATATTTCGGACGTGCGTGCGGTCACTGATGAGCTCGTCGGCCTCAAGAGCGAGTATCTGCCCTCTGTCAATTTGTTCGGTGAACTTGGTGGGCAAGTTATCAGAAATGATAACGTTCTTTCTGTCTCCGACAGCGGTCGTTTAAATGCGACGCGCCAGATTGGGGTTTCGACGGAACTTACCTTGTTTGACGGATTTCGCCGCGCCAATCTGATTTACCGTAATGCCGCCCGTCTTGATGGCAGCATCTATCGTTTGCTGGCAAACTCTGAGACGACTGCGCTTAGTGCGGTTGAAGCTTATATAGATGTCGTGCGTCACCGTAACTTGCTCCATTTAGCAAAGCGCAATGTAAGCCGCCACCGCCAATTGGCAGATCAGGTTCGGGCACGCGTTTCTGGTGGTAAATCGCCATTGAGTGATGGGTTTCAAGCAAGAGAACGTGTTCTTGCAGCACGTGAGGCTGTAACCGGTATTGAACAATCTTTAAGAGACGCAGAAGCACGCTATAAGCGGGTTGTGGGTCATAAGCCTCGCGGCAAGATGTCGATCCCATGGGTGAAACGACTGCCGCGTAGTTTAGATGCTCTGGTTTCAAGCAGTATTGCGAATAATAATCGTATCAAGCTTGCTGGCACTGTTGCTAGTGAGGCTGGTTTTGAGCGGGATATTTTAAAATCGGGTCGACTGCCTCGCCTAAGCCTGAATGGCCGCACAAGCTATGGCGCTGATCGGAATGGTTCTAGAGGCGGCGATGTTGATGCGTTTTTGGGCGTGAACTTATCATGGTCCTTGTATGGCGGCGGTGCACGTAAGAAACAAATTTCTGCGCAGCAACACCGCGTTGATCAGGCCCAATACCAGCGTGATGATATTACCCGCGAAGTCAGAGAATTAGCGTCTCGTGCTTGGAACAGTTTGACGGCCAATCAAAAACGGTCGGCGATTTTGCGTGAACAGGTTCGAACCAATCGTCAAATCGTTCAAAACTATGTGGAAGAGTTTCAACTATCAAAACGCAGCCTGCTTGATGTGTTGGATGCTGAGCGTGCTAAGTTTAACAACGAGGTGCAAAAGCTTAGTTCTGAAGCCAGTCTCAGCTTTGCTCGTTTCCGTATTTTGGCGGCGCAAAACAAGTTATCCAGCTATTTTGGACATAATGCATCAGTTGCCGTTGGTAAGCCTCGCTTCCAGCAAAAACTGGCTGATAAACCAAGAGCAATTTTCAACATCGAGCTCGAACCGCTTAGATAAGGTTCAAGGTTAGTTCATGGCGAGTGATACAACACAACCATCAATGACTGACGATCTTAATGATGATAGTCGTGATGAGGGTAGGTATTTGCCAGTTGTTGAATGGCTTGCCTCTGAGTTTTCTCAAACCTATTCAAAATCGGCTGTGTTGGCTGCCGTACCTGATGGCTTTGACCGTAAAGATGGCACGGTGCTGGCGCGCGCTCTGCAAGAGGTTGGGCTGAAGTCCAGTCTTGTGGTGCGTGATCTGCGGGAAGTTGATCCCATTGTTTTACCTTGTGTTTTGTTTAGAAAAAGCGGCCAACCGATTATCTTGACTGGTTTTTCAAATGGGCAAAAACATGCCCGCATTATTGATTTGTCTAAGGGCCGTTTTGAAGAAGAAGTTCTAACCCGTAAGCTGCGGCGTGATATTCAAAAATCACTGTTGTTTGTAACGGAGCAAGCCAGTGCAACGTCCCAACGTCTAGCGCCTGAAACCCGCGCCATGACATCGGATAAAAGCCATTGGCTTTGGAAGCCATTGCGCGATAATTGGAGTGCATGGGCGCAAATTGTTATCGCAGCTCTCGGCATCAACCTGTTTGGGTTGGCGCTGCCAATTTTCGTGATGAACGTTTACGACCGCGTGATTCCAAACCTTGCCTTCGTCACCCTATGGACATTGGCAATAGGTGTGTTGATTGCGCTGGTGCTCGACATGGTTTTGCGCACGGTGCGGGTGAATGTGCTGGAGCTTGCAAGCAGGCGCATTGATTTGGTGATTGCGTCGAAACTATTCAGACAAGCCATGCGGGTGAAGCTTTTGTCGCGCGCGGGTGGTGCTGCTGGTATGGCGAACCATATTCGCGATTTTGAAATGGTGCGCGATTTCTTCGTCTCATCAAGTTTCGTCGCAATGATTGATTTGGCGTTTATCGGAATTTTTGTCACGGTTTTGTGGGTTATTGTCGGGCCGATCGCGATTGTACCATTGCTGGCTGTGCCTGTGGTTGTGCTGCTTGCCTTCTTGGCACAAATACCCATTGGCCGCACGGTGAAGCAAAGCCAGCAGCTCTCGACAAAACGGCACATTGTTCTTGTTGAAAGCCTGCTCGGTATTGAGACCATCAAAAGCGTCAATGGTGAGCCAGTGATGCAGCGCGAATGGGAAAATGCCATTGCAGCATCAGCACGGATTAACGGCAAGACACGCTTCTGGTCGAATTTCGCCATAAGCGGCACGCAGCTCATTCAGCAAGGCGTGAGTGTTATTATTATTTTCTGGGGTGTGTTCCTTGTGTCTGAGGGGGCAATCACGGTTGGTGGGTTGATTGCTGCTAACATCTTGGCGGGTCGTGTTTTGCAACCGCTGGGTAATATCTCGCAAACCCTTATCCGCGCCCAACTTGCCTTGAAGGCAATGTCAGCAATCTCGGAGCATATGAAGCTACCCGTTGAAGGGGGCGACACGGTTGTAAGCGACCTGCGGGTTAAGAAGGGCGAGGTTTCACTCAAAAACATCACCTTTACTTACCCAGGTGCGCCAGAACCGGCTTTGAAAGACATTAGTCTCGAAATAAAAGAAGGGGAAACAGTCGCGCTATTGGGTCGGGTTGGTTCTGGTAAAACCACGCTTGGCAAGTTGTTTACTGGCCTTATTGAAGCTGAAAGCGGGCTTGTCTTGGTGGACGGTTATGAGCTTGCTCAATTTGAACGGTCGGAGCTGCGTGATGGTATCGGCTATTTGCCGCAAGACCCTGAACTGTTCACGGGCACCATTCGCGAAAACCTTTTGCTTGGAAAAGCGCGGGCAAGCGATGAAGATTTGAACCGCGCCTTATATTTCGCAGGGATGGACACCTTTATTCAGGAAAACCCCGAAGGCCTCAACCAATTTGTTGGTGAAAAAGGGAACCGGCTTTCTGGTGGTCAGCGACAGGCGGTTGCCATTGCAAGACTGCTGTTAAGGCGTCCCAAATTGTTGTTCTTAGATGAACCGACCAATGCGATGGATAGCCAGACAGAGACAACGGTTATCACCCGTCTTAATGAGTTGAAAAAAGAAGGGGTTGGCATGGTCCTATCAACCCACCGCAACTCTTTGGCCGCAATCGCAGAGCGTACCATTATCATTGATAAGGGGACGAAGGTTGTGGACGGGACCAGTAAAGAAGTGATGACCTTGTTGAAGAAAAACGCTGCGAAGGTGGGAGGTTAAAGATATGTTTGGTCAGCAGATTGAAGAAGAATATATCAATAAGATTTCTAAAGCCGATGCCGTATCGCGCGGTCGCAGCCAGTGGCCAATTCTTACAGTTTTCATCATTGGTGTGATAGCGCTCATCACTTGGGCAAGCTTATTTCAGGTGGAAGAAGTAACCCGTGGGATAGGTCGTGTTATTCCATCCAGTCAGGTGCAAGTGGTGCAAACCCTTGAGGGTGGCATCATCCGATCTATTGCGATCCAAGAAGGCGATGTGGTCGAACAAGATCAAGCTTTGATGCAGATTGACGACACGGGTTTTTCCTCGCAACTGGGCGAACTGACTGAGCGTGAGACGGCCTTGATTGCAGAGCAAAAGCGGCTAGAGGCAGAGGCGAGCCTCAAGAAAGAACTGGTTTTTGACGCGGAATTTGAAACAGAACACACGCTGGCTGTGAATGCTGAACGTCAAGTGTTTCGCTCGCGTCAAACTCAATTGGCTGGGGAAGTGGAGGTGCTGAAAGATCGTCTTTCTCAGCGCCGCGCAGAGCTTGTTGAGATGGAGGCTACACGCAAGAAGCTTGAGGCAATTATTCAGCCTTTAAGGAAAGAGGTGAAGCTGACAAGAAACCTTTATCGGAAAGGTGTTGTGCCCGAAGTTGAATTCCTTCAATTGCAATCTCGCCTTGCTGAACACGAAGGTGATCTGGCGATTGGTGCTGCCAGTGTGCCAAAGCTTGAAGCGTCAATTCGAGAAGCTGAAAACCAAATTAAAGCGTCTGAGACATCCTACATTCTGACATCGCGCGAACGACTGGCGACTTTGCAGGGCGAACTTGCGGTTGTGCAAGAAACTCTGCGGGCTGCAACTGACCGCGTGACCCGTACCCAAATTCGTGCGCCTGTGCGCGGTATTGTGAACAAGATCAACAAAACCACCATCGGCGCTGTTTTGCAGCCCGGTGTTGATATTGTTGAGATTGTGCCGATTGATGATGGCTTGCTGATTGAGGCAGATATTCGTCCGCAAGATGTGGCTTTTATCAAACCGGGTGAAACAGCTTCCGTAAAAATCACAGCATATGACTATCTGGTCTATGGAGCGTTAGAAGGCAAAGTGGTGCGTATTGGTGCTGATACGATTGAAGACAAAGAGGGTGAAGAACTCTTTCGGGTGATCGTACGCACTGAAACCAATCATCTAGGTAGTGACGATAAGAAGCTACCTATCATTCCCGGCATGGTCGCAAGCATTGATATTCAAACGGGCAGCAAAACGGTGCTTACTTATTTGATGAAACCCATTTTGCGGGCGCGGTCCGAAGCATTGCGTGAGCGGTGAACGGCTGCCTATTTTGATGTCGCTGTATAGACACCATCCCAATATTGGCCGGGTGGGTTTGCTCTAAATTCTGCAATGCGCGTCTCATATAAAAAGAGATAATCGTCAAGACGAAGTTTCAAGCGACCATCCACTTCTCTCAACATGCCAACAGCATCAAAAGCGGAGGCCCAGTCTTTGTTGCGATAGGCTGTAATCATGGATTTATTCAGCGCGCGGGCGGCTTTAAAATCAGAATTAGCGGCCATTTCCTCATCGCCAAAAAGGCCAAAAATACGCTCTGGCTCATTTTTACCTTTTACGCGAATGAGATCGAGTTCTATGACCGCGAACCTATCTGATACGGCTTCAGCGGTGAGGGCACCCAGCACGATATCGACGCCGTAGGTTTTTGATTGGCCTTCAAGCCGTGATCCTAAATTTACCGTATCGCCAAGGGCCGTGTAGTCGAAACGATTGCCGCTCCCCATATTGCCGACTACGCAAGAGCCTGTGTTGATGCCGATGCCGACATTGATTGGCAAAACCTGTTCGTCCGTATCGGCTTCGTCTTTGCGTTGTTGGTTTAATTGATCGACATCAGTCATCATTTTAAGGGCAGCGCGGCAGGCGGCGGCAGCATGATCTTCCTCATCAAGAGGGGCATTCCAAAAGGCCATAACTGCATCACCCATAAATTTATCGATGGTTCCTTTGTGATGAAGAATTGCCTCTGATAGGACGCCCAAGAAGCTATTCATCAACTGAGTTAGCCCTTGAGGATTTGTTTTGTAGCTTTCTGAAATGGTTGTGAAACCACGCACATCGCTAAACAGAATAGAGAGGTCTTTGGTTTCGCCGCCCAGTTTCAATTGGTCAGGATTATCAGCCAATTGGGCAACAAGGGCTGGGGATACGTATTGACCGAAAGCACTTCTGATTTCGCGCCGTTGTCGTTCTTCGCGAATGTAGTTTGCCGATGCCATGAGCAGGATCACCAAGAGTGTTGCGACCGTTGGATAAGCAGGGTCTAAGAGTAGGCGTTCGGTATCGAAATAATAATAGGACACGCCGACATAACCACTGATCAAAACGAGGGTACTACCAATGGTCAAAAGTGCACCGAGAGCTGGTACCAACAAAATCACCAGCAGCCCCAAGGCCGCAATCACAACCAGCTCAACACCGACGGTATAATTGGGCCTGACAAGCAAGGATTTCGATAAGATATTCTCTAAGACCTGCGCATGAATTTCCACACCTGGCATCGCAATGCCTGTTGGGTTTGCCCGAAAGTCCTCAAGCCCAATTGCGGACGTGCCGACAAAGACAAGATGGCCGCCAAGTCGCCCCGCTGGCATTTTACCATTTAAGATGTCAGCGGCGGAGACAAAGCGAGAGCGAGAGGAGGGGGTGAAATAGGGCCACACAGAACCATTTTGATCCGTTTCGAGCAGTTGTTTTGCGACGATGACACCAGAAATTCCAGCCTCATCTGTGCGCACAGCAAAAGCGCCGCCACCTGTGGCAACCCTCAATAATTCCGTTGCAAGACCAAGGCGTATTTTGTCTTGGACCATCATAACCAAAGGCAGCCTTCGATGGATGCCATCAGGGTCGGGACGCACGGTGAAAACACCACGACCAGCGCCCGCTTTTTCAAGCTCAGGTAAATTTTGAAGGAGGTCGGGGAACTTCAAGAGGTAGGGTGTCGGGTCTTTACCTAGAAAAGCATGTTGAACCTCGGGAATCGCTTGGACATTGTTCGATTTCGCATGGATGCTGCGAAGGCTTGTCTGTCCCAAGACAATGCGTGACTTTGCTATTGCTTCGGCTAATACCGCATCATTTGAGGGTAGATTTGATAGTTCTGAGCGTAAATCCTCAGAGAAGTTAGGATTGTTTTTCGCGATATTTTTAGGTGATAATCGGTCTTTTTCCGAAAAGACGATATCAAGTGCGATGGCGACCGCTCCGCCTTGTGTGGCCTTTGTGATGAGGTCTGCAATGGTGCTGCGCGGCCAAGGCCACTGGCCAATTTCTGCAAGGCTAGCATCATCAATATCAATGATAGAGATTGGTAATTTGGTGATTTCTCTTGGCTTCATACGTTGATAAAGATCGAAGGCCTGATTGCGTAAGTTTGTCACCACCACGGGGTCCAAAATCCGCAAGGCAATCAGTGCGCCTAGTAGGGCGAGGCCGACCAAACGACTCATTCCGATTTTTTTAAACACAGTGAAAAAACTGCTGTGTGACAAAATGCACCTCACGCGCGGCGATAAGTAACCATCTAGAGTATAGGCAACGGGAAAATGCTCTTTAAATGGGACATTAACACTGGGTTAAGTTATACATGAGCATTGCAAAGGACTAGAGGTATATTATGGTTTTATCCACTTCGTCACCAATTTCAGGTGAATCTACAGAAGTGTTTGTTTTTTCAGATATTGGCAACAAGATAGTTTTGCCTTCTGCACCCCTTCTTTTTAAGGGTGATTATGAGCGCGATGGGCCTGATTTATTAGTTTCTTTGGATGGCGAGACCGTCCGTGTGATCGACTATTTTACCCATGCTGAGGCTCCCGCACTTTACGCCCCTGAAGGCACTTTGTTGCAAGGTTCTGTCGTGGAATCTCTCGCTGGACCTCTGGCACCCGGTCAATACGCGCAATCTGGTGCGGCAGCGACCGCGCGCGCAATTGGACAAGTGGAAGAACTATCAGGCGGTGCGACGGTTCAACGGGCAGATGGCACAACTGAACAGCTACAAGTTGGCACTAAGGTTTTTTCAAATGATGTGGTGCAAACAGCTGATGGTTCTAAGCTATCGCTGACTTTTGTTGACGGCACGATTTTCACGCTGGCTTCTGCCTCGCGGATGATTTTGGATGAGCTAATTTACGATCCAAGCAGCACAGAAAATTCTGGTATTTTCAATCTTGTTGAAGGCAGCTTTGTATTCATCGCAGGGCAGGCGGCAAAAACGGGTGGTTTAGAAATTAAAACACCTGCCGCCACCATGGGTATTCGTGGCACCACTGTGCGTGTTGATATTGTTTCTGTCGACGGCAGAACGGTTGTCGAAGTTTCTTTGAATCGCGACCCTGATGGCGAAACAGGTATTTTCACGCTGACCGATCTGAACGGTAATGAGATCGCGACCATTGATTCGACTGAAACTAAGTGGATTGTCTCGCCCATAGAGGGCGAAACCAGAGAGATTGATCGTTCACCGACTGATCTTAATTCTGATCAGGTTTTGATCACAGACGCAGTTAATGCGTTCCAATCGGCAACTCAACGTGTTCAGCAAGGGGGGAACTTTGTTGAAAATAACGGTGCTACCGAACAACAAGGCAATGACGGTGAACAAGATGCTTCCCCTGAAGACAGTGGCCAAGATGCGGCCCCTGATAGCGGTGCACCAGATGATGGCCAACAAGAAAATGGTGGCGAAGAGCAAGATCGAAGCTTGCTTGATAGCAGCGGCATCGAAACCGATTTAGCAAGTTTTGATGGCAGTGATCTGGAAAACAGCGTCGATATTCCCGTGCTTGAAAGCGGTGATGTTGAGGTTGAAGGCATTGATGGTGGTGCAGGTCAGCCAAGCCAATCCAGTGCGCCGCAAGAAGAAGCGACACAAGAAACCGTTGTCGATGATGATATCGAGACGGGTGATTTGCCAACGGATACGGATGACGCGACAACGGATACAGATGACGTTGCTGATACCCCACTATCGATTGATCTTCCAACGCTCACCACCAGCGTTGCAGAGGATGGTTCCATTGGAATTTCCGGCTTCTCGATTAGCGGCCCTGAAGGAGTAATTGCGGTTGTGACTTTGGTTGCTGGATCTACCGTTACACTTGCGCCAAACAGTGGTGTAACCATTTTAGTTGGTACAGGCACCAATGATGAGACGGTGCAAATTCAAGGCACGTTTGAACAAATCAATGCGGCATTGAACGGCGATGGAACGGGTCCGACCT
Source organism: Hyphomicrobiales bacterium (assembly GCA_039964305.1). GTDB lineage: Bacteria > Pseudomonadota > Alphaproteobacteria > Rhizobiales > JACESI01 > JACESI01. The sequence continues at coordinate 25,643 of JBDVXS010000106.1, forward strand.
TGATTTACGCGCCGTCGCCCAATGCAGATGATGAGGGAACGCTGGATGTCACTGTTGAGGTGAATGGCGAAACGGTATCTGCGCGGTTGAATATTGACATTTTACCGCAACAAGATGCGCCGACAGCGGCTGATGATGCTCTTAATATCGGAGAAAACGGTGCGCTTACTGTTGGCAATTTGCTCGACAATGATAGCGATCCTGATACCAATCCAACGCCAGATACCTTGACTGTTGTAGAAGCATCCGTTGACGGCGCTCCTCTTGCATTTGGTGTCGCGACAGCTTTGGCCTTTGGCGGTACATTTGTGGTCAATGCCAACGGGGCATATTCTTTCGATCCAACGGGTGATTTTGATGCGCTTGCTGTGGGTGAAACAGCAACGCAGACGATCAATTACCAAGTGACTGATGGCAACGGCAATTTTGACGACGCCATTTTGACGATCACTGTAACGGGTGCCAATGATGCGCCCATTGTTTCTGCACTGACGATCACAACGAATGAAAATAATGCGACGGTTGGTCAGTTGGTTGCAAGTGATGTGGATGCAAGCGACACCTTGACCTTCAGCCTCGATGAAGCGCCTACAAATGGCTCTGTCATCGTGAATGCCGATGGCTCTTTTACCTACACGCCTAATACTGGTTTTGATGGCACGGACAGCTTTGACTTCATTGTTGATGATGGCAATGGCGGGACTGCAACTGAAACGGTGACTGTGACGGTCAATGCGGTGAACGATGCACCAACCTTGGCGGGTGCGCCTCTAGGATTTGGTGTCAACGAAGACGTGTTGTCGGCGCTCGATCTATCCGACATTGTTGTTGGCGATATTGATTCAAATGTGACGCTCACATTGTCTGTTGATCAGGGTTCACTGTCAGCGAATGGTGGTGGTGTATTCGGCGCGGTGACTGTGACCGAGGTTGACGCTTTGACCGTGACTATCTCTGGTGCACCTGCGGATGTGACGGCATTTTTGGATGGGGCAAGTGTTGTGTCTTATCAAGGCCCCCTCGATTTGGCAGGCAACAATGTTGCGACATTGACCTACTCGCTCAGCGATGGTGTTGCACCTCCCGTTACTGACACGGCGAACATTACTTTGATTGCTGTCAACGATGCGCCCGTTTTCGATATTGGTTCCACCCCGACAACGTTGACGGTGAATGAAGACACATTCACATTCCTTGCTGGTCTCGATGTTAGTGATGTGGATGCGGGAAGCAGTGACCTCAGCGTCACGCTTGTATCAACCAATGGCTTCTTTACCATCGATGATACCGTCTCTGGGGGGCTGGTTAGTTCACAAATTACCGACAATGGCACAGGTAGTGTGACGCTCGTTGGCACGGCTGCTGAAATAAACGCAACATTTGCCCTTGCAGGTGGCGTGACTGGTATTCGTTTCCAAGGCAACCAAGATGTAAACGGTGCGGGTACGATTACCTTTAGCGTTGATGATGGCGGCGCAACGGGCGCTGGTGGCGCGATGAGCGATAGCGTTATGATCAACACCAACATTCTTGCCGATAATGACGATCCGACAGCGGCGAGTATTCCAACCGACATCAACGTTGTGGAAGGTGTAGAATCACAAATCGATCTGTCAGGTATCACATTCAGTGATGTTGATAGCGCCGACATAATTGTCTCACTTGTGGTGAGTTCGGGTCAGTTTACCACGGTTCAACCCGGAAGCGTTATTGGCCCAGATTTGTCGGTCAATCTGTCGATGGTGAATTTCCAAGTCATCTCGTTGAGTGGCTCAGCGGCAGACATTAATGCGTATTTGAATGATCCGGCAAATATCACGTTTACAGGCCAGATTGGCATAACGGGCGATGATGCGGCGACCATTTCAATTTCTGCAAATGATGGTGATGGCAGTGGGGCGGTTAGTCTGGGAACAGTCAATCTCGATATTGCCGCGCCGAACGCGTCGCCGACGATTATGAACGCACCGAGCGATTTTACTATTCAAGAAGACACGCTAGACACTCTCAATCTATCGGCCATTGAGTTTGAGGATCTGGATGGGGATACTCTTACCCTAACGCTGACTGTCGATAACGGCACGTTTGCTGCGCCAGGGGCGGCGGGTGCCATGTCTGGTGTTACCGTTACGCAAGACAGTGCGACCAGCATAACTATTGTTGGGCAAGCGGCTGATATCGAGACTTATCTCGATACAGTGACTAACATTCAATACCAAGGTGCGCTCAATGCTAATGGCAACGATGCGGCTGAGTTAACGTTGAACGTTTCAGATGGTATTTCGACGGCAACAAGTAACACGATCAATATTGACCTTTCAGCGGTGAATGACGCGCCAACCGCGACGTCTGTACCAACGGATATATCGGTTAGTGTAAATACGGCCTCTAATGTTGATCTTTCAAATGTGGTTCTTGCCGATGTTGATGGGGACCAGCTTACGGTTACCCTGTCGGTTGATATCGGTGAATTTGCAACACCAGCGATGGGGGGAAGCGTTACTGTCACACAAATAGATGCTGAAACGATTACCCTTGTTGGTTCTGCCGCTGATATTAATACCTATCTCGATACAGCATCTAACATCCAATTTATTGGCCCTGTTGACGTCACTGGAGAGGATGCTGCGGAACTGTCTATTGATGTTGATGACGGAACCGTCAATGTGCCTGCTGGTCCTGTAAACATTGATATTCAAGGTGTAAACGCAGCGCCTAGTCTCAATCTTGATGGTCTGACGGCCAGTGAATTTATCACCAATGGTGATTTTGAGACGACAGGATCGGCGGTTAGCACAGGCGAAAATGTTGTGGCGGTTGGGGCGACTGACATCACGGGCTTTACCGTTAGCGGCGAACCTGTAAGCATTGTTTCTAACGGTATTCTTGACGGCGATGGCAATGCGATACGTCTCGCACTCGTTGGCAATGGCCCAGATGCTGGCACAATCTCTCAAACGATTGAGACGATTATTGGCCGTACTTATGAGGTGTCGGTCACTTCTAGTGAGCCGAACGGAAGTACAAATGGTGTTAATGGCGCTTTGGCAGTTCGTGATACCAACGGTGACGTTATAATTATTGAAGGCTTGAGCTCAGGAATGGGGGCACCTGTTGTTGATACGATCCGATTTGTTGCAACAGAAACAGTCACAAACATACTATTATCTGGGCAACCCGCAGCGTCAAGCGGAGGCGGGCGGATCGTTGATGATCTCACTGTTTCCGAAGTGCGGCCAGATAACACCTTCGTTGCGCAAGAAGGGGCGAGTACGTCTCTTGAAGGCATTGTTATTGATGATATTGATTCAGCAAGCAGCGCAAACTTCAGTGTAACGCTGACAGTGGCCAGTGGCACATTGAGTGACACGAACGGTAGTTCCCCCGTTACAATTGCGGGCAGTGGTACAAATACATTGGTGCTCACAGGCACGCTTGCCGACATTAACAATGAGATTGCTGGTGGCTTTGTTACCTATGATGGCGCGGCAGGCTTTAGAGGCTTGGACACGCTTACAATCACGGCCAATGATGGAGATGCCGCTGGTGTCGGCGGGGCGCAAAGCTTTACGCAGACCGTCGATGTTGTGGTCGGCAATACTGGCAGCATTATCGTTGGCACAAATCAGGCCGATAATAATGTTGGCACTGGTCAAGACGATATTATTTTCAGCCTTGATAGTACCAACGGAACTGATGTTGGTAATTTCTTGAATGGGAATGACGTCTACATTGGTGGTGCTGGACAAGAAGATGTCGATGGTCAGGCAGGTGATGACTTCATCTTTGGTGCTGGTGGCAATGACGTTCTCGACGGTTTCACTGGTAATGATACACTCTCAGGCGGTGACGGCGATGATACGCTCATAGATTTGGCGGGTGAGGCTGGCATTTATGATGGTGGCGATGGCCAAGATACGTTCAGTGTATCAAATGCAGGCACGATAGATTTGACGGCGATCGAAAATTCAGCCTTCACCAGCATTGAGACGCTTAACGTTTTCAATGGTGAAGTGAACGTACTGACGCTGGATGAGACAGACATTTTTGATCTTTCTGAGACATCGAATGCTCAGCTCGAAACCATTTTGGGGGCAAGCTTGCCGCAGAGCATTCTCATCGTCGCGGAAGCCGGTGATACGGTGAACTTGCAGTTGAATGATCCAATTCTGGCTAACTATCGCTTAGGGACACCAACCGGAGGCTTCACCATTGTTGAAGTTACGGATGGTGAGGGAAGTACCGTTTTGGCGACTATCGGTATTTCTGATGCCGCAACGGTTGTCGTTGAAGGGCTTAACAATGCCCCTGTCGTGACTACAGGCATGATAACGACCGCCTTTAACGAGGGTGACCCCGCCGTCGTTGTCAACAACACGATTGAAGTCTCTGATGCAGATGGTGATATGATCACAGGTGCGACAGTTTCAATAACCTTGCAGTCTGGTGTGTTTGAAACGGGCGATGTTTTGAATTTTACTGACACTGGCTCAATCACTGGTTCTTTCGACGATACAACAGGGGTGCTGACCCTTACTGGCACCGACACAGCCGCAAATTATCAAGCAGCGTTGCGCTCCATCACGTTTGAAAGCGCCCGCGAGGATCTAAATGATCTACTGCGTGATGTTGATTTTGTGGTGAATGATGGAACAGTCGATTCAGCTGCCGTAACCAGTGTTGTTAATCCAACAAGCGTCAACGATGCGCCGACTATTGATGTGTCTGGTGTGGTGGGTGAAGAAACGCTAGCCAATGGTAGTTTTGAAACGCCAGTCGTCGGATCAGGAAGTTCCACGGCGCTCTTTGGTAGCACAGCTATTACAGGCTTTACCGTTGGCGATGGTGCGAATGCCACAACAGGTACGGGTAATGTTGATATTGTCGACACTAGTTTCATCATTGCTGCTGACGGGAACCAAGCGATTGATTTGGACGGCGATACCGCTGGTGCGATCACCACAACTCTTACAACCGAGATCGGTGCTACGTATGAAGTGAGCTTCCAATTTGCGGGCAACCCTGGCGGAGATAATGGTGTTCGTTCAGCTAACGTCATCGTCGGTAATCAAACCCAAACGATCTCTTTTGATACAGCAGGTTTCAACTTCACCAACCTCATTTATCAAACGCAAACCATTGTGTTTACCGCGGTAGCGACAACAACCGAACTCACATTTGAGAGCTTGTCAGTGGATGGTTCTGATGAGGGTATCTTGATTGATGATGTATCCGTTCGTGAAGTGACGTCTTCTGGCGTAAGCGTTGGTGTTGGTGGTAGCTTTATCTTCAGTGACCTTGTTTTTGACGATCCTGATGGTGACCCAAGTAATGCGACAGTGACGTTGGAAGTTGCCAACGGAACGCTTACTCTTGGTGCGGCCTCGACTGCGGGTTTATCTATTGGCGGTGATGGAACGGGAACGCTCACGCTGAATGGCGCTCTCAGCACAATTAATACGTTTTTTGAAAGCGATGATGCTCTCTCCTATGCCAATACTTCGGGCGTCTCTGGTGATGTCGATAATCTTACCATCACTGTAAACGATGGCGGTGGTTTTGGTTCAGGCGTTGCGCAAAGCGAAACAGCGAGTATTCCAATCACGCTGGGTTCAAATACCATTGCTGGTACTGCCGCGAATAATACCTTGTCGGGTGGCGCTGGTGCTGACGTGATCGATGGACTTGCTGGCAATGACACACTGAACGGTCTTGGCGGGAATGATCTTCTTCTCGGCGGAGATGGTGACGACACCATAAACGGTGGCGATGGTGATGATTTGCTTGTTGCTGGTTCTGGTGCTGACAGCCTGTTTGGCAATGATGGCAATGATACCTTGGAATCACTTGCGAGTTTTGGGACTGATGCCATCCTTGATGGTGGCGCTGGTGATGACAGCATCTTTGTCGATGATTTTGCGACGCTTCAAATTGACGGTGGCACAGGGCGTGACGAACTTCGCTACTTCCAGTCAGGCAACATAGACCTGCGCAGTACTGGTATTTTGATCGATGGCGTTGAAGCGTTGAGCATTGAAAATGGTGAAGCGAACACTTTGTTCCTCGACCTTGCTCGATTACAGGGCCTTTCCGCCGACAGCGATACAGATCTTGAAGCCTTGCTGGATCAAGCCTTGACGGCTGGCCGTACCATTCTTGGTGATGCGGGCGATACGGTGAATGTGGAGGTGGATGTTGGCTTTACCTTTACCCAAAACACAGCGCTTTCAGCAGGCCTGCAAGATGATAACGGCAACCAGCTTGATGTGTTTGAATTTGTTGAAACATCAACCGGTGATGTCTTCGCGACTGTTGCCGTTGAAGAGCAAGTGACGGTCGTTACATCGTAATTGGAAAGCACACAGCGTTAGCCCATGCTGCGGAATTGGTTCCTAGTTGAACTGTTGTTGAGGCTTTGCAAATAAAATAATAACAGGAATATTGTTAGTATTTAGCTCGTGGACTAAAGGTTTCAAAAGAGATGTACCGACATTGTTTTATTAAGGAATAAATTCATGGCAGCAATATTTTGCCGCTTTTAAAGTAATATATCGAAAATTTCTAATTTAAATTTCGCTTTGACAGGATTTACTGTTGAGTAGGTTTTCAATTTCCGGTGAGCTCGTGTAAACCATGATAACATCAATTTCTAGGAATTGATTGGGTTGAGGCTATAATTTGATTTATACGTCAACAACTTCCAAGAAAAAGACGAGGTTTTCATGTCAGGTGACACAAATGTCAGCTCACCGATAGTCGGGCGATTGGATATCCAGCTCTTGCGTTCGCTTATTGCCGTCGCAGAAGCGCCAACTATATCTGCTGCTGCCAAAAACCTAAATCTCACTCAGCCAACATTAAGCTTGCAATTAAAGCGATTGGAAGAACGTTCTGGTCGGGCTTTATTTGAGCCGAGTAGGCAAGGGCGTTCCCGCCGTTTGACTGCGCATGGGTTGCGATTGGTTGGTTATGCCAAGCGCATTATTTCAGCCTATGATGAAGCGGTTTTGTATCTGACCTATCCTGAACTTAAAGGTGAAATTCGACTTGGGGTGCCTGAATGGTTTGCAGAAGCTGGCCTCAACACAATCCTAGCGCAGTTCAAAGAGATGTACGCAAACGTGCAGTTGAGAATTGTCGCTTTACCGAGCACTCAACTAAGACGCTCTGTTGTTGAAAACCAACTTGATGTGGCAATTGCTGTGGTTGGTGATGGCCTAAAGCCTATCGGTAATATTTGGAAGGAACCTCTTCATTGGGTTGCCAGCCATGATATGAAGTGTTTGGAACAAAAAGTATTGCCTCTCGGTTTGTTCCTTAATCCTTGCCCTTTCCGAGATATTATCACTACTCATCTTGCAAGTGAGGGTATGAGTTGGCGCGAAGAGTACGTCAGTGAGAGTGTTGCAACGATTAGTACCGCAGTTGCCGCAGGTTTAGCCATTGCCGCCTTGCCAAAGGTTGCCGTGTCGAGCGAGCTTAAAGTCATTGATGATATTGATGGATTTAGTTGTTTACCACCTGTCGAACTGGGAATATTCCGCTCAGAAGGCTCGCATGACCACCCCGGTCTCAATGATTTAATTCAGAATTTGAAAGAATTCATTGATGCAAAAATGAATGCATACAGCACACATTCAAGTCATGCCTAGTATTAATTAGTAATTCGAATCGAATTTTCGCGGCAAAAAGTTCATTTTTGGTGGTTTACAGGTGTTTTAGTTAACTCCTGTGGGTAATTTATAACGGATTTTTATACTAATCGGGGTCGGAAATATGTAATTATAAATTTTAGAGAGGGTGTCTTTTTATTTATTTCTTTTTATTTTTTTTTATTTTACAAGCTGCCAACGCGAGGGGAATAAGATGATTGTTTCGCCTGGAAAAAGGATAAAATATGTTAGAAGAAGCTCAAGAAGAGGGTAATAACCTCCCTCAACATCTTGCCGAGATAACTGCTGAGGTTGTTTGCGCATATGTAGCCAACAATACTTTGCCTGCATCAGAATTACCTGCATTGGTGACAGACATCCACTCAACGCTAACCGGTCTTGTTGGTGGTTCAGGCTCCGCAGGTGGTGAGGCTGATAAAGAAAAGCAAAAACCTGCTGTTCCCATCAAGAAGTCTTTGAAGCCAGAAATTTTGACTTGCTTAGAATGTGGCTTGGAATTCAAGTCCTTGAAAAAGCACCTTCGTGCGAGCCACGATATGTCACCTGAAGAATACCGTATGAAATGGGGTCTTCCTGCTGATTATCCAATGGTTGCTCCTGCCTATGCAGAGCGCCGTTCGGACCTTGCTAAGAAACTTGGACTTGGCCGCAAAGCTTAAGGTCAATTTCGTTATGAAAAATGCCGAGTAACGTTGAGTTGCTCGGCTTTTTTGTGCTTACATTCTGGTCGCAATGAATTGGATTAGTGACAGCACATGAAAACCCGACAATTAATCAAGCAAGAAATGCACGCACGATGAGTGTCGCGCTGGATATGGATTACCTTAGAGGATGGGTGGGGCGTGAGGAGACGGCTGTTGACCTTATTACACCCGCGCTTGTTGAGCGCTTTGGTACAACCCTTGGCGGATCAACTTTAGGTCTTCATTGGTGTTTAGCGCCACCAACCGTTCCAATGAGTGATGTTGGCCACGATGGTCATCCTAAGAAAGGTGGCTTTCTGCCGCCTGTACCATTGCAATATCGCATGTGGGCAGCAGGCGAGACGACGTTTTATTCTGGCCTACCTGTTAGGGGTGAGGTCGAACGGCATTCAACGATAGACGATGTGACATTGAAGCAGGGGCGTACGGGACCGCTGGTTTTCGTCAAGGTGCTTCACCGTTATAGCGCTGAGGGAACGATAAGGCTGCAAGAGCGTCAGACCATTGTTTACAAAGAAACTGCTGCGGCGGCGCCTTCAAATGCAGGCGAACCTTTTGCGGCCGATTTAGAGCAAATGCTTGAGACAAATTCTGTGCTCTTGTTTCGTTATTCAGCGCTCACCTTTAATGGCCACCGCATACATTACGATGAACCCTATGCGCGTGAAGTAGAAGGCTATGAGGGGTTAGTGGTGCACGGCCCGATGATTGCGACGTGTCTTATGCAAATGGCAGGGCGCGAGGCTGAGCGAATGGGGGTGACCTTAGAGAATTTCAGTTTTCGCGGTGTAAGTCCTGCCATTGCAGACGGCACCTTGCAGCTTTTGGGAAAACGGGAAGAGGGCGGTTTTACCCTACAGGCGCGGGATGATGAGGGTCGGGTTAAGATGGAAGCCAAAGCGAGCTTGAAAGCATGACCCTTGGCGTAACACGTAAACTAGCAAAGATGGCCGCATGGTCGGACTTGCCCGAAACAGCGCTTGCTGTGATGCGTCTGTCTATCTTTGACTGGGTTGCGGTTGCGCGAGCGGGTGTGGATGAAGACGTTTCTCGCATTGTGCGCACCATGGCTTTGCAAGAAGAGGGCAAAGCCGAAGCATCTATTTTTGGCAACGCATCGAAAGTACCAGCCCGTGTCGCTGCTTTGGTCAATGGAACGACCAGCCATGCGCTTGATTATGACGATACGCATTTTGCTCATATTGGCCACCCAAGTGTTGCGGTGGTATCGGCTGCTGCGGCTATTGCAGAGCGTGTTGGGGCCAGTGGTCAAGCGTTTCTTGAAGCGGCCTTGCTTGGATGTGAAGCAAGTTGCCGTATCGGTGTTTGGCTCGGGCGGTCTCACTATCAGGCCGGCTTCCATCAAACAGCGACGGCTGGAACCTTCGGCGCGACAATCGCCTGTGCTCGTTTGCTCGGTCTTGATGAGGAACAGACATGTCATGCCTTGGGTTTGGCGGCCACAAAGGCGTCGGGGCTGAAATCTCAATTTGGCACAATGGGCAAACCCTATCATGCGGGTATGGCAGCATCTAACGGTGTGGAAGTGGCGCTATTAGCGTTGCAAGGTTTCGTTTCGCGGGTGGACGGTATCGAGGCAGCTCAAGGCTTTGGGGATACGCATGTGGGGGCGAAGAACGACACGGACTTTGAAAGCCGTATCTTTTTGTTTGAGGATGTAAGCCATAAATTCCATGCGTGCTGTCATGGCATCCACGCCAGTCTTGAAGCGCTGAGTGATGTGAATGCCGAAGGTCAATTTGATGTTCAAGCTATTGAGACTGTAACCCTCAAGGTTCATCCGCGTTGGTTGACTGTTTGCAATATTGAAAAACCTGAAACAGGGTTGGAGGCAAAGTTCAGCTATAAAATAGCCGCTGCCGCCTGCCTTTCTGGCTATGATACGGGTGCTTTGGAAACCTACAGCGATGGGCTTTGTAACAACCCTGACCTCATTGTATTGCGAGACCGCGTAGAGGTCACAACTGATGAGGCAATTGGGGAAGCGGCAGCTGAGGTAGCCGTTGAGGCAGGCGGGCAAGCCTTCTTGTCATCACATGATTTGACCACGCCAATGAGTTTTGACAATCGACGCCAGAAAATCATCGCCAAAGGCGCAGCTTTACTGGGCGCGCAACAGGCAGATGATTTGGACGCCGCCATTAATCATCTGGCGCAATCAAACACCGCATTCACCCTTAAAGCGTTGGCAGACTAGCCGCCTAAGAACAGCTGTCCGACATTCGGGTCGTTTAGAAGGTCTTTGCCTTTACCCGCAATCGCGATTTCACCAGATACGAGCACATAGCCAATATCAGCAAACTCGAGACCCTTCTTGGCGTTCTGCTCGACCATGATGATGGTCTTGCCTTCCACGTGTTGAAGGTCGTGCAAAATTTCGAAAACCATGTCGATGAAGCGAGGCTCCAAGCCGATGGACGGCTCATCGACGAGCAACACGTCTGGGTTCATCACCAGCGCACGTGAGATTTCTAGCAAGCGCCGTTCACCACCAGACAGCACTTTGGCTTGGTGCTTACGGCGGGCGGCGAGGCGTGGATATTTATCGAATATCTCTTCCGCTTTTCGCTTAGCTTCCGCTGGCTTGTCTTGCAAGAAGCCGCCCATCCAGAGGTTTTCTTCCACCGTCATGCCGGGGAAGACGGACTTGTCTTGCAGAATGTAAGCAATGCCTGCCTCCGCCAATTTCTCATTTGGGGAAAGGGCGGTGACATCACGCTTGCTCTTGCCGTCACCAATGTTGATGGAGCCAGAGAAGATATTGTTGAAGCCGAAAATTGCGTGAAGGATTGTCGATTTGCCAGCACCATTTGGGCCGATTAAACAAAGCGATTGTTTACGCCCCACATGCAGGTTGATGTCGTGCAAAATTTCCATTTTGCCATAACCCGCTTTGAGGTTGTTGATCGACACATAGGGATCATTGCCCGCTAAATCCATCAACTGATCGACGGTAATATCTTGCGCGATGGCGGAGACTTGTTTGGTTACTTCCTCAACGGAGATGACCGTATCAACGCCGCCTTTGCCATATCCACTAACGCCTTTTTTCGTCGCTTTTGCCATTAGTGCGCCCCCAGATATGCGTCGATGACGCGTTGATCGTTTTGAATGTCATCAGGTGCACCAGAGGCCAGCATTTCACCATGGGCGAGACAGTAGATTGTATCTGCCATATTCATGATGACGCGCATATTGTGCTCAATGATGAAGAGGGTAATGCCGAACTCTGAATTGGCGAGTTTGAGGCGGTCAATCAGGCCATTGATGAGGGTCGGGTTGATGCCAGCTGTTGGTTCATCAAGCAGCAGGACGGTTGGCTCATTCATCAACGCCATGGCAAACTCAAGCAACTTTTGTTGGCCGAAGGAGAGGGAGCCTGATTGCAGGTAGCGCTTTTCATAAAGGCCAACAAATTCGAGTAGATGTTCTGCACGCTCATGGTCTTCGCCGCTGTTTTTCTTGAGCGAATCCATGAAGCTCATTTTGCGGTGAGGCAGGGAGATCAGCATGTTCTCAACGCAATTCATCGCGCCGTAAATACGGGTTTGCTGGAAGGTGCGCAAAAGGCCGAGGCGGGCAATTTCTGGCACCTGCATTTTAGAGATTTCACGGCCTTTAAATTTGATGGAACCGCTATCAATAGGGTGATAGCCGACAATCGAATTAAACATCGTGGTCTTGCCTGATCCATTGGGACCAATAAGGCCGGTGATACCGCCTTCTTTGACAGAGAGTGAAACATCTGTGTTGGCTTTAACGCCGCCAAAAGATTTGGAAACGCCGCTTACATCAATAATCGTACTCATTCGGCTGCCTCCAACTCTTTTTGGTCAACACGAATACCGAACCATTCTGGTTTTTTCGTCTTCATCCAACCCATTAGACCATCTTGGAAATAGACCACGGTCACGACAATCAAGAAGCCGAGGGCGACCCATTGCCACCCAAGGAAGTAGCTCCATGTCACTTCTTTGATGACGTGGAACAAGATGGCACCGATGATTGGACCCCATAAGGTGCCCTTGCCGCCAAGCAGCACGCAGACCACCATGAAGATGCCAAGGTTGATTGTTTGATACGCCGTTTCAAGCGGCTCAAAACTGATTAATTGGAAGGCTGAGATGCCGCCAACAATGCCGACAAAGAAGGCTGCCATTGCCCATGTGATAAGCTTATAGCGAAGGGTGTGGATGCCCATTGCTTCTGCTTTTTCTTCGTCATCACGAATGGCGTTCATGGCCGCACCAAAGCGGGTTTTGTAAAGCCAATTTAAGAAGGTGAACAAGACGACGCCTGTTATTGCAAAGGCGAAGTAGATGAATACTTTGCCATCATCAAGGTCGCCAGGATAGACGGGCAAAACGATGCCCTGACCGCCGCCAACCCATTCCCAGTTTGAAACGAGTTCGCCAGCCGCAATGGCAACGCCAAGAGTGCCGATTGCAAAATAAGGGCCGCGTAAGCCAAAGGTTAGATAACCGACAATAAAAGCTGAAATCGCGCAGAAAAACCCTGCAAAGATTGAACCAAATATGAAGCCTGTGAAATATTGCTGATCCGTAAAGTCAAACCGACCACCGCCAAAAGCGCTGGTGTATTCGCCGACATCATAGACAAGCGAGATCGCAAACACGGCGGCAGCATACATACCCGTGCCGTAGAAGAAGATATTGCCGAGCGAGTTATACCCCATCTGTCCGCCCGTCATGTCCCATGTCATGGCAACGATGATGAACAGCCAAAGCGTGGCTAACTGTGTTGTGAAGTTAGGAAACAAGAACGGTGCGATGATGATGAAGATCAACAGCGCGCCATGTAAAAAGGGTTTTGGATATTTTTTGTAGGTTTTTAACATGTCCAAACCCTCCTATTGTAACACTTGGCGATTGCGGCGTTGCTGTAACAACCGCACGATCAAGACCAGCAACAAAATAATCACTGCGATTGCTTGCTGATAGCCAATGCCAAAAATATGTCCGCCATATTGTTCTGCTGCACCAATGCCAAGGCCAGCGGCAATAACACCTGGTAGATTGCCAAGGCCAGCAGCGGTAACCACCACAAAAGCGCGGATTGAGTAGGTGATGCCGTAGAATGGTTGGATAACCCATACCATCACGATAATCGCGCCAGCGGCTCCGCAAATGGCAGAGTTAAGCGAGAAGGTGAAAGCGTAAACTTTTTCAGTATCGATGCCGAGCACACGGGCAGCACGCGCATCTTGCGCTGTCGCGCGAATTGCTTGCCCCATGCGGCTGTTCTTCATGAATAAGACAACGCCGAGCGCCAAACTACAGGCCATCAAAACGCCGAGCACTTTCGCCATTGGCAGTTGAACAAAACCATCTGCAAATTCAAGGACGGGCATATCGAGGGTGAGACTTTGTGTATCAGACCCGAACAGCAGGTTCATAATCTGCGCCATCATAATGGCAAGGCCAAAGGTTGCCAGAAGAGAGGTGAAAAGGTCGCGCTCAATAACGCGGGATATCACCAATTTATAGGTTGCCCAACCAATGCCCCACATTACAACGAAGGCGACGGGCACCCCAAGTAGCGGGTGCATGCCTATGTTGTTAACAAGCCACCATGAAACATAGCCGCCAGCGATGACGAAATCACCTTGAGCGAGGTTTTTGACGTTCATCACACCCCATACAAGGGCAAGGCCATAAGCTGCGAGCGCAAACAATGCGCCAATCATCAGCCCCTCAATAATGATCGCAATATTCACGATCGGAAATTCGATAAGTAGGCCGATATTGCCTAATATTTGATCCATAAACCTTGACCTTCGATAAAAGGTTTGCCCCCGTTCAAACGCGATTTAAAAAGCGCTTGGTGCGGAATGATTTAAAATGTCCGGAGAGTATAACCAGACGCTGCATATGAGCGTCTGGTTGTGACTTGTCGCGTTGTTATTTGGCTTTACGCGGATAGTTCACTTTGTGTGAGGCAAAGTCAGATGGAGCCACAACATTGTAAGCGCCGCCTTGAATTTGACGCAGAACCATTGGCTTGGCGATGTTGTTGCCAGCCTCTGAGAAGCGAATGTCACCATAGAAAGTTTTCAAATCAGTCTTGGCAATTGCATCTCGCACAGCATCTTTATCCAATGTGCCAGCACGCTCGAAAGCGTCTTTGAAGACATATACCGCAGCACTTGCTTGCGCTGTTTGATACGGAACTTTCTTCTCAGCGTATTCAGGATAAGAACCCTTGAACTCTTGCTCATAGTTTGAAGCAGTGCCGAAGATTGGATCTTCGTAGGTGAGTGATTCAGCCCACTGTGTTGAGCACAAAATATCGTTTGCTGCATCACCGAAATTGCCTGTTACATCTGCAGCTTCGCAGTGTGTAAGAGCGATCATTGGTGTTTTGATTTTCTGCTCACCAATTTGGCGAACAGCCGTTGCAGCACCTTTTGAGTGACCAGATACAACGAGCAGATCAGGTTTTAGCAATTTCACTTTTGTGAGAATGGCAGACATGTCTGACAGATCGCGGGGCAGTTTCTCATCAATGATGATTTTCATGCCAAGCTTTTCAGCATCTTCCATAACGCCAGCCCGAATATCGAGAGAGAATGGATCATTCTCAACCGCAATCGCCACTTTCACAGAAGATGGGTCTTTGCCTGCTTCTTTGGCTTTTTCTGCTGCAAGTGTCACCGCAGATGCGAGATATTGCTCAGAGGTTGAAAGCACAGCAAAGAGGTATTTATAGCCCTTGTTGAACAAAGAGCGCGACGCGCCTTCTGCTTCAACCATTGGGATTTGATACTTCTCAGTTACCGGTGCAATCGCTTTGGTTAGGCCTGATGAATAAGGCCCAAGCATAAATTGTACTTTGTCTTGGTTGATTAGGCGTTCAGCAAGTGTCGCGCCACGGTCACCTTTTGATTCATCGTCATAATAGATGACGTTGAAATTGTAGCATTTGTCGGCAACTTTAATGCCGCCATTTTCTTTAATTTTTTTAATGGCAAATTCGTAGCCGTTTTTCGCGTGCGCACCGTTGGTTGCATATTTACCGGTGAGCGAGATGGCTGAGCCAAGAGTTAAAACTTCGCAATCAGCAGCCGCTGCCATTCCAGTAGAGGCCATCAAAATACCAAAAGTATAGGCCATACTCTTCATAGTAAGTTTCATTGTATTCCTCCCAAAATTATACCATCCCTCCAGATGGTACTTGGAGTGTAGGCAGGAAAATTGGGTGTTATCAACTTGGAAATAGAAACTTTTCAATAAATTGGGAGAAACTTAGGGCATTAAATTATCTAAATTAGCTTGAAGCCGTTGATTTCTAACCATTTTCCGAAATTCCCGCGCTCAATGCGTGCATATTGTCTTGCTTTGTCTTCTGACCAGCCATAGTCGCTCGAAATTCCGTCTTTTTCAGAAAAACGCTGATTTTCGTAGGTTCTTGTGCTGTCATATTCTTGAACCAGTGCAGCCTCTTTTGTGTCATCAAAACTGTTTTCATGCACGGTGACGGACAGAGGAAGGCGCGGTGAAGGGGTGGGAGGCGACTGCGGCCAACCAACGGCGAGTGCTGACACTGGGAAAACCTGTTTTGGCAAGTTTAAAATATCAGCCACAATGTCGGGTTTGTTTCTAATCGCACTGATGGGGCAGCATCCAAGGCCTGCAAATTCAAAACAGGTAACCAGCGATGACAGTAAAATACCGCCGTCAACTGCTGCGTTAAAGAGCGCATCAATATGGTTGTTGGCGAAGGGGTGACCTTGGCGCTCATGGATTTTTTGTTGGCGCCGATGGTTGCCAAGGATCACGAGCAAAAGCGGCGCGCCACTCACCCAGCCTTGCGTGTCACATGCCTCATCAAGGGCTTTGCGTTTTTGCGGGTCGGTAATGATGACAATGTCGCGTTGTTGCAGGTCGCTTTTGGTTGGCGCTGAAAAAGCGGTTGCAATCAATGCATCAAGGAGCGCTCGATCAATCGGGTCATCGGTGAAATTGCGGCAAGAGCCACGCGCTGCGATGGAGAGCAGATATTCCAAATTGCTCGGCGGCTCGGGCGCGTCTGAAAATCGCTCGTTAAGGGCGGCGTGGAGTTTGGGTGAGACAGGAGGCGTCATTCGCTGGTGCCTTTGATTTAAAAATCTGGTCTACTGACTGTAATCGCTGATTGTTCTAGACCCAAGTGATGAAATGCGCTCACGATAAAAACCACTGGGCGCGGCGGTTCTTGTAAAATCGTGTCGCATATAAATGGGTGGCGTACGCTACAATGTGGCTACCTTGTCGTGCGATACGGTTGTTTGATTGGAAAACGGAATGTTTCTGTCTGTCTTTGATGTCTTCAAAATTGGTGTTGGCCCATCGTCGTCTCATACGATGGGGCCAATGGTGGCAGCACGTCGTTTTTTAGATGAAATCCGTGATGGCGATTGGCCGCGTCCTGCAGGGGCTGAAGTAAAGCGCGTAAGCGCAAGACTGCATGGATCACTCGCCTTCACAGGCAAGGGGCACGGTTCTGACCGCGCCATCATTCTGGGGCTTATGGGGGAACTGCCTGATACGCTTGATCCGGATCAAGTGGACGACATCATCGCCCGCAACGCACGCATAGGCCTAACGGCAGCGGAAGGCCATCCAGTCTATCAGTTTGAGCCTGAGACGGACTTGGTCTTTGACTATGATGTCAATTTGCCGGGCCATGCCAATGGCATGTCTTTTGTGGCGTCTGATGCATCGGGCCGTATGCTTTTGAAGCGGATTTATTATTCCATCGGCGGCGGGTTTGTGGCGAGCGAAGAAGAGCTTTTGACGATCCGTGACAAGGAAGATGAAAAGCCCGTTGGTGTGCCTTATCCTTTTGCCAATGCAAAACAAATGCTGGCCATGTGCACCAAGTCTGGCAAATCAATTGCGGACCTTAAACGCGCCAATGAAGAGGCGACAATTGGCGCGGGTGCGTTGGAAGCGGGCTTGCAAAACATCTGGAAGGCGATGGATGCTTGTATCGAACGTGGTCTTACCCAAAAAGGAGAGTTGCCCGGTGGTCTGTTCGTAAAACGCCGTGCGGCAGACTTGCATGAAAAGCTCACTGAGCAAGCACAATCGAACCGCTTTAATCCGATGATCGCCAATGAGTGGCTCTCGCTTTACGCTATCTCCGTGAACGAAGAAAACGCGGCAGGTGGCAAGGTGGTAACGTCCCCCACCAATGGGGCGGCGGGCGTGGTGCCTGCGGTGATAAAATATTACCTAAAATTCATTGATGGTGCCTCGAAAGAGGGCGTTGATACGTTCCTGCTCACTGCTGCGGCCATTGGCGGCATTATCAAGCACAACGCGTCAATTTCTGGCGCAGAAGTTGGCTGCCAAGGGGAGGTGGGTTCTGCCTCGTCCATGGCGGCAGCAGGCTTGGCTGCCTGTATGGGCGGCACGCCTGAGCAGGTGGAAAACGCTGCCGAGATCGCCCTAGAACATCACCTCGGCATGACCTGCGACCCCGTCGCGGGCCTCGTGCAGGTGCCGTGCATTGAACGCAACGCCTTGGGCGCTGTAAAAGCCGTCACCGCCGCATCGCTTGCCATGAACGGCGACGGCACACACTTCATTCCACTCGACAACTGCATCGAAACCATGCGTCAAACGGGTCTGGATATGAATGAGAAATATAAAGAGACGAGCTTAGGTGGATTGGCTGTTAATACGGTGGAGTGTTGATTGTGGAATTATCGATTATTGCTGCAAATAAGCGTTTTGAAATTCTATATGTTTGCTTTTTATTTCATCGATAACCCTAATGACATGTTGAAGAAGAATAGGGGGGTAGCTCGCATTTAGAGCTATGTCGGAATTTTCAGATACAATTTGATCCAGGTTTTCCAACAGAGACGAAATATTTTCAAGTTCCTCGTCTGGGAATTCGATAATATTCAAATCTATACTTCTTGTAGCCCAATACTTTTCTTGCTCTACAAAATTTTTTTGAAGTTGGTCAAAGCCATTTTTTAAGTCATCAATATTTTTTGATTCTTCAAACTTTATAGTTTTCTTGGGCTTCCCTGCGGTGAATACTCCTTGGGTATCATTCCTATATCGGCCAGAAAAGTTCCAATTCAGGCCGCTGCTCGCCTTTGTAATTCGTTCGAACAGAGCTTCGCATCTTTCTTTGTTGTGTTTTCTAACTCTATCTTCTTGCTCGAGCTGGAAGAGTTCAGTTTGTGCCGTCAATTGTGTTACCGATGCACTTACTTCTTTTCGTGTAAACTTTAACTCTTGACGCTGAGCTGCAAGCTCCCTTGATTGAATGAAAACGGCAGCAACGAGCCATAAGAATGCGACGGGTGCAAAAGCTCCAGCTAAGAAATCGCCTAGTTCATTGAAGCTTCTGCAATGGATTTTTTGATGGAACCAGTCAAAGGTTAAAGTAATTTCAAATTCTGTTACATTGTAGACTGGGGGACAGTGCTGAATACGTGTGAGAAGGAAGCCAAGCGCTAAAAAATAAATAATGCTGATTATTGCTGCTACTAGCATCGGAATAGTATGCGGCTTTTGTTTCTGATTTTCTCTGCTTTGCTCTAATTCACTCATACTTAAAGCCTACGCCTCTTAATATTTAAAAGACAATGCATGTAGGTGTTTCGGATATGCTTATACTCTTGTTTTTTTGCTTCAAATACAAATTTCTCATCAAACAGGCGCGCGCCAGTCATAAATCCAGTTGTATCGCTGCGCCATGCGTTCGCCGCCGAGGGTTTTGAGGGCCATGTTGCGGGCGAGGGCTGGTAGGCCGCTCATGTGGTAGCGCTTTCCGTTGGCCATTGCTTCGTGCCACACCTTCGTGACGCGCTCCTTGCGGGCGACCTCATAGGCTTTAAAGGCGGTTGAGGTGTTGGGTTGCGTGGCGATGGCATGGGCGAGCACGGCTGCGTCTTCTATGGCCATGGCCCCGCCTTGTGCGACAAAGGGCACCATGGCGTGGGCTGCGTCACCAATGAGCGCTGTTGTCTCGTTGGTCCACGGGCTTTCAGGTGCCACGGTGAAGAGCGGCCAGCGTTGCCAGTCATCTGTGCGCTTGATTAAGGTTTTGATGGGTTGCGACCAGTTCGGCAAATTGGCAAGCACCTCGCTGCTTGTTGCCGGTGCGCTCCAGCGGTTATCGATCTTCGCGCCCTGAACAATGCACACCATGTTGAGCTGCTTACCACCCTTGATCGGGTAATAGATGAAATGCGCTTTCGATCCGAAAGTAACGGTGACATCGTGGGTTTTATCAAACGCCTCACCATTCTCAGCATCAATGATTGAACGAAACGCAATGCGGTTTGAGAATTGAGCCTCTACCTTGCCAATGCGTTGGCGGGTTGTGGACCAGACACCATCAGCCCCGATAATGGGCGTATCGGTCTGCTCATCTAGCGTCTCACCGAAATGAATGGGAATGCCAGCGTCTTTGCAGGCTTGATGCAATATCGCCATGAGATCAGCGCGATGGACCACCAGATAGGGCGCATCATGGCGTTTGGCGAAAGGCTCACCCAAGGGCATTTGAACGATTTCGCGGTGGGTCGTGCTTACCCGCAGGGTGACGGCTTGGGTCGCGTGGGCGCGTTGTTTGAAAACGTCACCAAGGCCGAGCCCTGCCAAGACATGAAAGGCGTTTGGCGTAATTTGTATGCCCGCGCCTTCATCTGCCAGCGAGGGGCGCTTTTCAATGATGGTGGAAGCAATGCCGCGCTGATGTAAGCTGAGGGCAGTCGTTAGCCCCGCAATCCCAGCACCAACAATTGTGAGGGGATGAGTGCCAGACACAGGCTAGGCGGCTGTTTCTTCTTTGTAGAGATTGCCTTCAGGCTTTGTCTCATAGGCCGTTAATTGCGGGTTGTACTTGTAAAGCGTAGAGCAATACGGGCAGACCTTCTCATTTTCTGAGCCCATGTCGATGAAGACATGCGGATGGTCGAACGGAGCCGACGCGCCAACGCACATGAACTTCTTTACGCCAATTTCGATCTGTTCAACGCCAGCATCGTTAGAGAAGTGTGGGATAGGTGCGTCTGCCATTTGTCTTTTCCGTTTTGAATGCGTTAGAGCCATTACAGAATAAGCGGTGATTTGGCGAGAGGCTAGTAGAAAATAGTTTTATCGTCATTTGAGCTATTCACAGTTTTCCGCCCACGCGTTACACGGTGGGTGAACAAATGCGGAGAAGACCAATGCAAAGCACGCCCTATAGTTTTGATTCTGATGGAGTTGAGATTGCCTATTTAGATGAGGGCGAGGGGGAACCAATTTTTCTGGTCCACGGTTTTGCGTCGAACGCGGGAACAAATTGGATATTTCCAGGCTGGGTCAAAACGCTGACAGAGGCGGGTTACCGCGTGATCGCGCATGATAATCGTGGCCATGGCAATAGCGAAAAGCTATATGAATCAGAGCATTACACGTCGATGATAATGGCAGAAGATGTGCGCCGATTAATGGATCATCTGCAAATTCGCTCCGCTTATGTGATGGGGTATTCGATGGGCGCGCGTATTTCTGCCTATCTTTGTCTCAATCATCCCGACCGCGTGAAAGCCGCAGTCTTTGGGGGTCTTGCGATGGGTATGGTGGACGGTGTGCCAGGCTCTAAGGAAATTGGTGACGCCTTGGCAGCCGATGATCCCTCGACGATTACTGATCCGCAGGCGATTGCTTTTCGAACCTTTGCCGACCAAACAAAGAGTGATCGCATGGCTCTTGCTGCTTGCATTAGAGAATCACGCTCACAAATTAGCGCCGAAAAGGTTGGTCAGATTAATCAGCCCGTTTTGGTCGCCGTTGGCACAAAAGATGATGTTGCAGGCGACATGAACGAGTTTGTGGCGATGCTACCGAATGCTGAGTCATGTGCCATTCCAAACCGAAACCACATGCTTGCCGTGGGCGATAAGGCTTACAAACAGGCGGCTTTGGAGTTCCTATCACGGCAAATTTAGCCGCCGTTGTTTCTCGTATTCCTACGGTTAATAGGCGAATAAGCCATTGATAAATATAGTGAAGATGGTTCACATCAATAGTACTTATGAAAAGCATCATTGCTTTTGAAGCGTCATGTTGTTTTCATTTTGCCGCAATGCACTTATATAAAGTGCTAAGGGCTGAAACGAGCAGCTAATGAAGGACAAGAGAATGGCTAATACATCAACTGATGCTGTAATAACGGCGATTGATCCGATGTGGGAAGAAATTCGTCGTGAGGCTGAAGCGGCCGTTGCGCAAGAACCTGCGGTTTCAAGCTTGATGTATTCGGCTATTTTGAATCACGATCGGCTTGAAGATGCGATCGCTGCACGGATCGCTGATCGCATTGAAATTAGCGATTTGCGTTCGTCTGATTTGCGCGATGCGTTTCGTGAAGCCTTTGCAGACCAACCCGCGTTGACTGAGATCGTTCGCGCTGACCTTACAGCCGTTTATGAACGCGACCCTGCTTGTGATCGGTTTATTGAGCCGTTGCTCTATTTTAAAGGGTTCCAAGCCATTCAAGCCCACCGCCTTGCTCATTGGTTGCTTGGGCGAGGGCGCAAAGATTTCGCGCTTCTCATTCAATCTGCGGTGTCAGAGCGTTTTCAGGTGGATATTAATCCAGCTGTGAAGATTGGCCGTGGTTTCTTTATGGATCATGCAACGGGCGTGATTGTTGGGGAGACGGCGGTTATTGGCGAAAATGTTTCTATCCTTCAAAACGTCACCCTTGGCGGAACCGGCAAAGCGGGCGGTGATCGCCATCCGAAGATTGCAGATGGTGTGTTGATTGGTGCGGGTGCCAATGTTCTTGGAAACATTACGATTGGCCATTGCTCTCGTGTTGCAGCTGGTTCGGTGGTGTTGAAAGATGTTCCACCAGAGACGACTGTTGCTGGTGTGCCCGCGAAAGTGGTTTCGCAATCAGGATGTTCAGAGCCTTCCCGCAGTATGGATCAGATATTGGCCGAGAAAGATCATATTTATCTCGGTGAAAACATTTAATCATTTAAAGTTTGTCTGCTCTAAGTCTTCCATCTCACGGCACACCGTGTCATAGACGCCATCACATGTTATCGTCTGCTACCACTCACGACAATGGAGCCTGTTTTGGATAAGACCGAACTTCTAAAATTACAAAAATACCTACGTGGTCTCTTCAATACGGATGCTTTGGAAGTGCGTGGGCGCCCGACAAAGAAGGACTCTGTTGAAGTCTACATTTCAGACGAGTTTGTCGGGGTCATTTATGCCGACGAAGAAGACGGTGATCTGTCCTACGATATGAACATTGCTATATTGGGCATTGATCTCGATCAAGATTGATCGCATTGCTTGAATTTTTGAGCACTATAATGCTTAAAAATAGTGCTGATACACAAGGCAATGCTTACGTTTTTCCCTTATTTGAAGCCCCTCAAAATTCATTCGTAATGCTCTCGAATGATGAAGGAACATATTCCTTAAGTAACTGTTTTGCAGCTAACTAATCACAGTTTTATAGCTAACTAACTGAAGTTGTTGAGTTTGTCTCTCTTTAAGGAATGGTAACCTATTTTCCATAATCTTCATCTCTTGTAAATGGTGGAATTTTATGGATTTGGAATCATGACATTTAAGTTGTCTTCGAAGATGCCAGCGATGATTGTTGGTGCGGCTATGTTTGTTGGTTTGGGAATTGGGCTTGTTAGCTACTTCACAGCAAAAAACAGTTTAGAAGTCCTTGCAGATCAGCGGTTAGAGAGCAGCGCGTCTTTGATGGCTGGCAAGGTGAAGAACTACCTTGAGGATATCCGAAATGATCTTATGCTGACAGCAAGCAATCCATTTGCTGTGAAAGCCGTTCAAGAGTTTTCAGGTGCTTGGGATGTTTGGTCAATATTAGGTGGTAACCCTGAAGAGCTTCTCA
>JBDVXS010000107.1:0-8269 GCA_039964305.1 Hyphomicrobiales bacterium
AAAAGGTATGCCTGAAGGTTTCACAGCAACGGCCAACCTTACACAAGCAGCACCGCCAACCCCTGTCACGGCAGCACAATGTAGTGCCGGTATTTTGGAAACAATCGCTAAGAACAAGATTTTCTTCCAAACATCGAAAGCAGCGATCTTGTCTGATAGCTTCGGCCTTCTTGACGGCGTGGCCGCGCAGCTTCTAAGCTGCCCAGCAGCACGTTTTGAAGTTTCTGGGCACACAGACTCAGACGGTAGCGAAGCATTCAATCAACGTTTGAGTGAAGCGCGTGCCAAGTCTGTTGTGACATACCTCGTTAACGCGGGTGTTTCAGAAGATCGCTTAAATGCAGTTGGGTATGGAGAAACACGCCCAGTTGTAGTAAACGATAGTAAAGAAAACAAAGCGCAGAACCGACGCATCGAGTTTTCGCTAATAGAAGCAAACTAGAGGGGGAAACAGATTAATGGATTATCTAGTTCAACAATTATGGTTATTTCTACTGATCGCATTGGTCATCGGCCTTATCGTCGGCTGGTTTACATGCAAGCCTAAAGAAAGCCAGGGGAAATAAACCATGACAATGCTCGTACTATATTCACTACTATTGATAGCTCTTGCTTACATCATTGGTTGTATTCTTGGGTGTTTGGCCCGTCGCTTCTTCGGCGCTAAAGAAGAGCCGCGTTATGTGGCTCGTGCGGAAGATAACCGTTATGGTAGACCAGCAGCTGTTGCTGGTGGCGCAGCTGCTGCGGCTGGTGTCGCTGCCGTTGCAGCGACTGCCGCAAAACCAAAGCCAGCACCTGCACCAAAGCCAGCACCGGCGCCAAAACCAGCACCGGCGCCAAAACCGGCACCTGTTGCTAAAGCAGCTCCTGCGCCAAAAGTAGCGGCGAAACCTAAGCCTGCCGCGAAAAAACCTGCGGCGAAGAAGCCTGCTGCTGCGAAACCTACTGGTGGCGCTTCGCAAGCAAACATCAAAGCATCAGCAGTAGAGATGAAAATCCCTAAGGCACAAGCTGCTAAAGCTGCCGAAGCAGATAAAGCTGGTACGAGACCGCTTGTTCTTGGCGCACCACTTGGTAGCGGCAAAGACAACTTGAAGCGTGTTAAAGGTATTGGTCCAGTCAATGAGAAAAACCTCAACGGTCTGGGTGTTTATCACTTCTCGCAAGTTGCTTCTTGGAAGAAGAAAGAAGCTGATTGGGTTGGCACATTCCTAGCCTTCCCAGGTCGTATTGAACGTGAAGACTGGATTGCTCAAGCCAAACTTTTGGCATCAGGCAAAGACACAGAGTTTTCAAAACGCGTTGACAAAGGCCAAGTGAGTTCTTCTAAAGGCAAAAAGAAATAACGCATTAGCGAATATGCAAATAAGAACCGGCGCTTGAAAGAGCGCCGGTTTTTTTATGTCCGATTTAAATGGCGATCAATGCGCGTTGGCATCCGCTTCTTTTAGAAGCGATTTAATTGCGTTGACGGCCTCATCACCCATGATGCTTGGCACATGGCCTTGGTTCGCCACTGTAACGCTTTTCATGGTGGGGTGGCCGCGATCCATGTTGTCCAACGTCTCAGCGCTGAATAGATCAGAAATGCCGCCACGGATGACGAGAAGCGGTTTAGAGCGGAGTGATAAGAACTGTGGCCATAAATTTGGCGATTCACTATCGCGCGACACAGTTGCCAATGTTTTGGTGAGGGCTGGATCAAAATCGACGACAGGCTGCCCGTCTTGATTGGCGAAGGTGAGGCGGGCTGCTTTGTCCCAATCATCGTCCCCAAAATCTGGGAAACTGCCTTTGTGCACGGTCTTCAAAACCTGTGCTGCATCTGGCCAGCTTCTTGGCGTTGGCATTTGCGTCAAATAAGATTTGATTTTCAAAAGGCCAGTAATGTCGATGGTTGGCCCGATATCATGCAAGATGACACCGCTCATAATACCCGGGCGCATGGAACCAAGCAGCATGGCGATAATGCCGCCGCGTGACGTGCCAAAGATCACGACGTCTTGCATGCCAGCTGCCACGATTGCATTTAGTACATCGCCTGCCTCTATGGCCGGTGTGTAGTTTTTCCAATTGGGATCATAATCAGATTGTCCACGTCCACGATAATCAAGCGATAGGACACGGCGTGGATGGTCAGGGTCTTGACTGATCACGCGAGCAATTTCGTCAAAGTCTCGCGTGCTGCGGGTAAGGCCCGGTAGGCAGACGACGGGCGTGTTGGTCGATAAACGGCTTCCATAGTCACGCCCACGTATGGTCAGACCATCGAAGGTTGAGCATGAAAACTCGGTCCAAATATCGGCAGTTTTTATTGCTGGCATGATGTCACCCAGATGATTGTTTGTTTGAACAATGGTTTATGTCAGGCCTTGCGCAATGACAAGAGTGCGCCGCAAAAAGGGGCAGCGCTTTCACCGCCCGTCGCCCGTAAGGTGCGCAAATTAGGTCGGGCGGCCTTTGTTCAAGTCTTTTTTGATTGTAAGAGGGGCATTTTCTAATCGGTGACGATAGACCTGAAAATTCTCCATGACCCGCTGAACATAATTGCGCGTTTCGCCAAACGGGATCGATTCAACCCAATCAATCGCATCAATAGCGTTACGACGAGGATCGCCAAATCGTTTTATCCATTCATCAGAACGGCGCGGGCCAGCGTTGTAACCTGCAAAGCCCAGAATATAAGACCCACCAAAGCGCTTAATGAGTTGGTTTAAAAATGCACTGCCAAGCTTTGCATTGTAAGCACCATCTCTTGTCAATTTTGACGGGGTGTAAGACACCCCAATCCGTCTTGCTGTGAGTTTTGCCGTGGAGGGAAGAAGCTGCATTAGGCCTCTCGCATCAGCATGACTGACGGCACCCACATTAAAGGCGCTCTCTTGGCGTGCAATTGCATAGGCTATGGCTTTGTCTTGGTTCGAGATGCCTGCTTTGCGCGGGATAGCGCCGAGAGGGAAAGCAAGACGGGGGACATTAACGCCGTTTGAGAGCGCGAGTTTGCCAACCTGCAAGGAGATTGGGAAGAGGCGGTTTTGATCGGCTAGAACCGCCAGCAATGTAACGTGTGCTGGGTTTTTCATGGTCTGCGCTAAGTGGCGATAGAAAATGCCAGTGCGGCCTTTTTGGCCTGCTTCATCAAGGCGGCGAATGACTTGCACAAACAATTGACGCTCAAAACCCGCTTTCGCACCAGCCGTTTGCGGCAGTTGTGGGAGGGCAATGGAATTGTGCCCAAGCTGACGAAGGGCAAGCTGACCATAGTAGGTATGGGGGAAGCGTGCCGCCTGCTGATAGGATTGTCTTGCCTGACCGTTTGCACCGAGGGCTTGATGAGCACGACCCATCCAGTAAAGCGCGCGGGAGCGAGAAAGCGGTTTATCGGAAATCTCTTTGATTTTCGCAAAATGGCGAAGCGCCGTCTTAGGGTCTTTGGCAAAGCGAAGTGCGTACCAGCCTGCATGAAATTGCGCATCAATACGATCAACGGCGCGGTCTGACGAAAACTGCGAGACGATTTGGTAGGCAAGGCGCGGATGACCCGCTTCTAGTACCTTGCGAGACACCATCCGGCGTTCAACCCACCATTCGCGGAGGTCCACAAGACGGGCAGGGTCGCGCGGGGCTTGGACCATGACTTTACCAGCTGATACCCACTTTTCTGCACGGCGCAAATGTTGAACGCGAGAAAAGAAATAGGCTGGATCAGATTTTACGGATGCAGGCAGATTGGCCAGCAATGTGCCTGCATTCTTTTGTCGCCTAATCACTGCAATGCGGGCATTCATCAAAGCGCGATTTGAACTTGATACCTTGGAGGCAAGACGAAGCGCAGAATTAGCACGATCATCATAAAGCAGACGTGTTACGCGGGCCTCATGGTCACGGCGCGTCAAAAGACTGCTGTAAGATTTTAAGATGCGTGCTTCTGTTGAACGACTAAAGTTCTCGCTCACCCAATATTTGCGTAAACGGCTTGCGGCAGTATTTCGCTCACCGTTGGCAAGCAGGGATTTGATTTGCAAAATTTTGCCATCTTCAGTCTGAGGCGCTGCAGGCAGCGAGCGGGCGACCCATGCCGCAGGTTTTGCGCGTTTGACCAACGTATTTTCACGCGCTAAGCGCATTGCCGCGCCACCGGGCCAATTGTTCACCTGCTTAGCATTGTCCAGCAACGTCGAATGCGAGAACCCTCGTGTAGACGTGGTTGAAATCATCCATGCAGCGATTTTTTTGTCGAGTGGATGACGAAGTGCTGCCTTCGCTCGAAGTGCACCCGCACCGTCTTTTTTATCAAACGAGGCAAAGAAGCTGCGCAACGGGGCAATAGAATGGCCCTTGGTTGAGGGCGCGCCTGCTAAAGTCTTTGGCGCTGATTGGGTTGTTGTTGTTGGCGCTGGTCCTGAATGGTTAGGACGCACAGACGGAAAAGGAATAAGCGGGCTAACTGCTGCTGCCGTGGATGCCGCGGGCGCAATTGTCTCAGTCGCAATGGCTTGATTTGCCTGATGAGCAGGGCGCGGTGATGGGAACGGGATCAGCTCTTGGGCTTTTGAAAATGAGCTATAAACGCTCAAACTTCCAAGAAGGCTTGCGCCCGCAATAACTGTATAACGGCAAAAATGGTTCGTGAAAGGCTTCATTACTCAACTCATACAAAAGATGCCTGTCGGCAACACCCCAACCCTTAAGTGGTGAATTTGCCCTAAACTGATTAAAGAATTATTCATTATGCCATTTACCCTATTGAAAATTCGTGTATTACCAATCGGCTGAATATGCGGCCAAGGCCTTGTTATCGTGTGATGTGGAACTTATGGTTTCAGGGCTCTATTTAAGTAAATAATTTGGAATTGTCGGGGCAGTGCCCCAATCGGTTAGTTGAAGGACCATAAGGTTATGTTTCAGGGATCAATGCCAGCGTTGGTAACGCCATTTTCAAACGGTGCTTTGGATGAAGAAGCATTTGTTAAATTCGTTGAATGGCAAATCGCAGAAGGCTCTAACGGTCTTGTACCCGTGGGAACAACAGGGGAATCACCAACCTTAACCCACGATGAGCACAAACGGGTGGTTGAGCTCTGCGTTGAAACGGCAGCTAAGCGCGTTCCTGTTGTCGCAGGTGCAGGTTCAAACAATACGGCTGAAGCAATTGATCTTGCAAAGCACGCAGAAAGCGTTGGTGCTGACGGTGTTTTGGTTGTGACGCCTTATTACAATAAGCCCACGCAAGCTGGCCTTTATGCGCATTTTAAAGCGATTAGCGATGCGATTAGCCTGCCAATCATCATTTATAACATTCCATCACGCAGCGTGATTGATATGTCCGTTGATACAATGGCGGCATTGTTTAAAGACTGCGAGAACATTGTTGGCGTTAAAGATGCGACAGGCGATCTCGCCCGCGTTGCGCTTCAGCGTATGGCAATGGGCACAGACTTTGTTCAGCTCTCAGGTGAAGACATGACAGCGCTTGCCTTCAATGTGCATGGCGGACAGGGTTGCATCTCGGTAACGGCGAATGTTGCACCCCGCCTATGTTCTGAGTTCCAAGAAAAAACGCTGACTGGTGATTTTGCAGGGGCGCTAGAAGTTTTAGACCGCTTGGCACCCCTTCATCGCGCAATTTTCCTAGAGCCTGGCGTTGCAGGCGCGAAATATGCTTTGTCGAAACTTGGCGTTTTGAACAATGAGCTCCGCCTTCCAATTATGACCATTTCTGAGTCCAGTGAGCGTGAAATTGATGCTGCACTTACTCATGCAGGTCTGTTGAATTGAATGCGGGTTGATGGCCAATAAGAAAGCAAAAAAACCGACCATTAAAATAGCCGCCGATAATCGCAAGGCGCGCTATAACTATGAAATCGTTGAAACCATTGAAGCGGGCCTAATGCTGACAGGCACCGAGGTGAAGTCATTGCGCGGTGGCAAGGCAACCATTGCCGAAAGCTATGCAAGTGATGAAGGCAACGAAATTTGGCTGATTAATTCTTATATTCCAGAATATCTGGAAGGCAACCGTTTCAACCACCAGCCGCGCCGTCGCCGCAAGCTCCTGCTGCACCGTAAGCAAATTGAGAAGATGTCTGCTTCCATCCAGCGTGATGGCATGACATTGATTCCGCTTAAGGTCTATTTCAACGACCGTGGCCGCGCAAAAATTGAACTTGGTCTTGGCAAGGGTAAGAAGTTGCACGATAAGCGCGAAACGGAAAGGCGTCGTGACTGGAACCGTGAGAAATCACGCCTCATGCGGGACCGTGGCTAAGCGTCGATACGCTCTCGCATGGTTTTGAAGACATCCTCAAACATCTCAGTCGTCAACCTGTTCGTGTTCGTATTGTAACGCGAGCAATGATAGCTATCGAAAATCAACAAGCCTGTTTCCGTCTCATGCACAGCGCCGTGCGCGAAGGGGTGCGTTTTCAGCGGGATAGATAGAGTTCTAAGCAACGTGTCGTGGGCAATGCGACCAAGCACCAAAAAGCCTTTTAGGTTTTTGTTGGCAGCCATTGTGTTTTGTAAGAAGGGGCGGCAGGTTTTGATTTCTTCTGTGGTCGGTTTGTTTTGCGGCGGCACGCAGCGCACAGCATTGGTAATCGCAATATCATGCAGCGTGACGCCATCATCGATATGCTTGTCGTAGGTGCCTGATGAGAAGCCAAATTTAGCGAGCGTTGCATAAAGGAGGTCACCAGCATAGTCACCGGTGAAAGGGCGACCCGTTTGGTTTGCGCCGCGCAATCCTGGGGCTAAGCCAACAATTAAGATTTTTGGATTTTTGTCGCCAAATGTTGGCACTGGACCATTGAACCAATTTGGCTCGGTTCGTTTATAGCCTGCAATGAAGTCGTGAAGGCGAGGGCACAAGTCACAGTCATAGGGTGGATCAACAAAAAAAGCGGGATCAGATGAATTTGATCCCGCTTTTGAATTCTTTGTCATAGACGTTCTATCGCTTAGTATTCAGCCGCGACAGCGTCATCTTGGTAATCATCTTCTGGACCAGCATCAATTTCACGTTCTGGACGTTCTGATGGGTCGCGGCCAATTGAGTTGCGCAATGTGTTGAGATCGATGAAATTGTCGGCTTGGCGACGAAGGTCATCAGAAATCATAGGAGGTTGCACGCTCAAGGTAGAAACGACGCTGACCTTGCGGCCTTTGCGTTGGATTGCTTGCACAAGGGAGCGGAAATCGCCGTCACCGGAAAATAGAACCAAATGATCGACATGCTCGGCAGCTTCAAACATATCGACAGCAAGTTCGATATCCATGTTGCCTTTTACTTTTCTACGGCCTTGCGAGTCTGTGAACTCTTTTGTTGGCTTGGTGACAACACGGTAACCGTTGTAGTCGAGCCAATCAATTAAAGGGCGAATAGATGAATATTCTTGGTCGTCAGCTAGAGCTGTGTAGTAATATGCGCGTAGCAAATAACTCTTTTGTTTGAAATCTCTCAACAACCGACGGTAGTCAATTTCAAAGTCTAGTGAACGTGCCGTTGCGTATAAATTCGCACCATCGATAAAGAGTGCGACTTTTTCACGTGGGTCAAACATAATGTGTCTCCGCTTGGGGTGGCGTTTTTGCCATCTTCTATTTATCCGCGTCGGTTAAGCGAGAAGTTTGGAGAAATCAAACCAAAAATCTTAAACAGGCCATAAAAACCCTAAATATGCTACTTATTGACTATCTGGGGCAGTGAATGGCGCAAATTTGATGCAACCTTTGCGTGTGTATATCAAATAAAGTATTCGAAATAAAGTCTTCAATCGTAATCCTTGATTTTTTCCTATTTCTCCGTATAAGTCCACTTAAATGTTCCCTGAATAATTTTGGAGATTTGCCATGGCTCGCGTAACCGTAGAAGACTGTGTCGATAAAGTACCTAATCGCTTTGAGCTCGTTTTGCTCGCAGGCCACCGTGCTCGTAATATTTCAACAGGTGCCGAGATCACAATTGATCGCGATAACGATAAGAACCCTGTCGTAGCGCTTCGCGAAATCGCAGATGAGACAATTTCACCTGAAGATCTTAAAGAGGATCTGATTCATTCGCTTCAAAAACATGTTGAGGTTGATGAGCCTGAAGAAAACATCGTGCCGGTTGTTGAAGCGCCACAACCGATGGTTGATATGATGCCGATGGCCCATGATACTGATCAGCCTGAGGTGAGCTACGATACAATCTCAGAAGAAGAGCTTCTACGGGGTCTTGAAAGCCTCGTACCACCAGATCGTTCTGACGATTACTAAGACCAAA
>JBDVXS010000108.1:0-32773 GCA_039964305.1 Hyphomicrobiales bacterium
TCTGTTTGCAGGGCATGGGTAAGGTCTGAGAAAATAGGAGCGACTTCAGCAAGCGTGACAATAAGAACCGCCTCGTTCTTGCCTTGGTGAGCCGTATATAGCTGCACACCGCCAAAATATAAGATTGGCAAAAGCGCAAAAGCAAAAAGAAAAATAATGCGATTAAATAACGTAACCTTACGCATCCGGCAGCCCCATAAAGATTTAAGGCGCACCGTATGAATTTTATGGTAAATATTTACTTAAAACGGATTATTTGAGCTACATATTTATGCATTATGAGAGTGAATGAAGTTCATTGCACCAAAACGCAATTTGTCGAAAAGATTCGCGAGACAGATTTGCAGAGCGTTGGTTGACGGTTGATTTCTCGCATATCAAAAATATCGCCTTGCCCCGTAATCGCTCAAAACACTCTCTCCTAGTCCACCAAGCCGAGCGCACCAGTCTGGGGCTAAACAGTGGCGGCATGGTTACGCCGTGAGAGCTGGGCTGCAAGCGTTAACCCAGCTGGGCCGCAGCTAATGATGAGCACATCAACGTGGGCTTCAGGCTTCATGCTTTTATCAAGCGCCTTGGCGCCCCGTGGATTGCCTGCTCTAAATCCGTCTTGGTGATATTGCACGACTGCACCCTCCTATCTTCTGTCTAAGGCAGCAATAGAACCAAACCATGCAACGAAAAAACGCGGACCTTGCGGCCCGCGTTCTTAAATTTCAACAGTGAAGAGGCTGATTACTCAGCAGGCTCTTCAGCTTCTGCGTCACGCATGTCGGAAAGCATTGTATCTGCTTCACCAACGCCAGACATTTTGCGCTGTGCATCAATGATGAGATCATCACGACGACCAGCAACCTGACGGACTTCATTCATTGTGCCACCCGTACCTGCTGGGATGAGACGACCCACGATGACGTTCTCTTTAAGACCGTCGAGTGTATCAATCTTACCAGCAACGGCTGCCTCTGTAAGAACCCGTGTCGTTTCTTGGAACGACGCGGCAGAGATGAATGAGCGGGTCTGCAAGCTTGCCTTGGTGATACCAAGGAGAACTGGCGTTCCCTGAGCCGGTGTGCGTGCTTCATCGACGAGTTTTTCGTTAGCAGCACGTAGTTCTGTGCGGTCAACTTGCTCATCTTTGAGGTAATCACTGTCACCTGGATCTGTGATCTCAACTTTTTGCAGCATTTGACGAACAATCGTCTCAATGTGCTTATCGTTGATGGTCACACCTTGCAGACGGTACACTTCCTGAATTTCATTCACGAGGTATGCCGCTAGTGCTTCAACACCTTTAATCGCAAGGATGTCGTGTGGCGCTGGGTTGCCATCTAGGATGTATTCACCCTTCTCGATGGTGTCACCTTCTTGCCAGTGGAACGGCTTGCCTTTTGGAATGAGGTATTCAGAATTCTCTGCACCTTCTTCATGTGGCTCAATTACGATGCGACGCTTGTTCTTATAGTCGCGACCGAATTTGATTGTACCGTCGATTTCAGCAATCACAGCGTGATCTTTTGGTCGACGTGCTTCGAAGAGTTCAGCAACCCGTGGCAGACCACCGGTAATATCTTTCGTCTTCGCACTTTCCATTGGAACACGAGCAAGCACGTCACCGGCATTGATCTTAGCACCGAGGTCAACTGAGAGGATCGCATCAACTGAAAGTAGGTAGCGAGCATCTGAACCACGGGCCAATGTTTCCACTGTGCCATCATCCTTGTGGATCACGATAGCTGGTTTCAAATCAGCATTGCGGCTGTTTGAGCGCCAGTCAGTAACCACACGTTTGGTGATGCCTGTGCTTTCATCTGTTGTTTCAGTAACAGACGCACCTTCAACAAGGTCTTCAAAGCCGATAACACCAGAAACTTCAGTGATGATTGGACGTGTGTATGGATCCCATTCGGCCATACGGTCGCCAGCTTTGATCTTATCGCCTTCATCAACGAAGATACGAGCACCGTAGTTTACCTTGTGAACCGCACGCTCTGTTCCGTCACCGTCGATAACGATGAGAGACATGTTACGACCCATAACAATGGTTTTGCCTTCAGAGTCGCGAACCACATTGCGGTTTTTGACTTTGATGGTGCCTTCAAAGTTACTTTCAAGGAATGAACTATCGACAACCTGCGCTGTACCACCAACGTGGAACGTACGCATTGTAAGCTGTGTACCAGGCTCACCGATGGACTGAGCAGCAATAACGCCAACAGCCTCACCCATGTTAACCGCAGTACCGCGAGCCAAGTCACGACCGTAACAAGTTCCACAAACACCAATTTTAGTTTCGCACGTTAGAACTGAGCGGATACGGATTGACTGAACGTTTGCCGCTTCGATTGCAACAACATCATTCTCATCAATACAGATGCCTTTCTCGACGATAACTTCGCCAGAGATTGGATCTTTAACCGGATCAGCCGTGAAACGACCGAGAACACGGCTACCGATGGACGCAACAACTTGGCCGCTATCCACGATTGGCTGCATTGTAAGACCGTTTTCAGTGCCACAATCTTCTTCGTTGATGATGCAATCTTGTGCAACGTCAACAAGACGACGGGTTAGGTAACCTGAGTTAGCCGTTTTAAGCGCCGTATCAGCCAAACCTTTACGGGCACCGTGCGTGGAGTTGAAGTACTCCATCACTGTCAGGCCTTCTTTAAAGTTTGACGTAATTGGTGTCTCAATGATCGAACCATCTGGTTTCGCCATCAAACCACGCATACCAGCAAGCTGACGCATCTGTTTTGGTGAACCACGAGCGCCTGAGTGGGCCATCATGTAAACAGAGTTCATCTGTTTCTGGCGACCATCCTCATCGAACTTGACGGCTTTAATTTCGCCCATCATTTCGTCAGCGATCTTGTCTGTACATTTCGCCCACGCATCAACGACTTTGTTGTACTTCTCACCTTGGGTGATCAGGCCGTCTTGATACTGTTGTTCGAATTCAGAGGCGAGTGCTTCTGTGTCGTCAACCATTGTGTATTTCGAGTCTGGAATAACCATGTCATCCATACCGAACGAAATACCAGCCGTACAAGCGTTACGGAAACCAAGTGACATGATCTGGTCACAGAAGATCACCGTGTCTTTTTGACCGCAGTGACGGTAGACCTGATCGATCATGGTTGAGATGTTTTTCTTTGTCATCTCTTGGTTACAAATATCAAATGGTACTTTTGCGTTCTTAGGAAGCAAATTACCAATGATCATACGACCTGGTGTTGTGTCGAAGATTTCCGATGTTGGATTACCTTCGTCATCAACAGACTTGTAGCGACCACGAATTTTCGTGTGAAGCGTAATGACTTTGTTATCCAGCGCATGGAGAATTTCACCCATGTCTGAGAATGCCATCCCCTCACCCGGCTCGTTTTCTGCAACGATTGAGAGATAGTAGAGACCGAGAACCATATCCTGTGAAGGAACGATGATCGGCTGACCGTTCGCTGGGTGCAAGATGTTGTTTGTCGACATCATCAAAACACGAGCTTCAAGCTGTGCTTCAAGGGAGAGCGGTACGTGAACCGCCATTTGGTCACCATCAAAGTCAGCGTTAAAGGCTGAACAAACAAGCGGGTGCAAGTTGATCGCTTTACCTTCAATCAACACAGGCTCAAATGCCTGAATGCCAAGACGGTGAAGCGTCGGCGCACGGTTCAATAAAACTGGGTGCTCACGAATAACCTCATCGAGGATATCCCAAACTTCCGGCTTTTCTTTTTCAACCAGTTTCTTCGCCTGTTTAACAGTTGAAGAATAGCCCTTCGCATCAAGGCGCGAATAGATGAACGGCTTGAAGAGCTCAAGCGCCATTTTCTTCGGCAAACCACATTGGTGAAGCTTAAGCTCAGGACCAGTCACGATCACAGAACGACCAGAATAGTCAACGCGTTTACCGAGCAAGTTCTGACGGAAACGACCCTGCTTACCTTTCAGCATGTCTGAAAGTGATTTCAACGGTCGCTTATTCGCACCAGTGATCGTACGACCACGACGGCCATTATCAAACAGCGCATCAACAGACTCTTGCAACATACGTTTTTCGTTACGGATGATGATGTCTGGTGCACGAAGTTCAATCAGACGCTTCAAACGGTTGTTCCGGTTGATCACACGACGGTAAAGGTCGTTCAAGTCAGACGTTGCAAAACGGCCGCCATCTAGGGGAACGAGTGGACGAAGATCTGGCGGGATCACAGGCACGATGTCCATGATCATCCACTCTGGGCGGTTGCCAGATTCGATGAAAGCTTCAACCACTTTAAGACGCTTCGCCAATTTCTTAGGCTTAAGCTCAGTTGTCGATTCAGCAATCTCTTGACGAAGATCAATCGCAAGCTGCTCAAGGTCGAGAGATGCGAGGATTTCTTTAATCGCTTCAGCACCAATCATGGCAGTGAATGAATCCACGCCATACTCGTCTTGCGCCTGCATGAACTCTTCTTCAGACATAAGCTGATATTCAGTAAGCGGTGTTAGGCCCGGTTCTGTCACAACGAAGTTTTCGAAGTAAAGAACGCGCTCCAAACCTTTCAGCGTCATATCAAGAAGCTGACCGATACGGGATGGCAGTGATTTCAAAAACCAAATGTGTGCAACAGGAGCTGCAAGGTCGATGTGACCCATGCGCTCACGGCGTACACGCTGCAAGGTTACTTCAACGCCACATTTTTCACAGATGACGCCTTTGTATTTCATGCGCTTATATTTGCCGCAAAGACATTCGTAGTCTTTTACTGGGCCAAAAATACGGGCACAGAACAGGCCATCTTTTTCAGGCTTGAATGTACGGTAGTTGATGGTTTCTGGCTTTTTGATTTCACCAAATGACCATGAACGAATTTTTTCCGGACTGGCAATTGTGATCTTAATTTGATCAAAAGTTTGAGTCGGCGTAGTTGGACTGAAGACGTGTGCAAGATCTTGGTTCATTGCTTCTTCCTTTGGGCTTGGCCCTTGATGGAAAGACTGCGACATCTTTATTAGATGTTCGGCGCTTTCCGAAAAACGGGGTGTCAGGCAGCTTTCGCTGAAACCGCCTGACGCTGACGCTTTGTCCTATTCGGCTGGTTCGCTAGGCTCGTGCTCAATTTCGATACCGTCTTCGTCAACTTCGATTGAACTTTCGAGTTGAACGTTGAGGCCGAGAGAGCGCATCTCCTTGACGAGCACGTTGAAGCTTTCAGGAATACCCGCTTCAAATGTGTCGTCACCACGAACGATTGCTTCATAAACCTTAGTCCGGCCTGCCACGTCATCTGATTTGACTGTGAGCATTTCTTGCAAGGTATATGCAGCGCCATATGCTTCAAGCGCCCACACTTCCATCTCACCGAAGCGCTGACCACCGAACTGAGCTTTACCACCAAGCGGCTGCTGGGTAACAAGCGAGTACGGGCCAATCGAACGGGCGTGAATTTTGTCATCCACGAGGTGGTGCAGTTTAAGCATGTAGATGTAGCCAACTGTCACTGGACGGTCGAACTGTTCACCTGTGCGGCCATCATAAAGGATAGACTGACCAGACTTATGCAAGTTTGCGTCTTCCAACATTTTGACAACATCAGGTTCACGTGCGCCATCAAACACTGGTGTCGCGATGCAAACACCATGAGACAATTGCTCACCAACGAGTTCGATTTCTTCATCTGAATATTCAGAAACCTTCTCGTTTTTGACAGAGCCGCCGTAAAGATCTTCGATCTCTTTACGGATCGGTGCCAGATCACCTGACTGCTTATATTCGTCAAGCATATCGCCGATCTTGTGACCCATGCCAGCACAGGCCCAACCAAGGTGGGTTTCGAGGATCTGGCCAACGTTCATCCGTGATGGAACGCCGAGTGGGTTTAGAACCACGTCTACGTGCTCACCATTATCGAGGAACGGCATGTCTTCAACAGGTACGATTTTTGACACCACACCTTTGTTGCCGTGACGGCCAGCCATTTTATCACCTGGCTGAATTTTACGCTTAATCGCCACGAAGACTTTAACCATCTTCATCACGCCTGGCGGCAATTCGTCACCACGTTGTAGCTTCTCAACCTTGTCGATGAAACGCTGCTCTAGCAATTTACGGCTGTCATCATACTGACCACGAAGTGCTTCGAGTTCGCCCATAAACTTCTCATCAGAGAAGGCAAACTGCCACCACTGGCTGCGTGGATATTCTTCCATCAGCTCTGTCGTAAGCTTGGTGTCGCCTTTAAAGCCTTTCGGGCCGCCAATGGCTGTTTTACCAGTCAATGTATCAGATAGACGTGAGTAGACGTTACGATCGAGGATCGCTTGTTCGTCATCACGGTCTTTCGCGAGGCTTTCAATTTCTTCGCGCTCGATAGACATCGCACGTTCGTCTTTTTCAACGCCGTGGCGGTTGAACACACGAACTTCAACGATTGTCCCTGTGTCTCCCGGAGGAACACGCAAAGATGTATCGCGAACGTCAGAGGCTTTCTCACCAAAGATGGCACGAAGAAGTTTTTCTTCTGGTGTCATCGGGCTTTCGCCTTTTGGTGTGATCTTACCAACCAGAATGTCACCAGCCGTTACTTCCGCACCGATGTAAACGATGCCCGCCTCATCGAGGTTTTTCAAAGCCTCTTCAGAAACGTTTGGAATATCACGGGTGATTTCTTCCGGTCCAAGCTTCGTATCACGCGCCATAACTTCGAATTCTTCGATGTGGATCGAAGTAAACACGTCATCACGAACAATACGCTCAGAAAGCAAGATTGAATCTTCGTAGTTGTAGCCATTCCAAGGCATAAACGCCACGAGAGCGTTACGGCCAAGCGCCAAATCACCAAGATCAGTTGACGGACCATCTGCGATGATATCGCCTCTGGTCACGCGGTCACCCATGCGAACGAGTGGTCGCTGGTTGATACACGTGTTTTGGTTTGAACGTTGGAACTTTTGTAGGCTGTAAATATCAACACCTGGACGAGAAGGATCAAGATCCTCTGTCGCGCGGATAACGATACGTGTCGCATCCACTTGGTCAACGATACCAGCACGACGGGCGCCAATAGCAGCACCTGAATCGCGCGCCACAACAGCTTCCATACCTGTACCAACGAATGGTGCTTCAGCACGTACCAATGGCACAGCCTGACGCATCATGTTTGAACCCATCAAAGCGCGGTTCGCATCATCGTTTTCTAGGAACGGAATAAGAGACGCCGCAACAGACACGAGCTGTTTCGGTGAAACGTCCATCAAGTCGATGTTCTCAATTGGAGAAATCAACACTTCACCAGCATGACGCGACTGAGCCGTTTCATTGATGAATTTGAAGTTCTCATCCAAGGGAGCGTTCGCCTGAGCGACAGTGTAGTTCGCCTCTTCCATAGCGGAGAGGTAAATCACTTCCTCAGTCACCGCACCGTCGACAACTTTACGATATGGGCTTTCGATGAAGCCATACTTGTTGACGCGGGCAAATGTTGCGAGCGAGTTGATCAGGCCAATGTTTGGACCCTCAGGTGTTTCAATCGGACAAATACGACCGTAGTGAGTTGGGTGCACATCGCGCACTTCAAAGCCAGCACGTTCGCGTGTCAGACCACCAGGCCCAAGCGCTGAAAGACGACGCTTGTGCGTAATCTCTGAAAGCGGGTTGGTTTGGTCCATAAATTGTGACAATTGCGAAGAACCGAAGAATTCACGAACCGCAGCAGCAGCTGGTTTCGCGTTGATCAGGTCTTGCGGCATCACAGTGTCGATTTCGACAGAAGACATGCGCTCTTTAATGGCACGCTCCATACGAAGAAGACCAACACGGTATTGATTTTCCATCAATTCGCCAACAGAGCGAACGCGGCGGTTGCCAAGGTTATCAATATCGTCGATCTCACCGCGACCATCACGAAGGTCGATAAGCGTACGAACAACTTCGGTAATGTCTTCTTTGCGCAGGACACGAACTGTGTCTTCTGCGTCCAAAGACATACGCATGTTCATTTTCACACGACCAACAGCAGAAAGGTCATAGCGCTCTGCATCAAAGAAGAGCGACTGGAACATCGCTTCAGCTGTATCGATTGTCGGTGGCTCACCTGGGCGCATTACACGGTAGATATCGAACAACGCACCTTCGCGGTTATCATTCTTATCAACAGCAAGTGTGTTGCGTAGGTAAGGACCAATGTTCACGTGGTCGATGTCGAGTAGAACCAACTCATCGATGCCATGCTCAGTCATCGCTTCGAGGTTTTCTACGTCTAGTTCATCACCAGCTTCAGCAAAGATCGCACCGTTGTCCATGTTGATCATGTCAACAGAAACATAGCGGCCAATCAGATCATCATTTTCGATTTGAAGCGCTTTAACGCCCTTCTCATCAAGCTGTTTGACTGTGCGGGCTGTAATCTTCTTACCAGCTTCAACAACAACTTCGCCAGAATCAGCGTCAATCAGATCAACAGTGACCTTTTGACCTTTTAGCGTGTTGCCATCAAATGGGATGCGCCAGCCTTCGCCAGAGCGTGTGTATGTCACAGTGTTGTAGTACTCGGCTAAGACGCTCTCAGGGTCATATCCAAGTGCATACAAGAGTGTTGTAACAGGAAGCTTACGACGACGGTCAATACGTGCGTGCACGATGTCTTTTGCGTCAAACTCAATATCAAGCCATGAACCACGGTAAGGAATGATCCGTGAGGCG
Source organism: Hyphomicrobiales bacterium (assembly GCA_039964305.1). Lineage (GTDB taxonomy): Bacteria > Pseudomonadota > Alphaproteobacteria > Rhizobiales > JACESI01 > JACESI01. The sequence goes on from JBDVXS010000108.1 coordinate 8,687, forward strand.
AACAAGAGTTTACCAGAAGAGTGTGTTTTGCCTTTGTCGTGGTCAAAGAACACGCCCGGTGAACGGTGCATTTGTGAAACGATAACACGCTCGGTGCCGTTCACGATAAATGTACCATTGCCCGTCATAAATGGCATGTCGCCCATATAGACGTCTTGCTCTTTAATATCTTTGACTGACTTTGCGCCTGTGTCTTCATCAATATCAAACACGATAAGGCGAAGCGTCACTTTAAGGGGCGCTGAATATGTCATGCCACGCTGGCGACATTCTTCAACGTCATACTTTGGTGCTTCATATTCGTAAGACACGAATTCGAGCAGTGATGCGCCTGAAAAATCAGAGATTGGGAATACAGATTTAAAGACGGCCTCTAGACCTTCTTCGATCCGGCTACCATCTGGCTGTGATGCCACTTGCAGAAACTGATCATAAGATGCCTTTTGAACCTCAATGAGGTTTGGCATTTCTGCTACTTCTGTGATGTTACCGAAAAACTTACGAAGACGTCTGCGACCTGAAAATGCCTGAGCCATTTTCACTCCTAGTAAAGCCGATCCATCGAGCGCTGGGATCAGTTTGGTTATATTTTGCTGCCGTCCGCGCCGCTCAACGCCACTGCACAACAAAACCAAATCAGTCGATTATCAAATAGCCCATAAAACAGGGGAATTTGAGAATCAACCGCTAAATTGAATATCTATCAAATAAGACGAGAATAGGTGCGCTTGAAATTCATCAAGCGCACCTCAATTTCTAGCCCTTAAAGAGCAATAAGCCTAAGCTTACTTAACTTCTACAGAAGCGCCGGCAGCTTCAAGCTTGCCTTTGATTTCTTCTGCTTCGTCTTTAGAAACGCCTTCTTTAACTGCTTTAGGCGCGCCTTCAACGAGGTCTTTCGCTTCTTTCAGGCCAAGACCTGTGATGCCGCGAACTTCTTTAATCACGTTGATTTTCTTGTCGCCTGCGCCAGCAAGAATTACGTCAAATTCAGTTTTCTCTTCAGCAGCTTCGCCACCACCGGCACCAGGTGCAGCAGCAACAGCAACAGGTGCTGCAGCAGAAACGCCCCATTTTTCTTCGAGCATTTTTGAAAGCTCAGCAGCTTCCAAAACTGTAAGTGCTGAGAGATCCTCAACGATTTGATCTAGGTTAGCCATTTTGTATTTCCTTTAGATTTGAACCAATTAGTTTTTTGAAGTCCGGCCTCAAGCCGCTTCATCTTTAGAGGCATACGCTCCAACCACACGAGCAAGCTGACCTGCTGGTGCGTTGACAACCTGTGCGATTTTTCCTGCTGGTGCTTGAAGCAGACCAACAATTTTGCCGCGCAGTTCATCAAGTGACGGTAGAGCTGCAAGAGCTTTCACGCCGTCTGGATTAAGATTGGTTTCACCCATCGCACCACCGAGAATAACGAAGTCTTCGTTTTTCTTAGCGAATTCGACGGCAATCTTAGGTGCAGAAACTGGATCATCTGAATAGGCGATCACTGTTGGGCCTGTGAACAAGCCATCAATGTGTTCTGCATCCGTGCCTTTAAGAGCAAGCTTTACGAGGCGGTTTTTCGCCACTTTTACACTGGCACCAGTTTCACGCATTTTGTTCCGAAGTTCGGACATTTGCGCAACTGTAAGGCCAGAATAGTGGGCCACAACGACAGCGCCGCTTTCACTGAAAACGGTATTGAGGTCTGCGACGAGCTCTGATTTTTGTGCTCTTTCCACTGCTTTTCTCCTTTGAGACGAGTTGACTAAGCATCAACCAGTCCGGGGCATAAGCCGGCTTAGCACGGGGGCCAAACCGACGGTTTAGCCTGTCGCCTCACATCACACGGGGTGATTGGAGGAATTTAGGTTCAAACTCTAATTCTGCGTGAAGCAGAAGAATTGTTTATCACCTATCTCATGCGGGCCCATTTGGCTTAAAGAGCACGGGATAAAACCGTGTCTCCACCTGCAATCTCGGACAGGGGCGACAAGATCGAAATCTTGTCTAAAATCCAAAGGCAGCATAAGCCACCTTTGGAAAAGTCGAGAGGACGTTTAAGCGCTAAGGCTTGAAACGTCAACCTTTACGCCTGGACCCATCGTAGATGAGAGACCAACACGCTCAACAAAAGTACCCTTTGCGCCTGCTGGGCGGGCTTTTTGTACTGCGTCTGTAAAGGCTTTGATGTTTTCTAGAAGTGCATCTTCTGTGAAGCTTGCTTTGCCAACGCCTGCGTGGATGATACCGGCTTTTTCAACACGGAAATCAACAGCGCCGCCCTTAGCTTCACCAACTGCTTTAGTCACATCTGGTGTTACTGTGCCAACTTTTGGGTTTGGCATAAGGTTACGTGGACCAAGCACTTTACCCAGACGACCAACGATTGGCATCATGTCTGGTGTCGCAATACAACGGTCAAAGTTGATATTGCCCTTTTGCACTTCTTCCATAAGGTCTTCAGCACCAACGATGTCTGCACCCGCTGCTTTTGCTTCGTCAGCTTTATCGCCGCGTGCAAAAACTGCAACGCGCACTGTTTTACCAGTACCGTTTGGCAAGTTACATACGCCACGAACCATTTGGTCAGCGTGACGTGGGTCAACGCCGAGGTTCATTACGATGTCGATTGTTTCGTCAAATTTCGCCGTTGCGCGTTCTTTTACCATTTTCACAGCGTCAGCAATCGCTACTTCAACGTTTTTATCAACGCCTTCACGAGCTTTGAGTGTTCTTTTACCAAGTTTTGCCATGTCGTTAGCCTTCCACCGCGATGCCCATAGAGCGAGCTGAGCCTTCGATTTGAAGCATTGCCATTTCAATATCGAATGCGTTTAGGTCTTTCATTTTTGCTTCAGCGATTTCGCGCACTTGAGCCTTCGTAATAGAGGCAATAGTACCGCGACCTGGTGTTTGTGAACCAGATTTGATGTTCGCTGCTTTCTTGATCAAGAAAGATGCCGGAGGCGTCTTCATCTCAAAAGTGAAAGACTTGTCTTGGTAGATTGTGATCGTGCAAGGCACTGGTGCGCCTTTTTCCATTTCCTGTGTCTGCGCATTGAACGCTTTACAGAACTCCATAATGTTCAGACCGCGCTGACCTAGAGCTGGACCGATAGGCGGGGACGGCGTTGCCGAACCAGCAGGAACCTGAAGCTTCAGGTATCCATCAATTTTCTTCGCCATGATATACTCCTTTGCCGATTTTATAATCGGCGTTTCGTTTTAAGAGCCTGCGTGGTGCAGTTTTAAGACGCCGGCGAAGCGCCCTCACTTTCCACACAGTTTGCCAGCCTCAAAGAGCTGGCGGATAATCAGAGTTTTGCAACCTGATTATATTCCAATTCGACAGGCGTTGCCCGACCGAAGATAGAAACTGTAACTTTCAAGCGTTCGCGATCTTCATCCACCTCTTCAACGAAACCGTCGAAGTCAGAGAATGGACCGTCAGACACTTTGACCTTCTCGCCTACTTCAAAGACGATGGCCGACTTAGGACGATCAACGCCCTCTTGCACCTGAACCAAAATGCGCTCTGCTTCAGCGTCTGAAATTGGGGCAGGCTTAGAATCATTACCCAAGAAACCCGTAACTTTCGGGGTATCTTTGATCAGGTGGAAGGTTTCGTCTGTCAGCTCCATACGAACCAAAACGTAACCTGGGAAGAATTTGCGCTCCGAATCGACCTTACGACCGCGACGCACCTCAACCACTTTTTCAGTTGGAACGATCACATCTTCAACAAGATGCTCCAGCCCCTTCTTCGCAACTTTTTCTAGAATCGCCTCGCAAACCTTTTTCTCAAAGTTTGAATAAGCATTCACAATGTACCAGCGCTTGGCCATTTATAGTCTCCGCATCACTTCGTCTGCTTTAGCGTCCAATGCTCAACAAATGACCGATACCCCAACCGAGGATTTGGTCAATTAACAAGAAGAAGATGGCGGCAAAGAAAACCATGATCAGCACCATAACAGTGGTAATCATTGTCTCATTGCGCGACGGCCACACAACTTTAGACGTTTCCGTTCGCACTTCTTGCAAAAATTTAAACGGGTTCATCGCGGTAAGTCCTGCTTGTTTGCGTTGAGCGACAAGGTAACGTTTAACTTCGTTGCTTTGCCGACGAATTAGGGGCGCGAAAACAGTTTTCCCTGCTCGCGCGCCCTTGAAAGTGAATTGGTTCTAGTCTGTGTTATGAAAATTCTCAAGGGGCATAACAGTAGAAATCGTTATAAATATCGCATATTTCAATAGGAAAGTTACAAAAGCCTCACTTGCAACCCTCGACACGAGACGAAAAACGACTTGCCCAACACCGAAACCGCTCATCAACCAAACGCCCTAACGGTGGTTATTCCAACCTATAACGCGGCGCATTCGCTTGGGAAAACACTTGATTGTGTTGCCACCATTCGCAACATCATCGTTTCAGATGGCGGGTCCAGTGACGCAACTCGTGATATCGCCAAAACCCATGGCGCAAGCGTTATCCAAAAAGCGAAAGGACGCGGGGCACAGTTGAAAGCAGGTAGCGAGGCAGCAACGACTGATTGGTTGTTGTTTCTTCATGCAGATACATTCCTCGACCAACAGGCCCTTGATGCTGTTTTTCAGTTTATCAACGCCTTTGAAAACCAACAACGCGCGGCATATTTCCGTTTCAAGCTTGATGATGACAGCCCACAAGCCACGAAACTGGAAGAAATCGTTGCTTGGCGATGCAGGAAGCACGCCCTACCCTATGGCGACCAAGGTCTTCTCATTCGGCGCGATTTTCTAAACGCGCTCGGAGGCTATAAAGCGATACCGATTATGGAAGATGTGGAATTGGTGCGTAGAATCACCAAATCGCATGGGGAAACTGCGCTCATCAACCTTGAAGCAGATGCCGTAACCAGTGCAGACAAGTTTCTGCGTGATGGCTATAAGTGGCGCTCGACAAAGAACTTGTTTTATCTCTTCTTGTTTTGGCTAAAAGTACCACCGCGCATCATTGCTAAACTCTACTGAAATCGACATTCTTCCTATGCAACGACACGTCATCTTATTTGCCCGTCCACCGCGTTATGGCTGCGTGAAAACTCGCCTCGCCCGTGACATTGGCAAAGGTGAGACGCTCCGGTTTTATCGCAACAATTTAAGCCGTGTTTTGGGACGGTTGAAGGCAATGCAATCCATCAAACTGACGGTTGCCCTCACCCCAGACAATGTGGTTTTTGAAGGGGCTGGTCCACACTTTTGTGATGTGCCGATTATCCCGCAGGGGCATGGCGACCTTGGTGCGAAGATGGCGCGCGCCCTCAATCAGCCCGAAGTTGGCCCGACTATTGTTATTGGTAGTGATATCCCCGACATTTCGCCCCACTATATCGAAGAAGCGTTCAAAGCACTTCACAACAATGATGCCGTGTTTGGCCCTTGCGATGATGGCGGCTATTGGTTGATTGGCCTCAAAAAACTTGCACCCACGCCTTCTGGGTTTTTGAAGAATATTGAATGGTCCACATCACAAGCACTTCAACAAAGCGTTGCGACCCTACCCAAACAGTGGAAGGTTGGTTATATCTCCACTTTAGATGACATAGACACAGGCGCTGATTTGGCTGCTTGGAAAAAAACCAATACGGGACGTTGAAACCTTTAATGGGCATTGTAACAAAATATGCGAACCCAACGCGCTTCTTAAAACTCTCAGGGTTCCTGCTGCCAATTTTCATTGGCTTAGCGGTGGTTCTCTCCCTATGGGGGCTTTATTTGGCCCTGTTTGTCGCGCCAGAAGATTACCAACAAGGCCAAACTGTCCGCATCATGTTTATCCATGTGCCGTCTGCTTGGCTTGCCATGTTTTCTTACACCCTAATGACACTCTCAGCGATTGGCACTTTGGTTTGGAAACACCCGCTTGCCGATGTTTCCGCAAAAGCCATCGCGCCGCTGGGTGCTGCCTTTGCGTTTTTGACGCTGGTTACGGGTTCTATTTGGGGAAAACCAACGTGGGGAACATGGTGGATTTGGGATGCACGCCTCACGTCAGTTTTGGTCCTCTTCATCATCTATCTAGGCCTCATTACCTTGTGGCGCGTGATTGATGAACCAGCACAAGCTGCCAAAATTACAGCCGTTATGATCCTCGTTGGCTTTGTGAATATCCCAATCATCAAATTCTCGGTCGATTGGTGGAACACCTTGCATCAACCAGCAAGCGTGTTGCGCTTAGACGGTCCTGCCATACACCCAGAGATTTTGATCCCGCTTTTGGTCATGGCTTTCGCGTTTAGCTTCATCTTCTTATCGCTCCATATGGTTGCCATGCGCAATGAAATCATGAGACGCCGCATTCGCTCGCTTCAAAGTCGGATTGCGAACCAAAGCGCGCCTTCGATGATGGCAGAGCCAGCGGAGTAGAACGGATGCTGACAGGACAACTAGGCTATGTTACCGCCGCTTATGCCATTACAGCGCTTGTTATGATTGGTGTTATTGCTTGGGTGCTGATTGATCGCTCAAAACAAAAAGCGACATTAAAAAAACTCGAAGATGCGGGCATTAAACGGCAAGACGCGGATAAACCATGACCTCGCAAAAACAAACCAAGTCCAAACGCCCCTCACTTTTCGCCATGCTGCCAGTCATTTTGTTTCTTGGGCTGGCTGGCCTGTTTTTCTTACAACTTGTGAGTGGACGCAATAACTCAGACGTACCTTCTGCCCTCATTGGCAAAAGCGTCCCAACCTTTGAGCTAGCAAGCCTTGAGGGTGCAACGCTTCCAAGTTTTTCCAGTGACAGCCCAAAGGATAACAAGCTTACCCTTATCAATGTATGGGCCTCATGGTGTGCGCCTTGTCGCGCAGAGCACCCGTTTGTCGAAGCGCTCAGCAAGAATGAGAACCTCACCATTTATGGGCTAAACTACAAAGACACTGACGAGAATGCCCTCGCCTTTTTAAAAGAGCTTGGCAATCCATATGACGCCGTGGGTGCAGACCATAGCGGGCGGGTTGGTATTGATTTTGGTGTCTATGGCGTGCCTGAGACCTTTATGATCGATAAATCAGGCACTATTGTTCACAAGTTTATTGGCCCAATCACCGCAAGCAGGTTACAGGATGAGCTTGTACCCGCTATAGAGCGAGCACTGAGCCAAAAGTAGACCGAAACCAATCGAGCCAATTGAATGTCACATCCCCTTTGCGGTGCAGATTTAAAAACACTCGCCCGTGTCTTTTCCCGTGGTGGCTGGCCGAGCGCTGGCAATAGGCTGAAGGCGGCAGGCATTTGGGGGGCAGCTCTTGGCCGTTCGCCAATTTCAGCGCTTGAAAAAATGATCATTGAGCCGAAGCTCCCTGCGTTGGATGAAATGCCCGCACCGATATTCATTCTCGGTCATTGGCGCTCTGGCACAACGCACCTTTACAACACCATGGTGAAGTCTGATCAATTTGGATATGTGGATCCGATCACCGTTGGCCTACCGTGGGATATGTTCGGCATCATCGATACGTTGCGCCCAATCTTAGAACGCACCATCCCGCGTGACCGATATATCGACGCAATCCCCGTCACCCCTGATGCACCGCAAGAAGATGAAATTGCGCTGGCCAGCATGACGCCAATTTCGTTCTACCATGCAATCTATTTTCCAAAGACGTTTGATCAAGAACTCAATCGTGGGCTTTGGCCTGATCAATGGACCGACGAAGAACGGACAAGCCGTGAGTATGCGTTCACCCATTTCATGCGCAAGCTCAGCCGACAACAAGGCCAGCAATTGCTGATTAAAAATCCTGTCTATACGGGCTGCCCGCTGTTCTTAAAATCCATCTTTCCTAATGCGAAGTTCATCCACATACACCGCAATCCGTTTGAGGTGTTTTTGTCCATGCGCAATTTCTACCACAAGCTCTTGCCTGTCTTTGCATTGCAAGAGTTTGATCATGTGGACGTGGATGAGGCGGTGCTTAAAACCTATGATGAAATGATGCGTCGTTTTGAACGAGAAACTGCTGACTTTGCAGCGCCTGATTTCGTTGAAATTGGATATGATACCCTTAGCGCTGATCCGATGGGTTCGCTTGAGACAATTTATAAAACACTGGAGCTAGATGGCTTTGAAAATGCAAAGCCTCACTTTGACAGCTATCTTGGTTCTGTAAAATCATACAAGAAGAACGCCTTTAAAGGCTCACCAGAAATGGCAGCAAGCGTTGAAGAACGATGCGCGCATTTTATCAAGAAATGGGATTATCAACGGCCTGAGGTTATTGGCTGAAAATGAAACGGGTGGCACCAATCAAATTATTGAAGAAGACAGTACCCTTTGCGCTCGTGGCGCTCCTTGCCAGTTGTTCTGAGAAAGCCCACAACGCTGTCTACGCCCATGAACAATGCCATCGCCTCGTACTCAAAGATAATGACACAGGCCTTTCTGTTTTGGGCGCGGAAGATATGGCGAAGCTACCTGGCGGTGACCTTCTGGTAACAGCTTACGACCGCCGCTCGACTGCTCAACACGGCGTGCCCCCAGAAGGCGGCGTTTATATCGTGCCCGCCACTCAGCTCGACCAACGTGAAATCAAAGTTTCATCGATCTTCGACACAATGCCCGGCGGTTTGCGTCCACATGGGGTGGATACCTATATTCACAAAGATGGAACAACCCACGCAGCCTTCGTCAATCGCTCGTACACTTTCCAAAACCATGATGTCATCTCAACCCCGACAATCGTCCGCTTCGCTATGGCCAATGGCCTCGTCAGCAAACCTGAGATACTTGAGGGGGAACGCTATTGCCGAGCAAACGATATCGTTCTTTCGATCGGTCAAAAACCAACCGTAGATCAAGAAGAACGTGTATACGGCAACATCAACCAAACACCGATAAACCCACAAAACAATAAGAACCTGAATACCGTAGGGCATGTCACGCTTGACCGCGCTCAGTGTCACGGTCTTTCTGCTTTACTCGAAAATGTAAGGGGCGAGAAAAAGGGTGCTTTTGAATTGCTGCCACCTTCATCGGTTGGCCCGTTCATTGAAAGAGAGCGAACCCTCGCCTTCCCAAATGGCATCGGTATTCAATTCAAGGATCGTCCCCTTAGTGACAACAACTTCCTCGTCGTTGCAGAAACACGCGCCAATCAACTGCGTTATTTTCCCAAGACAGACCGCCGCGATGTGGTGAAGCTTGACGGCAGTCCCGACAATCTCAATGTTGGCAAACCGGGTATCATTCAAGTTGCTGTCCATCCAAGCCTCATCAAGCTTGCGCTTTATCGCTATGGCTGGACATCATACGCGCCTTCCCGCATTCAAAAAGTAACTGGCACGCAAGTGTTGACCCTATTCGACGATCCTTCTGGTCGCACCTATTCCGCCGCCTCCATCGCCGTTCAAACGGCTGGCAAATTGGTGCTTGGTAGTGTGGGCGATGAAGGGCTTCTGGTTTGCAATGGGAGGCCGACATCATGAACGAACTTGTTCTTGTAACGGGTGCAAATGGCTTTGTTGGCCGCCATCTCGTGCGTGAATTACTGCAAGCTGGCTATCAAGTTCGCGCCGTGGACCGCTCCTTTGAAAATGCGCCCGAAGATGGGGCCGAGCGGATCGAGGCGGATATCTTAGATGCGCCCATCATGCAGGCTGCTATGGATGACGTAAAAACCGTCTACCATCTTGCTGCCCTCACCTCTTTATGGATGCCCGATGAAAGCGCCTATCAAACGGTCAATGTGGAGGGCACCCGCACGATTTTACAAGCGGCCCTTGATGCGAAGGCCGATCGCTTTGTTCATTGCTCAAGCTTTGTAACCTGCATCACGGGGCCTGCTGGCAGCAAAGAGCGCACGGTTGAAGATGATGACATTGGCGAACCCGCTGACCTTTTTGGTGCTTACGCTCGTTCCAAACGGCGTGGCGAGCGGGTGGTGATGGATGCAAAATTCCTGATTGATACCATCATCGTTATGCCATCTGCTCCCATTGGTGCGGGCGATCATCATATGACAGCACCAACTGGTTTGCTGCGCGATTTGATCAATGGCGACATTCCTGCAACGCTTGATCAATTGATTAACTTCATTGATGTGCAATTGCTTGCCAAAGCCATTATTCAAGCGGGCGAAAAAGGGCAACCAGCAAACCGTTATCTGCTCTCAGGCAAAAACTGGAAGATGGCTGAATTTCTGGCGCACCTTGAACAAATCACAGGCATTGATATGCCAAAGCGACAAGTGCCCTTTAGTCTTGCCTTCGTCGCGTCTTTCATTGAAGAAAAAATCTTGTGCAAGCTCATGAAACGACCACCGAAAGCACCCTTTTCTGGCGTTCGGTTTGCGGGGCGTAAATTACTCTTTGATTCAACAAAAGCACAGTTAAGCTTTGGTATGGATCTCGATCCGCTTGATGATGCTCTGCTCGAAGCCCTGTCGTGGCTGTCAAAAAATGGGCACCTCAACCGCTCCATATCAGCCCTTGAGGAAGATGAAAAAACAAGCCACGAAGACGCTCAAGAGTAAGTCCGGCCTTTCCACGCGCCACCGCGCCCACGCCAATGGTTCAAGGCGGATGACACAGTCATCATCATATAAACAACCGCTGATAGTGGCAGAATAAGCGCCCAAAGCTGTGATTTCTTATAGCGGCGCAACGTCGGCGTATAAGCCAACGTCATACCAAAATAAGCCAAGGCACCCAGCGTGGCGGCTAAGATAGAGCCATGCAGCGGTAAAGTCAGAAAAGCGATTGGGGCGACCAAATAAGTAAGCGCCATGCCGATAACGGAACCAATCAGCAAAAAGCTTGAAAACTGAAGCTGCGTAAACGCTGTTCGCGCCACCATCTTCCAAATTGTATGTAGTTCGCGGTTATCACGTAAGCTGACTATTCCCTCATCAAAGCCAAGCCAAATAGACCGCTTCGCACCTTTCGGGTCTTTCAACGCTTTGCCAAGGGCACAATCATCGATCAAATCTCCCTTGATGGTTTCAACACCACCTATAGCCTCAAGCGCCTTGCGCTCAATCAACATACAACCTCCCGCCGCACCACCAATTTTGGACGCAGGATTGTTGATGGCAGGAAAGGGATAGAGTTTTTGAAAAAAGAAAATAAAGGCTGGCATTAAAAGCCCACCCCAAAAACCGCGCGTATCAAGCACCGCCATGATGGAGACCATCGCTTGTTCTTCGCGTACAGCTTTCGTGACAAGTTTCGCCAATGTACCCGGTGCGTGCTCAATGTCCGCATCTGTCAGCAAAACATAATCGGCATCAGGCGCGATTTTCTTAGCAGCTTCTAGCCCGTTATTGACTGCCCACAATTTGCCAGACCATCCATGAGGCAAATCTTTGCCCGCAATAACATGGGCGCGATTGTCGTCTAAAGCACGAACAAGCTCCCCCGTTCCATCGCTTGATTGATCATCAACAACAATCAGATCAAGCCTTCCTTGGTAGTCATTCGCCAAATGGCTCTTAGCCACGGCCCCAATGGTCTCAGCTTCATTTCGTGCAGGAATCACAACCACAACACTGGGCCATTCGCCGTCTTGCAAAACGTCATCGCCTCCCAACACCTGATTGGACAGCCAAAACCGTTGATGAAAGACCAGCAGGTAAATCCAAATCACACAGGAAAAGCCGGTCACAATGACGAAAAAATCCAGAAAAGACATAATATCCACTAAGGCGCTTGTTTGTATTTGATCAAGTCCATCATGGGTCGGTTGTCAAGCGGGGCGGCAATCACTAAACAGGGAAACGAGACTCTAAAGGGACAACAGCATCATGTCTGGTACAGACGCTAACGCTTCAAAACTGTTGAATGATACGATCGAAGCATCATCAGGCAAAGGCGCCTCAGATGAGAATTTTCCTGTCGGCTCCTTTTTAATCGCCAAAGAATTGCGCCCTCACGTTGCCGCTTATTATGACTTTGCTCGTGCGGGTGATGATATTGGCGATGACACTGAGCTTGAGCCTGACGAAAAAATCGCACGTCTCACGGCTTTTGAAACAGCACTCATGGCGCCTGAACAAGCCGTCAAAGGCACAGAAAAAGCAACAAAGCTGCACACAAGCCTCAATGCCTGCAACGTACCGTTGGAGTGGGGACGCAAGCTGCTTGATGCCTTTCGCCAAGATGTGGTGAAAAACCGTTACAAGACTTGGGACGAATTGGTTGATTATTGCACCATGTCAGCGGACCCTGTCGGTCGTTTTCTCCTAGACCTACACGGCGAAGACAATGCGGGCTTTAAAAATTCCGACGCGCTTTGCACGGTTCTGCAAATTCTCAACCACTTACAAGATTGCGGCAAAGATAAGCATGAGATCGACCGCGTTTATCTGCCTTCTGATTGGCTGGAAGCGCAGGGCATTGATGCTGACATCTTAGATGGCGATCACACGCCCCCCTCATTGCGCCATGTGCTGGACCAATGCCTTGATGGCTGCGAACCGCTGCTTGCCTTATGTCGCGATTTGGCGCCGCGTCTTAAAAGCCGCCGCCTCGCCGCAGAATCAACCGTGATTGTGCGCCTTGCCCATAAACTTCACGCACGATTGCGAATTGGTGATCCACTGGCGACCCGTGTAAAGCTTACAAAGCTTGATTTTGCTGTTGCAGGCTTTTACGGATTGATGCGACTTATCTTTCACGTGCAAAAGCGTTAGTTCAATCCATGTCCCTCGCTCACCTCGGCCCTATTGATACTCATACGGACTTTACTGATCCGAAGGCTTATGCTGAGCACTTGATGACAAAATCACGCTCGTCGTTCACCCTCGGTATGAAGGCAATGTCGAAACCGAGGCGAGATGCGATTTTCGCGGTTTATGCGTTTTGCCGTGTCGTCGATGATATTGCCGATGAAGAGGGGGACTTAGACGAAAAGCGCCGCTTGTTGAAAGATTGGCGCACTGAGATTGCAGCCCTCTACGAAGGTGCGCCGCGCTCGCTCATTGGCAAAGCACTGCTAGAGCCAATTAATGCGTTTAACATTCCAGCTCAAGAATTCATTATGATGATTGAGGGCATGGAAACCGATGTAGACGGCCCCGTGCAGGGACCATCGCTTGAGGGCTTGCTTGATTATACCCGCCGTGTGGCTGGTACGGTTGGTATGATGTCGATCCGCATTTTTGGCGTATCGGATTGCGAACCACGTGATCGCTTTGCGTTGAACCTTGCCGATGCGTTGCAGCTCACTAATATTTTGCGTGATGTGGAAGAAGATGCCGACATTGATCGGCTTTATCTTCCAACAGAATTGCTTTTAAAACACGGCATCGAGACCACCATACCGAATGATGTTGCAACGGACGAAAAGCTTCGTGATGTCTGCCGTGACCTTGGCAAAATCGCCCGCGCTCGTTTCATTGAGGCGCGCCGCGCTTTAGATGAACTTGATGGCGAGCCAAAACGCTCTGCGCTTATGATGATGGGCGTTTATGAAACCTATCTCGACCGTATGGAAGCCGCCGACTTTGTGCGCGATCCAGCAATCTACAAGCTCTCAAAATGGCAAAAACTAGGGCATGGTCTGCGTTATGCCTTCTTGTTCCCAAAACGCCCCTTACCAGCTGAGCCTTTGCCAGCACCTGCCCTATCCAAGATTAGTGCTCCATGAGCGGCACGGTTCACATTGTGGGCCTTGGTGTTGCAGGCTTAAGTGCAGCGGTGCGTTTGGCTGATGCTGGGCGTGAAGTAAAACTCTATGACGGCGCGAAAGTTGCTGGCGGGCGGTGTCGTTCCTTCCATGATGCAAAACTTGATTGCTTGATTGATAATGGCAACCACTTGCTCCTATCTGGCAATAAAAGCGCCCTTTCCTATCTCGACTTATTGGGCGCACGCCATGAGCTTGAGATTGCCGATGAAGCAACCTTTCCGTTTTACGACCATGAAAGCAAAGAGCGCTGGGCCGTTACCTTGGATAAAGGGTTGATCCCGTGGTGGGTGTTTCAAAAATCACGTTCCATTCCAGGTGTTCGATTGTCGGAATTTGCCAGTGCCCTGAAATTTCCATTTGCGAGCGCGAAAGCGACCATTGAGAGCTTGACCGGTAAGACGGGCAAACTGTTCGAGCGCTTTTGGGAACCAATGACATGGGCCGTTTTAAACACCACCCCAGACCGCGCTAGTGCCAAGCTGATGTGGGCCGTATTCGCGGAAACATTCGCCAAGGGTGGCACCTATTGCAAACCCATGATTGCCAAGCGGGGCCTGAGCGAGACCTTTGTTGACCCTGCCCTCACTTTCCTTGAAACGAAGGATGTAGAGCCGCAATTTAATATCCCTTTAAAAGAGATAGAAACGAACAATGGTTTGGTGACAAGCCTTCACCTTGGCGATGACGTTATCACCCTTGGCAAACAAGACAGCGTGGTGCTCGCCGTTCCCCGTGCACAGGCCGCGCGGTTAGCGTCAGATAGTTCGATACCAGATGGCGACACGGCTATCGTCAATGCCCACTTTAAAATGGCCGATGGATGGAGCGCCGATAATGCGCCACCGCTGTTGGGTCTCGTCAATTCAAAAACCCACTGGATTTTCACCCGCGGCAACATCATCAGCCTTACAATAAGTGCAGCAGATGCTCTGGGGTTAGACCGTCTTTCTGAAGATGAGCTTCTCCCCCAATTGTGGGACGAAGTGGTTGCAGCTTTAGACTTACCAACAAACACAAGCTATGAAGCAGGCCGTCTCATTCGCGAACGCCGCGCGACCTTTGACCAATCGCCTGAAAGCGTTGCTAAACGGCCTGACACGAAAACTGACCTTGCTAATCTTTGCCTTGCAGGCGATTGGACAAATACGGGCGTTCCCGCAACGATTGAAGGCTCTATCCGGTCTGGAGAATTGGCGGCAGAGGCGGTGCTCTCATGGCGATAGGCGTGGTTTGTGGCTTTCAAGCGGAAGTGGATTGTTTTTGGAACGCGGTCAACCAAGCCGGACTTGACCACGAGGTATTTCGAATTATCGCTTCAGGCTCTTCAGCAAAACGCGGACGAGATGCTGCCGATGAACTTATCCGCCAAGGATGCGACAAGCTGCTCTCTTTTGGCATTGCGGGCGGGCTTACCCCCAAGCTACGAGTTGGGGATGTGGTCTTTTCAAACCACGTTGTAACCCCGCTTGATGAGAGCTATGGCAAACGGCCAGCATCTAAAAAGGTTGAAGGCTTAGCAATGGGCGCTAGCAAGCCGCTCCTTATGAGCGTTTGCGGTGTTGATGACATCATCTTTCAACCAACTGAAAAAGCCAAACTGCACCAACTAACACGCGCCGCCATTGCTGACATGGAAAGCCACGGTGTCGCCCGTGCAGCAAACGCTGCTGGCATTCCGTTTTTCGTGTTGCGTTCAGTTTCAGATGCTGTGAGCGATCACCTGCCAGAATTTGTGGCAAATGGCGTTAATGAGGACGGCACACCAAACCTCAAACCTATCTTAATGGCTCTTTTGAAAAACCCGTTTCGCCTTGGTGCCTTGTTGAAGCTCAAAGGCAATACAGATACAGCCTTGGCAGCGCTCCAAAAAGCAGCCTTTACAGAACTACCTAAGCTTATCTAGCCTCACCAGCTTTAGAGAAACAAACTCAGCGCTACCCATGCAGCGATTACGCCCCAAAAGCACATATTGATAAACGACCGCAAAATGCCGCCGTCTTCCTCAACAGTGATGCCAATCAAGTTGATGACAGCCGTTCCAGGTAAAAGAAATAGAGCTGCAATAGCTTTAACAATCCACATTTTATGTCTCAATCTTATCGTTATGCAGGCTTATTGTTATGCTGGCTGATTAAAGCCATCCGCTATGCCCCAAACTGGAGGGCTTTGGAACGGGTCCGGATTTCTTGCAAGCCACAAGCTTGTCGCAATCCGTTCAGCCCGCGAGAGAATATCTGCAGCCTCTGCATCGGTGAATAACTCAGCAACCGTTGCTCCAAACAAATCGAGCCAGATGCGGAAGTGCCCTATTTCAACACCATCAATCTTTTGATGCGCGGGAACAGGTTTGCCGTCATATTCGCGGGTTTTAAGCAGAACTGAACGCCAAAAACGCTTCATGGTTTCAAGATGATCATGGCGGTCGCCTGAGATGTGAGCTGTGAAGATCGGACCGAGCGTCGCATCATCAAAGATGCGCTCATAAAATCGCTCAACCATGAGGCTAATTTTATGCTCGCTCACCCCTGCCCCCATTGCGAGTTCAGGATTTGCTTGTGGTTGGTTTTCCGTCATCATCAATACATTCATTTATTTTGCATCTTTTATGTAACATCGAACCATGCTAAAATCAACATATTAGATGTATCTATTGAGGGTGCCATGCGGTTAAGCCAAGCCAGTGATTTTTCGTTTCGCATTTTAATGTTGCTCGATACTGAACCAGAACCAATGACGGTCGATGAAATCGCCAAGCGCCTTCAACTGGTAAAATCTCACGTGATGAAGATTGTTTCAAAGCTTGCAAAGGCTGGCTTCATAACCTCCCATCGCGGGCGCGGTGGCGGGGTTAGCCTTGGCCAGAAAGCGGGAGACATCTCATTGGGCGACGTCGTTCGGTTGATTGAAAACGACTTTGCCATTGTAAGCTGCATGCAAGAACCAGCTGGAACATGCGTCTTTTCACCAGCGTGCAAACTGCGGGGTGTGATGGCAAATGCACAGCAAGCGTTTATGGATGTCTTGGACAAGCAGACCCTAAAATCCATTGCCTTTAATCCTATGGATTTTCTCGGCTCCCCCAATGAAAGCGAGCGCGCATAAAAAAGCCCCGATGAAAATCGAGGCTTTTTAAATTTATCGTTGAACGGCGCTATTCAGCAGCATCCAACTTATCAAGCTGTTCTTGCACCAAGTCATCATAAATGTCATGGGCAGGACGTGCATTTTCCATGTTGATCTCGGGTGCCATTGGACCATCAAGTTTTGGACCAGCAATACCAAGCATCATGGCTTTAAGCGGGTTGTTTGTGGCATCAGCTGCCGCAGTCGGCTCATAACCGCAATGCGCCATACAGTCAGAACATTTCTCGTAGCGGCCTGTGCCGTATGCATCCCAATCAGTTTCTTCCATCAGCTCTTTATAGCTGTCGGTATAACCCTCACCCAAAAGGTAACAAGGCTTTTGCCAACCAAACACATTGCGTGTTGGCATACCCCAAGGAGAGCATTGGTATTGCTGATTGCCAGCAAGAAAATCGAGATAGAGTGTTGAATGTGAAAGGGTCCAGTTGCGGCCCTTTCCGCGTTTAAACACTTCACGGAAGAATTCTTTGGTTTTCTTACGGTTCAAGAAGTTGTCTTGGTCCGGCGCGCGCTCATAAGCAAAGCCCGGTGAAACGGTAACGCCAACATCAAGGTCGCGACAGAAATCGAAGAATTCAACCAAGTCGTCAACTGGATGACCGTCAAACACAGTACAGTTGGTGTTGACTTGAAAGCCTTTTTCTTTGGCTGTTTTGATCGCACTGACTGCTTTGTCAAAAATACCTGCCCGACAAACTGATTTGTCGTGGTGATCTTTCATGCCGTCCAAGTGAACGGAGAAGAAGAGATATTTGGAAGGCGTGAAAAGATCGAGTTTCTTTTCAAGCAAAATTGCATTGGTACAAAGCGACACGAATTTCTTACGTTCGACAATGCCATTTACGATATCAACAATACCATTATGGATGAGCGGCTCGCCACCAGGCAAAGCAACAATAGGTGCGCCGCATTCGTCGACAGCTTCCAAACATTCCTCAACGCTCAAACGCTGTTTCATAATTGGCTTTGGATAATCAATTTTACCGCAACCAGCACAAGCCAGATTACACTGGAAAAGAGGTTCAAGCATAAGCACCAATGGGTAATGCTTATTGCCCTTCATCTTTTGCTTCATTACGTAAGCGCCGACTTTGGCTTGCTGAAAAAGAGGTACACTCAAGTCCGTATCCTTCACTGTTGGTGCTGGTTGGGAGAACACAGCACGCTGAATTGTGGTAAGACCTACTGGCAAAAACCAAATCAGTCCAGTTTTTTTGATGTCAAATCGGTCACATTTACAGCAAATACAATCGTGAGTGCTGCAACATGATGCCATATAGGCCAAATCTCATTTTTTAAATCTTCGCGACCTCAGCTGGCAGCTTGAACTGCATATCTTCTTTCACCCCATTGCGGATGACAATTTTGGTCTGCCGAAGCTGGGAAAGTCGGGTCAATGTTTCTTGCACGATTGAATCTGGAGCAGATGCCCCAGCAGTCAAGCCAACGCGCTCCACGCCATTCAACCAAGCTGGATCAAGTGCCTCAGCAGTCTCGATCAAATAGCTTTCAATGCCTTCTAAAGTGCCAATCTCTCGCAAGCGGTTTGAATTGGAACTATTATGAGCGCCGACAACCAACAAAAGATCAATCTCGTCGATCATATCAAGCACTGCTGTTTGACGGTTTTGCGTGGCATAACAAATATCTTTTGTGTCGGGCCCAACAATCGCAGGAAAACGTTTTTTAAGAGCAGCGATGATGTTTTGCGTATCGTGTACGCTCAAGGTGGTTTGCGTGATAAACGCGACTTTTTCAGGGTTTTCAACGGAGAGGTTTCTCGCCTCCTCTTCGTTTGCAACCACATGAATAGGCTTTGGAATTTGGCCGATAGTTCCCTCAACCTCAGCATGACCCAAATGACCAATCAGAACGACGTCATACCCTTTTTCAGCATAACGACGGCCTTCAATGTGGACTTTTGTCACCAATGGGCAGGTAGCGTCGATCACTTTCAACGTACGCTTGTCGGCATCATCTTCCACCAAACGTGAAACACCGTGGGCACTGAATATCGTGACAGCACCTGTCGGTACTTCGTCCAGTTCCTCAACGAACACGGCACCCTTATTACGCAGTTCTTCAACGACGCGCTTGTTGTGAACGATTTCGTGGCGAACATAAACAGGAGAACCGAACTTGATTAAAGCGCGCTCCACAATTGTAATTGCCCGCTCAACGCCAGCGCAAAAACCGCGTGGGTTCGCGAGCAGGACAGTCAATTCAGCGCCTTCTATGCCGTCTTCTAAAAATGCAGCAGCGTGGTCACCTGCCAAGCCAGCCTCCATTCTGTTTTAAGTAGATGCCGCAAACTACTAGAATGAGAGAAGAAAAAGGAATTTTCCTCTAAATATAATTAAACGGCATGTTTAATGCCGAATATTGTAATACTGGACAAAAAAACACAGCTTTGTCCAGTACAAGACCAAAATCATTGATTTTATGGTGGTCGTTACAGTTTAGAAACTCGCTAAGAGGCGATGAACTTTTTCAAGAATCTAACGAGGCCTGCACCGCCAGATTGTTTGATTTTACCGCCAAATTCTGACCGACGCAAAATAACCGCTGACACACCGCCCGTTACATAATCAATCACGCGAGGCTTGCCACCAATAACGCGCATACGCCACACAACTGTAAAGGTACGGCTGCGGCTTGGGATTTTTGATGTTACCAATATATCGCGGCGAACGGTGCGGGCTTTAACAACTGAACCAGCTCTTGAACCGCTTCCGCTGAACTGTTTGAAATATTGCTTGGCGATGTAGCTTGGCAATAATTTACGCACTTGGGAACGTTGACCGGATGTAATCTTTCTACCTGCTTTACCAAGTGTCGCGTTTGTCCATGTACCAACAGCGAAGTGTCTTGAAACCACCGAACGAAGACCACCGAGGCTGCCAGATGATCTATGAGCCGATTTCAGCAATGATTCTACTTGTCTAATCGCAGCCTTTTCAGCGCCCGATTGTGCAAAAGCAGGGTTTAATGGCGATAAAACCAAAACGAAAGTAAAAAGGGCAAGACTATATGTCCAAAAAAGCCGTTGAGAGGATGTCGAGAGCTCAGCTCGTTTGGTAGCGGTAGTTAGCATTTTAACATTTCCCTTTTTATTGTTTCGCCAAATTGCATCAAAACATGCCCGAAAAGTGGCGACTAATTATTTCCCTGATCAAAACACATATTTTTGTGGCATTAAAAAAAGGCTTTGAACTGACCTTCGATCAAATAAGGGTGGTTTGCCGATAGTGCAAGACATACAAGCCGACAACGTGCGGCAGATAAGAAACAAAGGTTAACCAGCCTTTTTTTTCTTAATTGAATCAATGATCAAAGGAGTAATCACGATCGTTGACAATAATGTGCACGAGATGGCGATGGCCAACATTTGTCCCATGCTTGCTGTTCCACGATGATCTGAGACACTAAGGGTAGCAAAGGCTGCAATGGTAGTAAGGCCGCTAAACAAGACCGCCCACGGAGTGCTTGATTGATAAAGTGCGGCACTATCTTCAGACCGTTCTCGGCGGGTTGCGATATGAATTCCGCTATCCACACCAAGGCCGATCAGCAGCGGCAAAACGATGACGTTGGCGTAATTAAATGGGATGCCGAACATTACGCTGGCCGCTCCCGTTAACAATCCAGCCATGACCAGCGGCACAATGATAGCAATAACAGTGGTAAATTTGCGAAGTACAATGAATGACACCACCAAAATACTGATCGCTGCCAAACTAACAGCTAGCACCATCGCTTGTGACACGGTTTTACCCGCATTGGCGATTTGTAGCGGAGCGCCGGCGGCTGTTTCATCATAAGCCTCAATCGACGTGACGAATTTGTCCAACACTTTGCTGTCGCGTACATCACCCTTCGGCACGATATCCACGCGCCATTGTTTATCTTTGCCAACAAAACGTTGTTTGAAAAACTCCGGCACGTTTTCAAGCGTTACAAAGTCCACCAACAACTGGGCCTCAATGGCTTTTATCAAGGCAGGGAAGAAACGGAAGATGTCGCCTTCTACTTGGCGTTGTCTATCGGCATTTTCTGCACTGAGTTTTGCCAACACGACAGAAAAAGCCACGGCAGCAGGACGGTCTGTTTGCTTTGCCAACCGCTCGCTAAGCGCATCCAATGGCGTCTGCCCTTCTGGCAGCTTAGCATTCTCCAACCCCTCACCTGTCACAATCGTGTCCATTGTCGCGAATGATAGATCAAGAATTTCAAATTTCTCGTCTTGGTTTGCAGGCACAAGATTGCTCAATGTTCGCGCTGAATGAACGGTATCAAGCGCTTTCACAGCTTCCGCCGTTTTATCCGCTTCCTCCAAGCTCGTCCGCATCAAGCTCAACCGATAAGGCGCGGTTTCCGTTCGCTCATGCAATAGGCCAAGCGTTTTCATTGAGGGGCTGTCTGGATCTCGCAAAGCCACAGGGTCAGCATCAAAGCGAACGTCAGAAATTACGAATAATGAACCAACGGATAACAGCACCAATAAGGCGGCAAGGATCGGTCTTCCTGCCTGAATGATGTGCGCAAAACCAGATGCAGACGCTGGTGCTTTATCTAAGCTGTTTGTTTTCATTGCAAAGCGCTCAAACCACGGAAACACTGTGATCAATGCGGGCACTAACGTCACCGATACGATGAACGCCACCAACACACCCACAGCGCCCAAAACACCCAATTGCGCCATGCCAACGAAATCCGTTGGTGCAAAAGATAAGAAGGCCAACGCCGTTGTAAGCGCACTCAAAAGCAACGCCCCCCCGATCCCGCCACCCATGGCAGTCAACGTTTCAAAGGTGGTTTCTTTGTTTTCATCACCAAGATGAGCCAGCACATGAATGGTGAAATCCAAACCCAGGCCAACCAACAGCACAATGAAGGCGACGGAGACAAGATTGAGGTCCCCAAAGAACGCTGCCGCAAAACCTGTTGTCAAAATAAGCGCCGAAACCAGCGCAACAAAAGTCAACACGACACCTTTGGTGGAGCGAAAAGCGACCCACAACAAAACAGCAACCAGCAAAAATGAAAGACCAAGAGATAATGCTATCCCGTTCGATACGCTTTTGAGTTCTTCAAAGCGCAAAGCCGGATCACCCGTAATACCAATCGTTGTGAGCGCTTTGAGTTCAGGATCCAGCCCATCTATTGCCGATTGCAATGTCGTAATCGCCGCTTTTGCGGGTTGGATGGCTTTAAAGTTAAAGACAGGTGCCGCATAAAGCAGGCGTTGCGCCTCTTGATCATCTGCACTGCTTGCGCTGCCCTCTCCATCCGTTGAGCTTGTCTCAGTGCCCGATGCCTTCGCCCATGAAAGAGGCAAAATCTCGCCCTTTTCACGCGCCTTGATGGTCTTTGTGACATCGAGGTAAAAGTCATCCAAGAACGCACGATCAAAATCAGCCTGCTCTGCCAATTCTTCGGCGGTAAAAAGCGAATGAAAGAAATTATCAAAAGTCGGCGTCGCTCTTAAACTTGCCAGCAAGGATGCTGATTTATTGAGCTGTTCAAGCTCAGCTTCCAAGGTCTCCTCATCTTTGTAGAGCAGACCGTTTTGCAGAAAAAAATCCGACGTTGCAGGCGAAAACACATTGTCAAGATTGGGGTCATCTTTGATGGCTGCAACGATCTTCGCTGTTGCCTCATTTGCAGCATCCGACACCTTCGACCGGACAACCACCACCAAGCTGTTCTTAATGCTTGGAAAATTCTCATTGAAGGCATGTGTTTTTTGCTGAAAACCAAGCGTTGGCGCTAGCATTTTGCTGCTGTCTGTATTGACGCCAAGATAGCTAATTGTCGCAAATACACTAAGACCCAAGAGAGCCAGATAGATCAAAAGACAGATTTTTGCTTTTCGAGATACCAAGCTAACTAACTGGGAAATCAGGGCGTCAAAGGTCGAAAACATGTTATTTTAGGCTCACCAATCAAGTCGAGAACGTTCTATTTAGCATTGTTGCTGATTAATCACACCTTTAAACGTTTTTTTGCTCGATGGTCATTGGGATTTTTTTAAATTTTTGTTATTGATTCGTTACACGCCTCTGATTTGGATTGATTTATGCCAATTACACAAAAAACAACGATCTCAACCTTTGTTAAAACGGGCGTTATCATATCAGTGGGTGTACTCCTCGCTGGTTGCTCTGCTGTGCACAAAAATAACAGTGCACTGCTTGTTCAACCGCAAGTAGAGACACAGATCGCAGCGATCCCCCGCGCGAACCCTATTGTTAGTTCTTACACCGCTTCTTCGCAGTCTTCTTACGGTCAAACAGCGACAGAACCTGTTGCGGAAGACGAAACAGAAGACGAACTCGTCGTGCATGACCCTCAACAAGGGCTAAACCGGTTTTTCTTCGGCATTAACCGTGGCCTTGATTTCGTCCTCATTCGCCCCCTTTCGAAAGTTTATGGTGCGTTGGTCCCTGGTCCACTGCGTTTGATTGCACGAAACGGTCTACGCCATCTGGAAGGACCAGGTGACTTGATCAACTACACCCTTCAAGGTAACGGGCAAGAAGCGGGCAAAACGTTGAAGCGTTTAGTCATCAACTCAACACTCGGCCTTGGCGGTGCATTTGATATAGCAGACCACCTTGGTACGCCTTATAACCCAACTGATTTTGGCCTAACATTGGCTGACTGGGGGGTTGGCGAAGGACGTTACCTAGTGAACCCATTGCTTGGACCTAGTAACGTTCGGGATACATTTGGCCGCATCGGCGACATTGCCTTATCACCAACCACTTATATCGGTGTAATAACTGATTTCGGTTTTGGTGGTGCAATTTCCAATGGAACGAACATCGTTGACCAACGCCAAAGAAATGGTGAACTGCTAGACGATGTTATCTTTGCTTCACCTGATCCATATGTGACCTTGCGATCAACCTACATCCAACGCCGCCGTGCGCTTGTTGAGGGTGATTCTGGAAGCACAGAAGCCGATGGCGCGGCGCTACCAGAAATTCAAACTGCAGGTCAATAATAGCCCGTTGAAAATTAAGCGGTAAATTCGATAAATTTCGCTTGAATTATGATTTGAACCACGGTATCAGCGTCTCCAATGCCCCTATAGCTCAGCTGGTAGAGCAATTGATTTGTAATCAATAGGTCCGCGGTTCGAGTCCGTGTGGGGGCACCATTTTTCTTTAAAATAGCCATAAATTTCAACAAGATAGTGGTGCGAGATGTATAAAAATCCACCTTTTTATACACCTAAATCACCCGCATACACGTAAACTAACGTTATTTTGTATAGT